>CAZRGL010000319.1:0-12744 GCA_964599485.1 uncultured Polyangiaceae bacterium
GGGTGGGGGTTGCCGGGGGCGTGTGCGCTCCAATTGGGCCACCCCCTAAGAGCGCACAACCGGCGCGGGCGGCCGCCTTACACCCCGCCCTCGCCATCATTGCGCGCGCTAGCCGCGCACGTGCTCAGGCACCGCCGGAGCCGCCGGAGCCGCCTGCTGCGCCGCCGGAGCCGCCTGCACCGCCTGCGCCGCCTGCGCCGCCTGCGCCGCCTGCGCCGCCTGCGCCGCCGGAGCCGCCGGAGCCGCAACTACCGATGCAAGTGCCGCTACAGCAGACCGTACCACCGTTGTCCGTGCACGACGTGCTGTCGGCAGCGTCGGCCACGTCCGTGCAGGCGCCGTTGCCATCGCAAGCATCCGGGTTGCAGGTGGGCTCTGTGAGCGCCCCTCCACACGGCGTGGCTGCGGCGGTATGGACATCGTTCGGGCAGGTCTTGGCGCTGCCGTCACAATTCTCCGCCGGATCGCAAGTGGCCTCGGTGCTCGCTCGACACTCCGTCCCGTTCGCCTTCACGGCGTCGGCCGGGCACGTCTTGGCGCTGCCGTCGCAGACCTCTGCCAAGTCGCAATCGCCAACCGCCGCGTTGCAAACGGTCGCTGCCGGCTCGACGGCGTCCGCGGCGCAGCCGAAGGCACTGCCCGTGCACTTCTCCTCCACGTCGCAATCGCCGTTCTTGGCTCGGCAGACCACACTGTTGGCCGCGAACTCACACGATCCTGCGCTGCCGCTGCAGTTGTCGCCTTCGCAATTGGCTGGATCGCCACACTCGTTGGCCGGGTCGGTGGCTGCTGTTACGCCAGCACACGTTCCATTCGTTCCACCTGTGTCCGCAGCCACGCAGGACTCGCAGGTACCGGAGCAAGCCGTGTCACAGCAATTGCCATCGGCGCAGTTGCCGCTGGTGCACTGACCAGGATCGGTGCAGATGGTGCCGTTGACGAGCTTGTCGACACAAGTTCCGCCGTTCGCGGCACCGTTGTCGCACCACTTGTCTGAGGCGCAATCGCCATCGACGACGCATGGCTGACAGGTCGGAGTTCCCGCACCGCCCGCACCGCCAGTGCCGCCAGAGCCGCCCGAGCCGCCGCCCGTGGTGCAGAAGCCGCTCAAGCAGTCGGTTGCAACCAGGCAGTCCTTGGTGTCTGCGCAGCCCGAACAGCCCGTGCTGCCGCCGCCGCCACTGCCGCCAGAACCGCCCATGATCCCGCCACCGCAATCGATGTCGGTCTCATTGCCGTTCTTCGTGTTGTCCATGCAGGTCGGATCGACGCACTTGTTGTTTGGCACGTCGCACAGCTTGCCGCCGGTGCAGTCAGTGTTCGTCAAGCATTCGACGCACTGGCCGCTGCCGTCGCAGACTGTACCGCCATTTTCGTCACAAGTAGTGCCCGCCGCCTCGTTGTTGACGACGCAGCCGTTCATACCGCAGCCACGTTTGGCGCAGTCGGTATCCATCCCCGGGCATTCGCTGGGAACGCAGGGGCTGCCGCCAGTGCCGCCACCGCCAGTTGCACCACCGGTGCCGCCGCCGCCAGCCGTCGTGCCGCCGGTACCACTGGTGCTACCACCGCCGCCGCCAGTGGCGGTGGCAGTGGTCCCGCCGATCAAGTTGCGATCGACAGCTGCGATGAGCTCGCAGCCCACGCTCAGCGCGCCGAGCGCGACGAACGAGACGACCAGAGCGCCGAAGACGAATGTTGAGGACCTAGGCTTCATGTTGAGCTTGCTCACGATTGCATCCCCCTAAGCTAGAAAGTCCACGTTGCGGCCATGCCGCCACCCTTGGGGCCGACGACCGGGGCAAGAACAGGAATAGCAGCCGACTTCTCGGCTTCTTCTTCGTCATCGCCGCCGCTGAACAAGAGCACTGCGCCGGTGATACCGAAGGTGAGCGCAACGCCAAAAGACATATCGGCGATCAGTGCCGCGCGCTCTGCCTTGTCAGCGTCGTCCTCAGTCGGGTTGTCCTCGAAGTCGCTCTTGGCGCCGAGCGCCTGAATCCCGAACACCGTACCGAGAATGGCCCCAGCACCGGCAATGCCCAAAGTCACGTAGGCGGGCACGTTCGAACGACCACCTTCTTCGGGTGGTGGTGGAGGTGGTGGAGGCGGTGGTGGTGGAGGCGGTGGCGGCGGCGGCGCGGCCGCAACCAGGGTGATGGGAAGCGCGCGGGTCTCGTTGCCGCGCAAGCTCAGCGTCTGGGTCACTGTCTGGTGACCCGGGGCGCTGACTACGATTTGGTGCTGACCGGCCGGCAGCGAGATCGAGGGACCTGCTGCTGGCTTGCCGTCGACCATGATCGTCGCGGCGATACCAGGTGGAGTGATGGTCAGGTTGACTGTGGCTGGCAAGCCAGCCTCGAGCGCTGCGACTCGTCCACCAGCCGCAGCAACGAAGCCCATGTAGCGCTTCTTGCCCTTTTCCGAGCGGGCGTTCTCGACGGGGTTACCATCCATGAACTTACGGTAAGCCGCCACGGCCTCGGCCGCCTTTCCGAGCTTATCGAGCGTCAAAGCAATATGGTATTTCGGATTTGAGCCCGGAAACAAACTGTCGGCTTTCCGAAACAGCTCCAGCGCCTCTGGCAGCTTGTTGGCGGCTAGCGCTTTCTTGGCCGCCTTGAAGGACTTGACAGCCTCCTTCTTGTTCTTGGCGGCAACTGCCTTGGAAACGATAGGTGCGCCTTGAGCTTGCGCGGGCGATACGTGGGTGACGGCTACGGAGCCCGCCAGAAGCGCCATGGCGCAAAAGCCTGCGAGGCGGAAACAATTGGCTCGCATGAAATACCCCTCCTGAAGGTAGGGCCCGCACACGACAAACGCGACGGACTGCATCTTGTTGATACCGTGCACTCGCAGGGCGACACAACCCCTGGATCACAAAAGTACAAAAAACCCGCACGGTTGACGCAGCGCTGTAGGCAGCTGTCCGACACCAGTGGAAAATCATGCGACGAGCGGCGCCAGAACGCCGATCTTTCGGCGTGGGCCGCTCCAGACGCTGCAGCGGCTAACTGCGCGGCTTGGTTGCTTTGCCACGCGCAGGTGGCTTGGCCACCGGAAGCTTGGCCGGGACGAAGCCGGGCGTGCGGAACGACAAAGTCCGGTCGGCGTCAGGCACATGGGTGATGAATAGGCCCACGAAACTTCCAAATAGCGAGTCTCCTGGGCCTACAGCGCCAACTCCTTTGGGGCGCGCAACCCAGCGCTTGATTCGCTCCATCGTCTTCTTGCTCAGCGGGTTGACCTCCACGAGCACGCCGACGAAGTACTTCTGCGAGGTGGTCAACCTGCTTGCTTTGACCACGGGCAAACGCCGCGCTTCGCCGCAGCGCCGCAGCACACCTTCAACGTTGACGGCGATGGTCTGACGGCGCTGCCCAGCCCGGCGCACATCCACTCGGAACACCTCATCCCACAAGTCGAACACCACCTTACAGGTCTGGATGGAGAGGCTCAGCGGCTGCTGCGCCTTGTCGGCAAACACGTAGGCGCGCATTGCGATGACCGTCGGCAGGCCGCTGAGCAGTTTCTTGCGGGTCGGCTTGTTGACGACGTCCCGCCAACTCACGCTCATGGTCACCCACGTCTTGTCGCGTGCGATCTTGGCGTTTCGTTGCTTCAGGGTGCGTCCCTGGATCTTCGGCTGTGCCGACGCCATAGACGTAGCCAGCAGCAGCCCCGCGCCAAGCGCCAAGGCCCACAGTCGTCTCACTTTCGACCGCCCCCGCGTGCCGGCAAGAGCCCGAGCAAGTTCGAGAACGCCAAGGAAAAACCTCCGACGTAGGTCTCGATGCGCAGACCCAGGTTGTAGGTGAGATCGACGGGAACCCGCTCGAATCCTTCGTAGCCACTCGGCGGATCGCTGAAATCACGGTCCGTGGCTAGGGCATACAGCCCCCCCGCAGCGAAGAAGTCGATTCCATAGACTGATCCTTTGCCATGGTAGAGCGGAATGCGGTACTCGCCTTCCAGCTTGAGCGCGTAGTCGCCGTAGCGGTTCTCGATGATGTCGGTGCCCAGATAGTTGGGCGGCTGACGGCGGTCGGGGTTGAGCCCGAGGGTCCGGTCGGGAAGCAGATCGGTAAAATCGCCAACGAAGAACTTCTCGAAAAAGGGCGGGTCGCCAGCGATGAGCCCGGCCTGCAGCTCGAGACTCAGGATGTGCCGCCAAGGCAGACGCAGCCAGTGCTGGTAGCTCAGCTCCACCTTTTGGAACGCGTAGCTGCTGCCCAAGGGTGGCAGCCCGAGGCTCCCACGTAGCGACGCGTAGGTCCCGCGGGTTGGCAAAAAGGGCGCGTCGCGCGAGTCGTAGACGAGGGCGACACGCAGGCTCGACAGCACACTGTTACCCGGCAGCACATCGAAGTCGATCGGCTCACGCGTGTTGCCGCGCACGTGCGACGCGGTATTGGGCACGATCGCCTCGACGCGCTCCACGTTGTAATCGAAGAGTACGCGTAGCGGCAGCGCCAGATCGTAACCAGCGCCCACGCTTCCGCCGAAGCGCCGGTAGCTCACCACCGCGTAATCGGTAACCTCACGCTGCTCGAGCAGTGGGCTCTCGAACACCACTTGCTTGTTGCCGAAGAAATCGCGCGCATCGATGTAGTGCAGGTTCGCGGTCAAGGCCCAGGGGGTTCCCAGGAAGGCAGGATCTGCAAACCGGGTGGCGAGGGAGAACTGGTCAGCTGCCACCCCCACCCCTGCGCCAAGGGTGATGCCGGTGCCCGCGAGGTTGGTCTCGGCCAGCTGCAAGCCGAGGTAAGGCGACAAAGGCTGCGAGTTGCCGTCGGTGTCCTCGTCTGCGGCCACGCCCATCGCTACGTGCTCCACGATGAGCGTATTGCGCTCGACCACGGTGACGACCAACACCGCCTGGCCACGACGTCGCCCTTTGCGCAAAGAAAGGCTCACCGACGAGAAGAACCCTGTCCCCAGCAAGCGGTAGCGCGTCAGCTCGAGCTCAGCGTCGTTGACATCGAGCGTATCGCCAGCGGAAAAGGGGATGAAGCGCAGGATGACCCGGTCGGCCGTGCGCAGGTTGCCGCGCAAAGCGATGCCGGACAGCACATAGCGTAGCCGCGCCCCGTTGCCGTCTTGTTCGGACGTGTCGCCGAGCTCGCTGCTGAGCCACGCTGCGGAGTCATCCTTTTCATCCTCAGCGCCATCGTCGTCCGGCGTGGCGGCGGCTACGCGGGAGGCGTCGGCCGCGTGTTTGGTCGTGTCACTACCCCTCTTTTTCGACGCGCCAGCCTGAGCCACTGCCGGGAACGCCAGAGCGAGCCAAAAGGAGAACAGGGCGCCGGCGGGACCGCGCAGCGCGCGCACAGAGAGGGGCACCGCTGCAGCATAGCGCCGCGACCAGCTATTTGTCGTCTTCGCTGCGGTCCGAGGGCGGTCCGTCGCCGCCGTCGACTGATGTTGGCTCGGCTGGGTCACGATCCTGCTCTGGGTCACCGTCCGACTCGGGCTCGGGATCCTTCTTTAGATCTTCGCTGCCAGCCTCCGGACCGCCAGAAGGAGCATCGTCGCTGTCTTGCTCTTTGGACTGCTGCGGCGGCTTTCGCTTCTTTTTCTTCTTCTTTTTCGCCTTCTTGCGCTTGGCAACCGGTTCGTCTTCGTCGTCCTCGTCGTCCCGCTTGCTCTTTCGCTTTTTGGCCGCTTTGGAGCGCTTGCGCGGAGCTTTGTCGTCTGAGGCATTGCCCTCGTCGTCATCCTCTAGGTCGTCCTCATCCTCATCGTCCTCGTCGTCGTCTCCCGACGTCGAGGGCAGGGTCAGCTCCATGGCCGTTTCGGGGTGCGCCAGGGCCGCATTGTCGTAGACCCAATAGGCCACCGCCACTGCCACGGCGCTGGCCAGGCCGATGAACTGCGAAGTGGACAGCGAGATGTTGACCGCACCGGCAAACGTCTCAGGACGTAGCAACACGATGGCTACCACAGCGGGGACGAAGGACAGCGCCTGGGTGACCCGCCGCACCGTGGTGTTTTCGGCGAGGCGGGCGAAGCTGAAGCAATAGGCAACAGCTAGGACCACCAAACACAGCGGGATCAGCACATGCTCAGCCATCGCCATGGGCAAGCTGCCCCGCTCGGGGTCGTCGCGGAGCATCTCGATCATGAATCGAATCGCCCCGTACGCGAAGGTGAACAAGAAGAAGATTTGGCCGCGGAAACGCTGCCTGCGACGAGCCCACAGCAGCAGTGCCAGCAGCCCAATCCCCACCAACGACTCGTAGATTTGGGTTGGATGGACAGGCAGCGAATGGGTGGCGTCGGGCGGCACCAACTTGCGCAGATCGTGCTCGTGCCAAGCCGGCGAGCCCACTCCTGGCGAGATGGTCCCGGACGCCCACTTGGGGAAGGTACCGATGGCCTTGAGCCAAGCTGGTGCGGTCTCCGCCAAGGGCTTGCCAAAATCGCAGCCGAACAGGTAGCAACCAATCCGGGTGATCGCGAGCCCTGACGCGAGGCTGGGTACGGCCACGTCGGCCCAGGGCATCAAGCGGATGCGCTTGCTGCGCAAGTAGGCGAGCGAGCCGGCAAAGCCACCGAGGAAGCCACCATAGGCGACGAGACCGCCGGTGCGCATGGAGAACACGGCCCCAAAGGTCTTGAACTCGTCCAAGTTGGTCAGCACGTACAGCAAGCGAGCCGCCACCACCGCCACGATGGCAGTGATGACGTAGTTGTTCGCCATCGTCTCTTCGGGCAGTCCGTCTTTCTTGCACAGCCCGAGGGTGAGGTACCAACCCACCACCAAGGACAAGCCGAGCATCACGCCGTAGCTGTAGATGGGGATGGAGTCGAGTTGCCCTATCAGGGGCAGCTTCCATCCCGGCATCGGGATGCGAAACAGGATAGGATGCATGCGATGGTCCTTACGCGGACCCATCGCTCTCAGCAAGCATCAGCTGCTCTAGAAGTCTGGTGGTGAGCCAATCGCTCACCTCACTTGCGGCTACGGGATCAACACGAGCTTGCCCGTCGTCTGCCCCGACTCGAGGTCACGATGTGCGCTGGCCACCTCCTTCATCGGATAGGTGGTGACGGGCGGCGCGGTGATGGATCCCTCTTCGAGCCAGCCCACCAGATCGCCCATCGCGACCTCGAGCACGTCGGTCCGGTCGTAGAGAAAGCTGAGGTTGAAGGCCAAGATGCTCTTGCTGTCTTGGGTCAGATTGAGGGGGTTGAAGCGGGGCGTACGGAAGTAGCCGCTGGCGAGCTTGAGCCAATTGGGCTTGCCACCTTTTTTGGGGATCATGGTGTGAAAGCCGTAGACCACCAGCTTGCCGCTCGCTCGAAGGTGCTCATAGCTCTGCTTGAGCGTGGCCACGCCGTTGGCATCGCACACGACATCAAAACCTTCGGGGGCGATGCGCTCGGCTTCGGCCCAGAGATCCTGAGCGGATTTGTCGATCACGTGGTCGGCGCCCAGCGCTTGGGCCTTGGCGATCTTGTGCGACGCACCAACCACGCCGGTCGCCTCACAATCGGCTCGCTTTGCCAGCTGCAACAAGCAACCACCAACGCCACCGGCGGCCGAGTGGACCAGAATCTTGGCGCCAGGGCGCGGGTGGGCCAGCTCGTGAAGCGCGTAGTAGGCCGTTAGATAGACCGACGGAAAACCCGCCGCTTGCTCGAAGCTCAGCCCCGCGGGTATGGCGAAAATGTAATCCTGTTTGACCCGAACCTGGGTGGCGTAGCCATCGAAAAGGGTGATCGCGATCACCTTCGTGCCGGGTTGCCACTGCGCGTCGACGCCTTCACCCACCGCGCGCACCGTGCCGGCAACCTCGAAGCCAGGCGTAATCGGCCAGCCGACGAACTCTTTGGCCGACTGGTACAAGCCCATGCGCACCATGCAGTCGGCATAGTTGACCCCGATGGCTTTCACATCGACGACTACTTCGCCTGGGGCTGTCTCGAGGCTCGCTGCGCTCGCGATGGTGAGTCGGTCGTAAGCTCCGGCCTTGTGGATGACGACCTTCTTCATGGTGCTGCTGTCGACGCTGCGCTTCGGTGCGGAACGCTTGCCCTTCTTCTTCTTGGGGCGTTGTGCGCTGGTGTTCTTGGCGTGATTGGCATGGGTTTGCAACATGGCTGTGCTCCTGTTTCTGGTGGCAGACGCTCAATTGTTTGATATTTTGACAAGTGTCGAATTATTAGAGCAGCCCGCTCCAAGAAGTTGGAGGGGGCGCTTGCATCAACGCGTAAAGAAAGTGCTCAGCGCGCTGAGGGCCTCGGGGTTGACCTGACAAGTGAGGAACTTGCCGCGGCGCTCGGTGCGAATGAGCTCGGCATTGACGAGCTCTTTGAGGTGATGGGACACGGTAGGTGCACCGATGTCGAGCCGCTCCATGATGGTGTGGACGAAGCAGGCGTGCCCTTCCTCGAAGGAGCTCTCCCCTGCCTGCAAGATCTCTATGAACAATCGAAAGCGATTCGCGTTCGAAAGCGCCTTGAACATCTTGACCAACAGTTTTTGATCTGGCTCGCCCATGGTCAGCCCAATCTTTCGATAGTTTGATAACTCTCGAAGTGTGGGTTGTCAAGGCTCGCCCAAACGAATGACGGCAAACGCCCCTGCGCATAGACTGATCCGCAGCACCGCTTCTGCGACCGCCGTCTGCTATCATCGGCCGATGAGGCTGTGCAGACACCGAGCGCTCGCGTTGGCGACATGGTGTTGGGCCGCAGGCTCAATGGTCCTTTTGGGCTGCGTGCCCGAGGGGCCAGCCAGCAAAGAGGAGCCGCAACGAGGCAGCGCGCGCACGCCTCCCGCCGGCGCTTCGAGGGGCCTGCTGCACGCCACCAAGCCCGATCCGGCCATCACCTCAGAATTTGCAGACGACTTCAACCGCAGGTACCTCGGCGGCGCCTGGCGCCCTCTCAGCTCTGTCTGGCGCATAGAGGACAACCAGCTTTGTGGCCGCATCGCCAAGAACCGTGGGGTGTGGCTGCGTCGGAGATTGCCCGTCAACGCCCGCATCGAGTTCGACGCGACCAGTAGCTCGCGCGACGGTGACATCAAAGCAGAGCTGTGGGGCGACGGCCGCACCGGCGCCACCAAGGTCAGCTACACGGAGGCAACCAGCTACTTGCCGATTTTCGGTGGCTGGAAGAACACGAGGCACGTGCTGGCGCGCATCAACGAGCATGGCAAGGACCGGCGCAGCCTTTTGATCGATCCCCAAGCCCAGGATCCCCGAGCCCGCCCCGTGGTCAAGGGGCAGCGCTATCGTTTCAAGATCGAGCGAGCGGACGGCCAGACCGTGAGCTGGTCGGTCGACGGCCAACTGATGCACGAAATGCGCGATCCAAAGCCATTAAAGGGGCCTGGTCACGATCATTTCGGCTTCAACACCTGGACTGTACGGGTTTGCTTCGACAATCTGAAGATTACGCCGCTATGACTTCACCGCGCTGAACCTCGCCCGGAAGTATGGAAGGAAAGGAGCTCATCAAGGAGATCGACGACCTGGGACCCCGGGTCGAACGGCTCAAAGCGCTCTATGAGCAGTATTTCATCGGGATTGAGAAGATCCCACCCAATGTGCTGCGCAAAGAAGTGGACCGAGTCATCTGGCAGCTGCGCAAGGTTCGCTTTCAAAACACACGGCTGCGATTCAAGTTTCAGCAGATCATCCAGCGGTACAACACCTACCAGCAGTACTGGTCGCGCACCCTACGTGAGATTGAAAAGGGCACCTTCAAGCGCCACATCATCAAGGCTGCCAAGCGCTTCGGCGCCAAAGATGCGCTCGACGCAGCAGGCAAGCGCACCCGCATGCGTGATGTCGAGCGAGCCGTGGCGGAAGAAGAGAAGCCAGAGGTCAAGACTTGGGATCTGCTCGACGACACGCCCACACCGGCGAGCGTACGAGCTGCACAACAGGGCGACGAACAACAGCACCACCAAGGCCACGACCCATACGCCGCCCAGCGCGCCGCGCAAGGCCAAGCGTACGGCCAGCAGGCGTACGGCCAGCAAGGCCAGGGCAACGCGCAGCAAAGCGGCGGCTACACTGCGCAGCCGCAGGGCCATCCGCAGCAAGCCGGCTACCCACAGCCACCCGGCTACCAGCAGCAGCAAGCCGGCTACCAGCAGCAGCAAGCCGGCTACCAGCAGCAGCAAGCCGGTTACCCGCAGCAAGCCGGCCACCCGCAGCAGGGCTACCAGCAGCAGGGCTACCAGCAGCAGGGCTACCCACAACCAGGCCATCCACAACAAGCCGGCTACCCACCCCAACCGCATGCCGGCCGCCCGCAGCAAGGCCACCCACAGCAGGGCTACCAGCAGCAACCTCGAGCTGGTTACCCGCCTCCCGCACAAAAGGCGCCCAGGCCACTTCCGCCTCGACGGTCGGGCAATCCAGAACAGCGCCCCACCACCCCCGCACCAGCGGAGCAGCGCCCCACCAACCCCGCACCAGCGGAGCAGCGCCCCACCAACCCCGCACCAGCGCGACCGACGGGGCCCGCAGTTTCTCCGCCACCGGTTCGGCAACCACCTGCCCCGCCTGGACCGGAGGCGAGACGGGCTCCTCCACCGCCGCCTCGGCGCCGACCACCCCCACCGAAGCGGAGCGCGGAGGACGAACGGGCCAAGCGACTCTACAACCAGTACGTCGAGGCAAAACACCGCACAGGCGAGTCAATCGCCGGCCTCACCTACGAGAAACTCAAGAAGAGCCTCGACAGCCAAACCGCGAAGCTGCGCAAAAAACACGGCGCTGGCAAGAGCATCGACTACGAGGTCGTCGAGAAGAACGGACGTGCGGTGCTCCGACCGAAGGTGAAGTAGCCCGCTGGGGGTCGTCGGTGGGGTCAGCCGACGCGAGCGCGCCGGATACCGCTGCTGTTGTCGTCACAGAAGAGAATCGCACAACACACGTGATCGGCAGTCTGAACACGCGAACAGAGCGCCGCCAGATCCTCATCGACGTCGACGACTTGGCCATCCACTGGCACACCGCTGTCGTAACGAACGCCCTCTAGCGCCACCCAGTGGCCTTGGTAGCGCTCGTCTTGACACAAGTCTGTCCAGAAAACCCGCGACTTGGCGACATCCATAACTTGAGCTCTTTCGCCCTCAAACTTTCGGAAAACACCCCCGCGGCACCGCGCCCGGCCAGACTTGCGAAAAATCAAGACGAGCTGTTGATGCGGTAACCCCATTAGTATCGGTCCCCCTGCCGCGGTGTCAAGCCAGCCCCGGGAGTGCCCAGCTAGCGCCCCGCCCAAAAGAGCGCCTCCAGTCGAGTTCTAGTTGGCGCTTCGCTGAAAACAGGTCTTTGGGGCCGGTAGCTAGCAAGAGCTGGACGCACCAGCCAGGTTGGTCAAGCCTCCGCTGATGCGGTATTCCTCGATGTTGTCATGTTGGATGCTCTTGGCGACCGTCGCCGTCTGCGGCTGCACGCCCAACAAACCTGCCAAGCGAGCTGAGCCTGCCACTGTGGCTGCCACGCCGACTGTGGAGGAGGAGGAAGAACAGCTGGTGAAGACCGCAACCCCAGCCTCAACGACGACGAGCAAGCCGAAGCGGCCAGCAGCAGTGCCTGATGACTACGAGATGAGCTATCGCGACTGCAAGGTCGTGGCAGAGACCTATGGCAATGCCTGGCTCAAGGACGAGCTGGAGAAGCTGCAAAACAAGAAGATGGGCGACAAGCTTCGTCAGCGTGCAGAGAACAACACCCGCAAGGCGGCTCAGGAAGTGGAGGCCAACTGGCTGAGTGAGTGCAACAAAATCGTCGGCTCGCCGTTCATCCGCAAGCGCCTCGTGTGCGCCAGCAAGGCACGCACCGTCAAACGTTTCGACGACTGCTGGTACGGAAAGACCGAGTAGGCCGCCTCGGGCACGCTTTCACACGCGCGAGCGAGCTAGGGGCGCGCGAGTCAGTAGCGCCTTCTGAGCCAGACACGAGCCGACGACGCCGCTCATTCGCATCGCATGAAGGTCTTGCCCTCGACTGCGGGGGCTGGACCAGCCACGCAGCTCAGCCCGCCGGGACAGATACCATCAGCGGTGCAGTCGCGAGAACATTTGCCGTTCGAGCAGTAGCCAAAAGAACACTGGGGGTCGTTGCTGCACGAGCCGCCAGGCTCGTTGTTTCCTGTTGGCAGGCAAAGCCCAATTCGTTCATTGTTTACGCCTCCCACACCCACACAGGCATAGCCATAGGCGCAGCCACCCTGGTAACGGCACGAGTTGACGCAGGAATCGTTGGCAGAGCCCGCCGTCGTGTAGCCCGAGTTGCAGTCGACGTTCGGTGGCGGAGGGATCAAGAAATTGACGAAGTCGATGTGCTGGGCGTCGTTGCACAATGCCACGGGCTGAAGGCTTGCGTTGCAGTGGTATTCAACTGGCTTGTAGCCGCCCGGAAGCGGTCCGTACACGTCGCCCGGACGCTGGCAAAGCAAACCGTTGCAGCTCCACTTTGCCAGTGGCGCCGCGCGCTGCGGACAGTCTGCTGAGCTGCTGCATTCGGTGGTGCAGCCACCCAAGATCATGTTGGGCGAAGTGTCACAAAACGAGCTGCCTACGCATGCGCTCGTCTGTCCAGGACCGCAGAGCGCCTCGGCTCTCACGCAGACGTCAACCGGGGGCTGGCCGATGCCCATGCAGCCGTAGCCATTGGGGCAGTCCGCGCCGCTACTGCAGGCGGCGGTGCAGTAGCCTGGGTCGAGTTGCATGCACGCAAAATTGCAGGAGCTGGGGTCCTTGCAACTGCGGCC
>CAZRGL010000320.1:0-12698 GCA_964599485.1 uncultured Polyangiaceae bacterium
GCTGCTGCTGGCGGCCTGCACGGCGGTCACGGTTGCGAGCTGGTGGGTGCTGGCAGTTACCTATGCCGCCCTCGGCCGAAACGCCGATGCGCCCGAGATCGTGCCCGTCGGCGCGGTACCGATTCGAGTCAAGCCGGTGCTTGACATGGACTCACCATTGCTCAAGCTCGGTGGCAAGCGGGTGCGCGCCAAGCTGCCCGACCGATGGGTGCGCCAAGCTCCGGTCAAGCGGGTGGAGCGAAAAGCGCACGTTTCGACCAAAGCCAAGGCCGAGGTGACCTCCATCCCGCCCACGACCGTGCCGCTGTCAGACGCGGGCACCGCTCCGCCCGAAGACGCAGCCGTCGCCGCCCAAGTGGACACGCCCCTCGAAGAAGACACCGACGCGGGCGCGTCCAACGTGGACACGCCTGGCAGCCCGGATGGGGTCAAGGACGGCACGGAGACCGATCCACTCAAAGCGCGGGCCGCCAACTTGTACCTATCCAAGATTGCTGGTTTCTTTCTGAGCAAGTTCCACCCGAGCTGCGCAGGGCTGAGCGACGAGGAAAAGAAGAAGCTCCGGGCGGTGGCCAGCGTGAGGCTCGGGGGCGACGGAACCGTGCTCAGTTACGGCTTCACATCGAGCGGCAACGCGGACATCGACGGCGCCGCAAAACGGGCTATGGACCAATCGGTCGGCCAACAGGTCCCGCCTCCACCCGAGAACTATCCGACCTTGCGACAGAATTCTCACAACGTCATCTTCGTCTGTAGGAAATAATGCTACCCGTGCGCGAACGGATCCTGTGGGCCGGCAGCCTCGTTGCAGCTTTGGTCGCCACTTCAGTCTTGGCGCCGCTCGTCGCGGCTCAGGAGAAGCGACCGGCAAAGCCGGAAGACATCCTCAAGAACATCGTGGTGGCAGCCTCTGGGAAGAAAGCCGGCAGGGTGCTGCCCAAGATAGGCATCCAGCCTTCGCTGGCGAGCAACATCGAAGACGTCACCATCCATAACGTCGTGACGCGCGATCTCGATTTGTGTGGTGAATTCGAGGTGCTGCCTGACAGCGCTGCGCCCGACGGGCTCTACCTGTCAGGCACGCCAGTCGACGTGGACGCCTGGAAAAAGAAGGGTGCCGAAGCAGTCGTGAAAATCAGCGGCAAAAAGCTGACCAATGGCCGCGTCGAGCTCAAGGGCATTGCCTACCTCGTCGATGTGGGGAGCAAGCCCGTCTACGAGAAGAAGTTCGAAATCGACGCTTCGCAGACCCGAGTCGAATCGCATCGCATCGCAGACGCCCTCATTGGTGCGCTGACCGGCACCAATGGCGGCTTCTCCAGCGAAATGACCTTCGTCTACGCCCAAGGCAGAACACGACGCGTGTACGTCATCGACAGTGATGGTCACGATCCACGTCCAGTTTCGCCGCCCAACCAGACAGCTGTGAGCCCCACCTTCGGCCCCGGCCACAAGCTCTATTGGAGCGCCAGCATCAAAAAAGGACGCTATCGCATCTACACCGCTGGCAAGGCCGCACCGCTCAGTCTCGCTCAGCGTGGCTCGGTCTATGGGCTCGCCTGGTCGCGGAAGCGCAATATGGTGGCCGCTTCGATTGGCGTGGGCAGCTCCATCAAGCTCTTTCGCGGGCCGGATCTCGACCACCTCAGCGTCGTGACCGGCGTCGACATGGCCATGCACCCAGCGTGGTCACCCAACGACCGGCTCGCTGCCGCCGCCACCGCCAAATGGGGGCCCCGGATTTTCGTCGATCAGAAACCCATCTCACCATCTGGCCTCAGCGCCTCAGCGCCCGTGTTCTGCCGCCACCCCAACGGCGTGAGGGCCATCTACGCAGTCGGCGCGGGCAAGAACACCGATTTGGTCTCGAGCGGCGAGCGTGGCGGCGGAATGCTGCGCTTGACCCAAGGCCGCGGCCGCAACAGCTTCCCAGCTTGCAGCCCCGACGGCCGCTTGGTCGCTTTCTTCTCGACACGCAAGACAGGCAAGGGTCCGGGCCTCTACATCATGAGAGTCGATGGCACCCGACCCAAGCGGATTTCGACCTTGGTGGGTGACTCGCTGCGGTGGGCGCGGCTTCCGTCCGGCAAGCGTACACCGGTACCAACCCACAAATAGACCGACCAGTCCGCAAAAAAAGCGCAAGAAAAGCACATCGTCGACTCGACGCCTCGACGCGGTTGCTCTACGCCGGCTAGGCCATGACGAACCGTTTTCTTTCAAACCGCTTCTTTTACTTTGTTGCGGCGCTTTGCTCAGCGGCGCTGCTCGTCGCCGCGTGCAGTGGCGACGACAAGGATCCGGAAACCAACACGAGCAGCAACTCGACCAACACCATCACCACCACCTCACCGCCCACCAGCTCGGGGCAAACCACCTCGACGAGCCAGAGCGGCACCGGCGGGACCATCGATCCGCAGAAGGTGTGCGACGAGGGTGAAAAGAAGATCATCGACTGCGGTGGCAAGTTCCCAGGCCAAGGCGGCGCTGGGGGCACGGCAGGGTTTGTCGAGTGCGACGATGTCGACGTTTGTCGAGCACAATGCGCTCTGGATGCCCCGTGCAGCGAAATCAAGTTCTCGGCTGCCGACTACGCCGACTGCTTGTACTGCTGCGACAATCCACACCTGTGTAGCTAGCGTTGGCCTAGGCCACTGGTTACCAAGAAACGCCGAGCCAAAAGACGGGGGTGATCGGGGCGGGCGTGTCGCTCCGACCGGACGGGCTTTGCGTCTGCCCGCGCCAGGGGCAGACTGGCCCCGATGCCCAGCCGAACTCGTGACTACGACGACGACCAGCTCCCGTGCCCCAAATGCGGCTTCGGTCAGCCACCTGCTGAGCGCTGTGTGAGCTGCGGGGTCAGCTTCGCCGCTTTCGAGGCTCATTGGACCGCGACACGCGCTGAGAAGGAACCCGCGCGCGCAGTCAAAACCGAGAAGACGCGCGCCGCGTCGTCACCGCTCAGCACAGAGCGCAACAACGCCAGCGCAACACGGCTTGCACTACCCGTTTCGGGACAGGCCGCCGAGGACGTCTACGCCAGCTTGGCTGACTTGGTGGGAGCGGGCATTGACACCGGCAGCGCATTGCAACTCTTGGTGACAGGCAGCAAAGGCAGGGTGAAGCGTGCGCTAGAGGCTGCCTTGGAGAAGGTGACA
The DNA here is from genome assembly GCA_964599485.1 of uncultured Polyangiaceae bacterium. Classification (GTDB taxonomy): domain Bacteria; phylum Myxococcota_A; class Polyangia; order Polyangiales; family Polyangiaceae; genus JAPYTK01. The sequence continues at coordinate 3,159 of CAZRGL010000320.1, forward strand.
GCGGGCGGAGCGCTCTGCGATGCCATGAGCCACGCTCCTGCGTTGTTCTCCTTTGCCGAAACAGCTGCTGTTCGCTTCGCCGAGGGCTCAGAGCAGGTGGCCATGAGCTTGCGTGCCTTATCGCGCGGTGTGGCCGCGCGGCTCGAGCTCAAGCGACAAGTCGCCCAGAGCATGCTCTTTCCCTTCGTCGTTGTCGTGGTGCACGCGCTGCTCTCCCCCATTGCTCTGCTGATTCGTGACGATCCTTCTGAGTTCAGCAGTGCGCTCGTCCGCAATATCGCCCTATTGGCGCTGACCGTCGCCATATTCGGTTGGGGCCTACCGCTATTGCTGCGCACCCGAGCGGTCGCCAATGGGCTACGTGGTTTTGGCTGGCGAATCCCTTGGCTGGCCGCCTTCTTCATTCATCACAGCCGTGGCCTGTTCTGCCAAGCCCTGGCCGATTCCCTCGACTTGGGCTTGGACCACACCGCCGCGTTGCGAAGCGCTGCGGCAATCTGCGGCGATCCGGGCATCGACAAGCGCGTCGAGCAAGTCATCGGCGCCATCGAGGGGGGCGGCAACTTGGCGCCACAGCTGAGCAGCTGCGGGCTCATCGCGAGACAGGACACGATGCGGGTGCTCGCCTCGGAACACATCGACGCACTATCCGAGGCGCTGCGCTTGCTGAGCGTTCGCTACGGCGGGCTGTGGCGCAGCCGGCTCAAAGTCTTCACCGGCACGGTCGGCGCGGTGTTGGCCATCATCGTGCTCGCATATGCCGTGAGCAGTCTGGTGCAAGGTTATAGCTCGCTCACCTCCGGGGCAGGCGACTTGCTCAACAACCTCGACGTGAATCTTGGCTTGCCTGGCTTGCCCTGATCCTCACTCGCGCATCGGCAATCAACGCAGGTGCGAACGAGCCGCTGTCTGCAGCACCAGTGAGCGTGCCCGCGGGTCCATGCCTGCGCCCGCCTCCGCTACGACCTTCAGACGCGCCAATCGGTTCGCGGCAAGTAGCAGGGAGTTGTCGTGGAGCGAGCTGGCTGCTTGCTGCAGGATCTTCTGCCGCTCGGCGAGCACCGTTGCGGCCGCCGCGGAATTGCCACGCGTCAGCAACCGGGCGGAGCGCATCAGATCTTCGCCAGCAAGATGGGCTTGAACGGTACGCGATACGGCTGCGTCGATGCTGCGCGCGCTGGCGGCGTCGCTGTCGGCGTAGTCGCCCCAGATGGGCAGCTCCTCAGTTTGATTTCGCCCGAAGACATGGTCTTTGTATTTGAGCTCGACGGTGCCCAATCGTCGCCGCTCCTCGCCTCGGGGCGCACGGATCTGGATGAGCAGCGCGTGCCGATCTGCGCGCGCGAACGTCGGAATGAAGAAGCGCATTCCGCCCGCCCGATCCTGCTGTCGATCGCGGGCGATGCCGGTGCGGCGCTCAGCATCACGATCAGCAGCGACCTCCTTGGCCCGCTCACGGGCTGCCTGCCGGCGTCCCAAGCGGCGGGCGCCGTAGACGTGCAGCAGCTGAACACCGTCAGCCAGCCGAATCCGCACCTCGAGGGCAGTCGCGGCGGGATCGAGTCGTTGCGCGATCTCCTTGTGCATGGCGCCGCCGATTTGGTCGGCGTCGCGCAGATAGTAGTATCCGCCTGCCCCATCGGCTGCCAGTGAGCTCATGAGCTGCTCGTCGTAGTCGCTACCGAGGCCCAAGGTGCTGGTCTGCACTCCACCCTGGAACGCTTCGAGCGCCAGGCTGGCCAGAGAACGACCACGGAGCATCCCCGTCGTAGCGCGACCATCGGAGAGCACCATCACCACCGCGGCTCGTTTGGATGCGCCTGCACGCCCACTAGCCTGCTTGTAGCTGAGGGTGAGGCCCGCTCCGATGTTGGTGGAGCCGCCCGCCTCGAGCGCATCGATGGCGCTGTGGATTTGGTTGACGCGACCACGGATGGGGCCTGGCGCTACCGCTAGCTTGGCGTCGTTGGCAAAAGCAACCAGTGAGAGCTCATCGCTGGGCGCAAGCAAGCGCACCAGACGATGGGCCGCTCGTTTGGCTTGGGCGATGGACGGCCCCTGCATCGAGCCGCTCGTATCGACAAGCAGGTGCACCGACAGCGGCGGCCGACGCGCGGCGCCGCGCGGTGTGGAGCGAAGCGCGATGCGCATGTGGGTGGGGCCACCGCCCGGCGGCAACTTCGCCCGCTCGATATCGACCTGACAGCCCAGCGCCCGATCTGACGCTATGGCGACCGCTGGCGCGTGGGCTGCAGCGACATCCCCCACCAGCTGACGGGTCGTGATCGACACGACGCCGCGCGACAGCGCCGCTTCGAAGGCCGCCAGATGTCCGCCCCCGGGGCGATAGGTAGTCGAAAAGCGTCCGTTCGGATCGATTGGCGCCTGAGGGGGCAGCGTATAGGACTGGGCGCTGTGGTGAGGAGCGGCCAACTGAGGGGCGTCCGCACTGCTAGCCCACGCATTGCCCCCATTCAGCAGACCAATGGTGCCAAATTCCGCAACGTCGCGAAGCGCCTCGCCCCTGGCATGCTGGCCGCTGTTCCCTTCCGCGCCGCGCGCCATGCCCAAGCCAAACACCGCACCACCCCGCTTCGATTTCGCCGACCCGGGGCCTCTTGTTCCGTACCGCATATTGGGCTTGCTGCGATCGGCGCCCCACGCCATCGCGCCCTCCTCGCCTTTGGCCCGAGTCCCACCGCCGCCGACCCGGTCGTCAGCGTTGCGGCCGAAGGGCTCTGCTTCGCGCCATTGCAAATCGACCTCGTCGCTGTCGATCTTGACGAGGTATCGCTGAACGAGGGCGTGCTGCGCCTCGGTGAGCCCAAAAGCATCTACTGGTGCGGGCGTGTCTAGCCAGCAGATGGTCGCGGCCAGCGCGTGAAGCAGCACCGACAAAGCACACAGCGCACCGACGCGACGCAGCGCTGCGCTGTGCCGCGGCAGCGGCGCGCGAGCCACGTGCGTCTCAATGCGGAAACGGAGCTTGCCGTAAACCACTTCGGCCAGCGAAGGCAAGGCCAGCGAAGGCAGGGCCAGCTCCAGCCAGCGCGTCCCCTTCGGCGGAGCCCAGCCGACCGCTTGGGGCGCGACGTCTTGGCTTCGGGCTGATGGTTCCCGGACCAGCACAGCCTGCGGCAGCAACGCCAACAGCGCGCGACCGGTTTCGTCTCGTTGAATCAGCGGTGCGCGGACGGCCCCGAGCATCTCAGCAGGCACGATGGCGTCGACAGGCCCCTCACTGCCATCACCCAGCCACAGCTCGCCAAACGACGACAAGTCGACCACCGAAAGCTGTGTTTGCTCCCAGAACACTCCGACATGCACGGCCACTGGCGGCGACGAGGTTGGGGCAGTTGCCGTGCTTACATTCCGTTTCTGGCTCATATCGTTCCTCATGAAACTGCGCTGTTTGCTTCGGCGGCGGCTTCGAGTGCCAGCGCCACCTCGTCGATCAACTGCTCAGCCAATTGCTCTTGCGCCTGGCGCCGATGCTGCTCGGCCTGTGTTTCCAAGCACCGCTCCAGCCGCAGCAGCGCTTCGATGACACAGCGACCCGCGTTCGATGCTGGATCCAAGCGGCCCGACTCAACCGATTCTGTGGCGCGCAAGAGCACAGGCCGAAGCGTCACCTCGAGCACGGGGTCTTGGCGCTCGATGCGCCGAGTCAAACGCTTGCCCGCACGCCGCAGTCGGGCGGCGGCCGAGTGGCGCCGGCGGCGCAACACGACTAGGGAAACGACCGCCAACATCAGCGTGACCATTGCCAGCACCACCCACGGTGCGGCTGTCGCGTGGTGGACAGCACCAGCGCCGTCGATGGGCAACAAGGGGCCATCGCGGTGCGCTGTCAGCTCACCGCGCAAGGACGCCAGCCAATCGCCCTGGGTCAGCAAACGGCTGTGAGCCAACTGCGGGCGCCACACCAGACAAGGAGCCGACACACCGTGTCGCGCACAAGCCGGCGCAGGCCCACCCGTCTGAGCTACTGTGACCAAGTGGGCAGCCGCATCATGCGAGAGCAGCTGCAATCCGCCGCCTGCGAGATCGAAAAGCCCGCCCCGGTCGACCGTTGCGTAAGCGCCTGGACCATCGCCGCGCCAACTGCTTGCGGCGGCGTCGATCACAGTCCCATCGAAGCTGCTGGTGAAACTTCCTTGCAGCACGATAGGCGAGGGCTCCGCGGCGCGAGCCCGCAAATGGACCGCAAGCCACCCCGGCGCAATGACGATGGGATAGGCCACCGCAGGAAATAGGCACACACCAGACAGCCGCCCCATCGTCGGAGGGCGGCAGCTGCACGTTGGTTGCGTTGCGTTGTGAACTAGGACAACAGCGGGGCCCGCCAGTTCCCATGCAATCAGAAGATTGCACCCGCTCCGCAGGCCGGCGCAAGCGCACGGGCCGCTACGTGAAATTGGTGTTGCTGTCGGTCGACTCGTGCTGCGCCGCTACTTTTGCTGCTCGTGCTGCGCCGCTACTTCTGCTGGTCGACGAGCTCTTCGAGATCGGCAGCGTTTACCGCCCGGACCGACGAATCGAAGGTTGCCACGTACTCGACCGCTGCCTGGTAGCGCGCCCACATCGCATCGCGTGCTGCTTGATCGAGTAGCGGAGCTTTCTGTGAGAGATCGAAATCGGGACCTTGCTGGCAGCGCACCGGGGATGGGTTGAAGTACACAGTCGTCCAGGCTGAGGTCGAGGAGAAGAAGTCGTTGTCGTGCATCTTGACGCCAACGATGTAGGGCGCCTCGGCGGTCTCCAAAGCGCGGGAATCGGCCAGCGCCTTATCGACAGCCGCAACAGCGTCGGCGTTGCCTTCCTCGAACAGCTTCAGATCGACGTGCTGCGGACGGACCCACATGCCATGCTTCTTGTCGCCGAGGTTGGGCTGGGTTGCGTGCACCACTACGAAGCGGGCGCCGAGCTGCCCATAGGTCTGCATGACCACAGCCTCACTGTCCTTCGCTGCTTTGACGCCAATAGCGAAGGGCGGATAGCCGAGCAACGTGGTCAAGTGGGCATAGCCACCGGCCACATTGTCGATTGGCATCCCCGTTTCGAGATCCAGCGCCTGGGTCTCGTACGCTTCGACCATGGTGGCTTTGTCAGTATCGCTGAGAGCCCCAAACCCCCGCCAGTCGCACTTGTCGTAGTAAGGCACCGGCGGACGCACGTGATAGGAGACCACCGCCACCGGGGAGGTCTTGATTTGCTTGAACAGCTCGGTGTCTTCGTAGGCGTCGACCATCGAAGTGGTAAACGACAAGTCCAAGGGCACACCTAAGCTCTCGTGCAAGTCGACGACCTTTTGAAGGTGCTCGATCGACTTTTCCGGATAGGCAAAGTCTTGGATCGTAATCGCAAAATAGATGAGGCTGTCGGCCGGGCTTTGCTCTTGCCCGCCCCCGCCCGCCGTTCCACCGCCTCCGGAGTCGCTACCGCCACTGCCGGCCCCTCCTTCAGAGCTATCAGTGGTGGTGGAAGACGACTGCGGCTGGTCGCTGGGTGTGCTCGATCCCGAGCAGGCAACCAGTGACGACGTCGCTATCGCCAGGCCAATCACGATCATTGCAGGACTAACTGAACCCATGGGCTTCTCCTTGCTCTTGCCATCCGGCTCATAGCCGGCTGCAAGCCCTGTTCCAGCGCCAACCGCCCGCAATCGCGTGCAGAAACGTTGCGCAATGCATCGTGTAGTTGTCTGACGCAACCCAGCTGCCCGAACCCGAGGTTGCGAAAGCAGTGCGTCAAAGTGACAATTGTCCCGTCATGTACCAACACCTGATGGCGACGATCTACGATGGGACGGTCAGCGGCGGCGCCTTTGTGCTGCTCGTAATCGTTGGACTGAGCTGCTTATTCTTCACCGGCTACGGCATCTATTGGGTGGTCATGAAGCTTCGAGGCAAAGAGCCGCGGCCGCTGTAGGCATCGCAGACAGGCACGCCGATTGCAGTCGAATCGAGCATGAATCAACTGTCACCTCGTGTAGTCCTCACCATCTTTTGGTGCAGCTGCCTGCTCGCATGCTCGGCGCCTAGCGCCTCGAACGAGCCACACGAAGGTTCCTCCAGCGAACCCAAAGTGTATCTGGTGCTGCACGCTGATCCGGCCATCGACGCCCAACTCGACAAGCGCTGGACGAAGCTAGAGCGCTTCATGAGCGAGCTCGAGCAGCGCAACGCAGAGTTGGAGGGCTCAGGCCACCACGTATCCATCATGCTGACCCCCAACTGGGGCAAGCTAATCTCCAAGTCGGAGAGCAAGCAACTGCTGGTCGGATCGTGGATGGCGGCCGGTCACGAGATGGCCTTCCACTCTCACTCCCACACGCACCAGTTTCGCGACGGCTACAGCAACGCGACTGATTTCCCACCGGACGACCTGTCCTTGTGCGACGGCGACGCAGCGATGGGCGAGTGCTCGCTCGACGCGGGGGTGCAGGCCGTGCAGAAGGCCCTCGAATCAGCAGCCGGCGGTAGCTACGACATCAAGTTCGCGCGCATCGGCCCCGAGGGCAATGGTGGGGACCCGCCGCTGACCGACCACGACAACACCTGTAAGCCAGCCGCGAGCACCGGGCCCAATGTGGCCGACGAGGCTGGCTGCATCAACGCAGAGTGGACCGGCCAGGTCAACGCGCTGGTTCGCTACTCAACCGACGACTACCCGGGCGTGACCGAGAAAGACACCGATCAGGCGAGCTCCTTGTTGGGAAGCTCCTTCTGCAACTCCTGGGGCGACGCCGAGCAAGACATCTACACCTTGCCTCACGCCCCTTATGAGACGGAGTCGGGTCGACTTCGTGTGGAATTGCCGGTGGTTCGAGACGCGGTGAAGATGGCCGGCAGCGAGCACTTCATCTCGGTGGTGATTCATCCCATGAGCTACGACGACAGCCCTGGTCTGCTCTACACGGGCAACCGGCGCGAACGGATCTTGGAGCTGCTCGACTTCTTGGACGGTGAGCAGATTCAGTCACGCACATTGAGCGAAATTCGCGATGCCGACGACAGCGGGATCGACTGCAAGGACGCCCGCTGAAGAAGGAGCGAAAACATCAATCAGAGCGATCGGGCTTGCCCCGGTAGCCAAAGGGCTCGGCCGTCAGCGCATGGCAGATGGCGCCTTCGAGCCAGCCGAGCTCCTCTTCGGACAGGCCGCGGCCAATTTCGAGACTCAGAGCGTCAGAGCGAGCAACCAACCTGCCGCAACGACCCATCCACGTCAGCTCCGTCGTCTTGCTGGGGGGGATGATGATGAGCTCCTCGAGGGCGGTTGCGTCGATGCTCTTGGCTGCCCGCGGCGAGCCCCAGGCTTTGAGGGCCACCCCATCAGGGCTGAAGCTCAGCGTGTCGCGACCAATCGTGGCGCGCAACAAACCGGGTAACAAGACCACCAACGGGATGGTGCAAAAGGCCAACGCGGCCGCAGCAATCGGCCAGGGCCACTTACCCATGAATATGAACACCAAGGGAAAGATCATGAATGAGCCCAACCCAAGCATCACTGGCAAGTGCATCGGTTGGAAACCGCCTGCTGGCAAAACGCAGATGGTCTGTTCGGCTCGTTGACTCACGAGCAAACGAGGCGGGGTCTCAGCGCTCGGAAACTGCCGCGGTCCTGCATCAGCGAGCAAACGCTGGCGCAGCGGCTGATCGAGGGTGCCCGCCTCGCGAATGACGACAGCGCCGGCGCTCGAATCATGCAGCGCTACTTCGAGGTGATTGGCTAGCTGCTCGGCAAGATTGCGCGCAACGGTGTAACTGGTTGGGGTGAGCACCTCGAGCGGCTTGGCTCCGGCAGTACCCGCAAGACTAATCGGAAAGACCTCTTGGCGACTCTTGTGTCCACCGCGCATCTCCCGCGCCAAAGTAACGTGGTGGCTCGGATCGAGCGGATGGCTCTTCTTGCCAAATGCCACCAGTACGCCCCACCACGTGGTCACCGTGGCCGTGGAGCGGTCGACCACAACGCCGCGACGAGACAGCAGCAAGCACAAGCCCACCAAACCGAAGCACGATGGGAACAAGGCCACGAGCGAGGGTGCCTCGGTGAACACGATGACCGCCGCCATGCCGAAGCCGAGCAACATGAACCAAGCCCCAACCACCAACATGATGCCGCGATTGGGCGTACGTAGCTCCAACTGTCCGATGCCGCTCATAAGCCGTACCTGGTCAGATCCGCGACATTCTTAACATGCCCAGCGCCAGAGTGGCCCAAAGCATGCGGAGGCTGCAAACCAGATGCTGTCTCAGTGACGCGGGCTGTCAGGGACAGCCGTACTGACTCGAGTTGCAGTCGTTGAAGCAGTTGTCGCAGTAGATGCAAATGGACACGGCGTTGTGATCCGCTTGGCCCTTGGGATGCGGCAGCCAGCAATTGACCAAGCAGTCTTTGTCGCAGGTCTCGTAGCAAGTCATGATGGCGACACACTCGGGGTTGTTCAAGCAGGCCTTGGCATAGGCGCCGCAAGGACCCGACCAGGCGCAAGACACGCATGAGGTGCACAGGCCGCTGTTGTCACATACCGGCCCACCGCTGCTCGAGCTCGATGTACTGGTCGAAGAGCTACTGCTGCTCGTGCTGCCCGTGCTCGTACTGCTCGTGCTCGTACTGCTCGTGCTCGTGCTCGTACTGCTCGTGCTCGTGCTCGTGCTCGTGCTCGTGCTCGTGCTCGCACTGCTCGTTGTGCTGCTCGACGAAACCGTAATCCCCTCCCCTCCAGCGCCACCTTGGCCGAACGGGGTGAATTCCACCGACCCTGAGCAGGCCGCGGCTAGAAGTAGCAAACAAGGGGTGGCGAGTTTTGTAATGGGCTTCATGGTCTCTCCCGAACAGCAGGCGCTAGTCTGCCAGGTGAGCAAAACCGAGGCCAACGCCAAAGCTCCTTGAGATCAGGCAGTTGGCGCCACTACGCAGGGCCCTGCGTTCGAACACGCACACCCAAATGTGCGAAAAAGATCAGCAATGTCGCAAGGATGCGACATTGTCACCTTCAGGCGACAAGCTACATGCGTTTGCAAACCGCAAGCTGCTTGATGGTCTTGGCTGCCAACAAGCAATCGACAATCGGCTTGGGCGGCGGCCCTCTGAGACAGTCTGCAATGAGTTTGACGCGTTGCCGCGGCGGATCGAAAGGCTCGCTGCCTAGCTCCTTTTCCCGAACGTGTCTCGGCCCTGCCACCATGACCGAGATGATGTTGTCGGCGAGCTTGAGGCAGAGATCGGTTTGGGCGTCCGACTCGCTCACTGCGGCCTCTGTAGTGTTGCTGTTCGGGAGGGAGCTAGCAGAAGGATTGGCGGTCGGCGCAGCTGCTGAAGCTGCTGTTGATGTGAGCGCAGCAGACGTGGCGACCGGCGCCGAGGCACTCGAAGGGCTGGTCGTTGAAGCTTCTGACGAAATGCTCGGCGCGGCAGCGTCGCGCTTGCTGCAGCCCCACGCGAGCAGCACACACCCGAAGAGCACCAACATTTTCGAGGTCATTGTCCCCTCCCTTTCATTTGCCGAGCAGGCTAGCACGAGCTTGCTTC
>CAZRGL010000321.1:0-12671 GCA_964599485.1 uncultured Polyangiaceae bacterium
GCGAGTTCCTCTCAGCGTTCGCCAACCAAGCTGCCATCGCCATCGACAACGCATTGCTCAGTGCCAAGCTTGCTCGAGAAGCGGTGTCCCGCAACAACTTGCTGCGCTTCTTTCCGCCCACCGCCATCGACAACATCATGGCCGATGGGGGGCAGCTGAAGATCCATCAGACAGAGGCCACTGCGCTGTTCAGCGACATCAGCGGTTTTACGGCGATGTCATCGCAAATGACCCCCATCGAGGTCATCACGTTGCTCAACGCTTACTTCCCGGTGATGGCCCAGGTCGTGTTCCGTCACGAGGGCACCCTCGAGAAGTACATCGGCGACGCCCTGCTGGCGGTTTGGGGTGCGCCCTTCAAGCGCGAGGATGACGCGGCGCGGGCGGTGGTAGCCGCAGTCGAAATGCAGCGCGCCTTGATAGCGCTCAACGATCAACTGAAGCTCGCCAATCCGCTGCGCATTCACATCGGGATCAACACCGGTACGGTGGCAGCGGGCAACATCGGTTCGGCCGACTACCTGCAGTACGCCACCATCGGTGACGCTACCAATGTGGCCAGTCGCATCTGCGATGTGGCGAAGGCCGGGGAAATCGTCTGTGACAGCCGGACCAAAGCTCTGTTGCCTCCGGAGCGCTGGGCGCTCGAAGCGCTCGATCCTGTAAAGGTGAAAGGTAAGACTGAGCCGCTGCAGTGTTATCGGGTGCCTTGGTCCACCTGAGCGGTGCTCGCTGTCCGGGAATTGAACAGCCAGGCCGTGCAAAGCGAACAACACGGCGGAGCGCTGTTGTGCTAGCCCAAGACCATGAAGCTTCGCGAACAGCTGAGCCTGGCAGCGGCGGTTTTCGCGCTGTTGCTCGGGGCGACGGCGAGCGGCTGCGGGCCATCGCCGACCAAGCCCAAGGATCCTTCGACCACTGATGGCAACGGTTCGGGGGACGCCGACGCCGACGAAATCCCGATGACGCCGCTCAAGACTCCGCCTGACGCGTTGAGCGCCAGTGAGAAAGCGGAGATCGGACGGCTCTGTAACCCCATCGAGCCGGTGCTCTACGACGCGCACAAGGCCGCGATGGCGGCGCTCGACACGGCCTTGCTCACCAATCCGAATACCAGCGGTGCCGAGGAAAAAGCGCTGAAAGCGGGACTGAAGCTTCTGGCAAAGCCCCTCGAGGGGATGTCGCAAGCTGACCATGATCGTTGCGTGACGCTCTTCAAGAAGCGGCAGCTGCGGCGCTTGTTCGAGTTCGAGCCGGCCGAAGCAGAAGCGCGCGATGTCGTCAGCACTTGCGTCAAGCGCGTCGACGCAGTGTTCGGAAAAGAGAATCTGAGCTTCGACATGGGAGGCACCGGTCAGGCCGGAGCCACGCGGGGACCATTTTGTCCCGATGATTTTCCCGTGCCGCCGAGTCTGAAGCAGTTGCCCTACAAGTCCACTAAGACGGATTGGGACACGCCCACCTGGCGCTGTCTGCAATTCGGTCTGCGGATCAAACAATCCATCCAGGTGGAGTACATTTCTGCCCGCGGCTCGTCGGAGTTCGTCTGCGTCGCGCGCTTCGTGCCTCGGCAGGGCGGCGCGCCGATTGAGATCTATCGCGGCGGCAAGGTCAACGAAGAGGGTGAGCTGCTCGTCTCGCCAAAAGCGAAGAAGCGACGCATGAAGATCAAGTGACCGACTATCACGCGCTGCTGTCGACCAAAGAGTCCATCTTCGCGGGTTTGACCAGCCGCGAGCTCGACGGCGTGCTTTCGCTGGCGGTGCGCAAGAAGCTGCGCGCACGGCAAGTGGTGCTGCGCAAGGGCGATCCGGCCATGCAGATCTACGTGATCGTGGCTGGTCGTCTCAAGGCCATCACCACGGGTAGCGATGGGCGCCAAGCGGCGCTTTCAATCATGGGTCCCGGGGAGGTCTTCGGTGAGGTTGCCGTGCTCGATCGACAGCCGCGCTCTGCGACCATCAGCGCGCTCGAGCCCTGCGAGCTGTTGATCATTCAGCGTAACGATTTCTTTCGCTACTTGGAAAAGTCGCCCCAAGTAGCCATCAAGCTGCTCGAGGTGCTCGCCGGAAGGCTTCGAAGACTGAGCGTGCGAGTGGAGGACAGCACCTTCTTGGAGCTGCCTGGTCGCCTGGCCAAGCAGCTGCTGCGCCTGGCCGACCGCTACGGCAAACGCAGCACCAGCGGCAGCGTGCGCATCAGTCTCAAACTGAGCCAGCAAGAGCTAGGCGATCTGGTGGGCGTGACGCGCGAGAGCGTCAACAAGCAGCTGCGAACTTGGGTCGCCGAAGGCTTGGTCGAGCAGGAAAAGGGCGGCTACCTCACGCTCGTCGATCCTGCCGCGCTCGAGAAGCTCGGCGAAGGCCGCTACTAGCCCAAAGCCGACCTCCAGTCCGAGCAGAAGCAGGTGGTGGGGCCGCAGCCGCAGCGACGACCACGATCTCAGCAGGGGCGGCGACGGCGGTGAAGACGACCCTCTCTTGTACAGGCGCCGCCTAGCTGGCGCCGAGTCATCCCCCCAATATGTAGCGATAAGCGATACAAAAGGTGGGGATGGGTGGGTCATCCCTGCCTTTTGTATCGCTTATCGCTACAACTGAGGCACATGGCTCAATGTGGCGCGCAGTGATGGTCGGCGGGGTTCGTAACCGCAGCGCGTGCACGCTTCTTCGGCCTCGATGCGCTCGGCGATCTCTCGCTCTGCAAGAATCGTAAGAAATGTGCCCAAGCGCTGGGTGTTGAACCTCAGTCACGAAGAAGACTAGGTCCCCCCAAGAGCGGTTTGCCGGTGCGGACGCGATTCGTGCAGTCGACGAGGCACTTCTGTCTGCGCCTTCCCGTCTCCACATTACAACGGCACCCAGCGATCTGTTCCTCAGTGAGCTGAGGACACGAGTTGGGATCTAGCTCGCAGAGGCTAGTCAAATTCGGCCCATCATTGGAGCCGGAGCCGGACCTCTCGTCGGCGGGTAGTTGTGAGGTGAGGGGGGCAGTAGATCCTGTCGTCGTCAGCGAGGTGGACGACTGGCGGCTCACTGGCGGCTCGGGCTTGCGCCGAGGCGTTTGGCAACCCATGGGTATTGTTACGAAGCCGATTCCGAGCACCAAAGTCGCGACCATCCGACCTACCATTGGCGGATGGTATGAAGTCGTTGTCGCTGCCGCAATGGACAAGGTTCGGGCGCTGGCGCGCTCGCCGGAGAAGGCTGCGGTGCTGTACTTTCTGGCAATCAATCGCGCGAGGCCCGGAGTCGGCCCTGAGGCCAGGCGCTTTCGCCCCGGATGGGACCGGGTCGCACTGTCACTTGCAGTTGCCTTGGCAGCTGCCCGCCGTGCATTTCAGGTTGCAGGTCGGCAGCCCATTGCATACGGGGCAGTTGGGGGTCGGCGGGTACGGGCCGCAGGCGACGTTCCACTCGTCGTTGATCGCGTCGAGCTCCGTTTGGTTGCTGGCTACGAACAGCAGGCCTGAGCAATGCTCCCAATAGGGCACCCACAGACCGCAGCCGGTGTGCTCGACGCAGTCGGTCGCATAGGAGCATTGCTTGGCGACCACCATGGTGTCGTCGAAGTTGGTTTCGACGCGGTTGCAGCTGCGGCCGTTGCATTCGGGTGCGCACATGCCTGTGAAGAAGAAGTCGCCGTGGCGACGCTCACACACCCAGCCGGTGGGACAGTCGGCGTCACTCTGACAGTCACGTGCGCAAGAGGAGTCGGGCGTGCTGTACATCTCGGGCAAGCAGGAGTCCAAGCCGTTCAGGGTCTTCGCTGAGCAGTACTTGGTGGCCAGCAGCTGCGGCGCGAAACAATGTCGCCCGGAGCCACAGTCCTCGTCGCTATCGCAGCGTAGTGGTCGACAGCCGCCGTCGACGCATACTTCGAACGGGCGGCAGTCATCGTTGCCGCCGCACGCCGGTCGACACAGCTGCAGCCGTTCGTCGGCCGACTCGGTGATGCAGGCGAAGTGCGGCGGACAAGCTTCCTGGTTGCACGCTCTGAGCGTGCTGTTGCTGTTGCTCAGTTGGTAGTCCCGGCAGCTCTTCTCCTCGGACTTGGGGCTGTAGGCCGGTTGCAGCGCGCCGCCGCAGCAGCAGGCCGAGCCCTGTCCAAGCATCTCGCCCTGCAAGCAGCGGCGGTGCCGGCAGCTGGCCTTCGGGTGCAGCACCTCGAACGACAGCGCCAACACGTGCTCTTGAGCTTGACCGTTCACCGTACCCACGAGCCAGCCGCGCAATCGGTCATCGGGTGACAGCAAGTCGATGCCCACATCGAGCTGCCCTTGCAGCTCCGCTTTGGGGCCACCGGGTTGACCTTGATCGGTCACAGTCAGCATGACGTAGCCTTTTCCGGCGACCTCCCCGCCACTGGGGATCGTGACCGGCAGCTGCAGCACGGGCGCGACGCCACTCGCCGACGAGAGGGTCGCGCTTACGGCTCCGTTGGGCTCGATCGAGAACGAGCCGCCGGGCAAGAGCGTGTCGCTGAAGCCGTCGATGTCCGACTTCAACATATTGAGACACCCCGTGGAGGTCGTGGTGGGACCTGTCCCGCCACTGCCAGCCGTGCCCCCGCTGCCGGTTGTCGTGCCAGCCCCACCACTAGCCCCCCCAGCCCCACTACCGGCCCAGCCGCCGGCCCCACCCCAACCGGTCGCGCCCCCTTTCGCCGTAGAAAGGGGTGGATCGGTGGGCGGAGCAGCCCAGCTGGTGAGCCCGGTCCGTGAGCACGCCGGGGCGGCGCACAGGACTACGAGCAGTCCTGAAACGAGGATGAACAACAAGCGTTGCATGAGCCGGCTCCGGCAAAGTCGAGAATCGACCTGATAAGCGGGAAAGCAGCGCGAAGGGGGTCAGTCCGGTGGGCAGCTTCCCGGCCGGTGCCAACGGCTACGGGTTGCACGACATGGCCGGCAACGTGACCGAATGGGTAAACAGCCCGCTGTGCACCAAGAAGCGTGGCCGTTGCAAGACCGAGCGTCAGATCCGCCGCAGCTCGTACCGGACAACCGACCCACATCGAGTGCAGATCATCACGTACGGAAGCGTCGCGCCAATAGCGAGCTCGACCACAATCGGTTTTCGCTGCGCCCGCTCCGGCAGCTGAGTGCTTTCATACGGACAGCTGTACTGAGGGCTCGCCGTGTGCCAGCTGCTCACAGTGTGGCTGTGACGCAACGCGGAAACGACCGAAAACGCCTTCAATTGGACCCCTGCGCCCAGAACACACCCTAAATGCGTAGCGGAATGTCGCTTGCATCGGACGGCGTCCATGAAGCTCCCACTGACTTTGGCTGCCCTGCTCGTCTTGCCTGCCGCCGCCCTGACGCTGACGTCGCTGTCATTGGCCCAGCTGCCCGCGCAACCCAGCCCGCCAGCCGCACCGTATTTTGCACCTTTGCCAACCGGGCCAGCGCCGGCAGCTACGCAGCCGCCAACGGTACGACCACGAGACTATTACCCGAGGTCTTACGGCCACTCGCGACAGCTGCCCTGGGGACAGCCCCCACGCGTCGCCGTCGAGCGGAGCACGAGCATGAAATACGCGGGCATCGTCTTTACGGTGCTGAGCGTAGGAATGGGTATCGGTGCCGCAGTGATGTTCGCCAATGCCGAGGCGGCCGAGGACAAGTGTCGGCAAGCAGACAGAGGCGGGGGCGATTGCGGCCTGACCGGCCTAGGCGAGACCATCGGGGCCTGGGCTTTTGTGGTTGGAGGCGTTGTGCACCTTTCGGTGGGGCTTCCGCTGTGGATCGTAGGCGCCACTGAGGTGAAGGTGAGCCCCTTGGACCCCAGAGCCATCGACCAATACCGGCGCCGTCAGGCTCCGCAGGGCTTGGGCTTGCGGCTGCGAGCAACTTTCTGAGCAACCTTCTGAATCCCCTCGCGCTGCAGAACCCCAAACGCAAGAGCTCCCGGTCGCCTTTCGTGGGGCTACGTCGTTTGACGTAGTTGGGCGGAGCGTAAAATACGGAATCCTCCTGATGGTTTGGGGCGCGTCGAGGTGCCAGATTGGCACCATGAACGCACGGTCGATCCACAAGCTCTTGGTTACGCTACCTCTGTTCTTCGCCACGGCCTGTGTCATCGAGAAGGTCGTTGACTACGACGACGATGACTGGACTTCGAGCAGCAGCAGCTCGGGCGCTGCGGGCGCTGGCGCGGGCGGCGCCCAGACCGTTATGCACGGCTCCGTTCCTGGCGGGCCAATCGTGCAGGAGGTCATCTTGGCGCCGACACGGCTGAGCGATGGCGATGTCGTGACCTTTTCGGCCGTGGTCAGCGATCCCGACGGATTCGATGACATTGGCGCGGGCAAGCTCTTGTCACAGGACGGCAGCATCTTCTACGGGGTGTTTGCGCAGGTCTCGCCGGGGGCTTTTTCTTTCGGGAGCAGCTGGGAGCAGCTGCACCAGATGGCGCCGATCGACATTGCCAAGGACGCCGAGGCTGAGCGGATCTTCCGGATTGAGTTCACCGACGGCAGCGGCAACATAGGCTGGCGGCTTGCCAGCTTGACGCTGGGTTGCGAGCCGGGCGAAGCCGCATGCGACGGCTGGTGCCGTGAGGTGGCAACAGCGTGCCCTGTCACGGTGTGCGCGCCGCTCACTCAAGCTCCGGTCAGCTGCGACCAGATCTGCGCTGGTCGAGCGCGTACCTGCTCCAACGACTGCGCCGAGACCAACAACCGTGGCGGTCTCGTGTACCACGACGCCACCTGCGCCATCGACGAGGTGTTCTCTCTGTGGTGCGACGAGCCCATCTCGAGCTACTACGGCAACGAGTTGCAGTCGCTGCTGTGCTGCTGTGGCTGAGCTAGGAATGATCCGGGCTAGAGGCGGCGGCCTGACTCAGCGTGTAGTCAGAAGGACCGTTTTGGGAGCGAGTCATGAAGTGTGTCGCTGCACAGTCCTGAGCGCCGCCGCTACATCATCGGCACAGAATTGGTGACGACCTCGACTACGTAGATGGCGGAACAAGACGAGGCTTGCCGGCGACCGTTTGCCAACTCGCGCGCAGCGCACCAATTGCCGAGCATAGGCGACGAGGCTCAGGTCGAGCGTGTCCGCAGATTTGCGCTGTTGGCCGCCCCCGCCCAAGGCTCGAATGACACCCATGCGTAATGACTCGGCCTCCTTGCGCAATTCAGGGCTCGAGCCGCGCGGCTTGAAGTGTGCCTTCTCGAAGCGTGCGCCTGCGCCGCAACTGCAGATTGCGTGCCCATAGCCCGCGGGGTGCAGCTCGTACGACACGTGCAGAAACGACGCGAACAGCTTGGAAAACGGATCGAGGTCTGCTTTGTCGACACGCAGCTCCCGAGGCACATGACTCATCTGGCCGCTGATCCAAGTCCGCGCACCAGCGTGGTGGGAAATCGCGCGTGCAAAAGCCTCTGCGTCGAACGAATCGGCGGCAAGCTGCTTGTTGGCCCACTGGAAGACGCCGAAGGCGCAACGCTGCAGTGAGATCACACGCGACAGCTCCGTGTGGTCGAACATCAGACCGAGTCTACAACGGTCTCGAGGTGCTGAACCTAGAAGTCAACGCCGTTGCCGTTGTGCATCAGCGCCGACAACTGCGGTTGGCAAAAAAGTAAGAAAACCTAGCAGCAGCCATTGGCACCCGTCTTGCGACCAGGGAAGGCATGCGAATGCACACCCTCGTCGTGCCGGGTATCCTTTTGGTGGCCGCTTGCTCAGACCAACTTCCGCAATTCGGAGCTGCTTGCAGCAGCTCGCAGTGGGACGAGTACATCGTTGCTTCGAGCGAGCTGCGCACGAGCTACGCCCCCGCTTGTCTGCCCCACTCGCTCGTGCCGGATGAGGAAGGCAGGGTGTCGTGTCTCGTCATCGAAGGGCGCCAAGTGGAGGGGACTTGCGACTGCTCTGCCGCGGGTCACCATCCGGTCGCTACCGAGCACGAGCCCGCGGTCGACTTGCTCATCGCCCGCTTCCAATCGCCCGGCCCCGACTTGAACTGTTTCTGCGAGGTCACGCAGCTCGCTGGAGCCGAGCTCGCCGCTTGTCAGCACGACCTCGCCGACGTGCCAAAGTACCAGGGGCAAGACTTGTCGGGTTGGTGCTACATCGATGCGACCACTGCGCCACCGCTGGGCAATCCGGAGCTCGTCAGCCAATGCCCAGCGTTCGAACAACGCGATCTGCGCTTCTTGGGCGGAGGTGCACCGGCGCCTGACGCCCGCTGGCTGATCGTCTGCGAGACACTGACCTGCGCGTGAGCACGTGACTCGGGGGCGTCTGGCGAGGTCGAGCTCGCTGGCGCGCTGCGCCGCGCTCTGTTGCCCATCCAACGTTGCTCGTGCGCGAGCCGTTGTCGCAATTTCGACGACAGCCTTTGTGGCAGTACTTCTTGATGATACGTTCCTCGGCTCATTCTCGGAGGAGGGAAGAGATGAAGCAAATGGAGAAAATGAGGTGGCCGCTATTTGCCTTCGTGGCAGCGGTCGCGATCGCTACCGTGGGCGCCTGTTCGGGGTCTGGGGGGACAGACACTGACAACAACGGCGGAACGACCTGCGGCAATCTCACCAAGTGTGACAGCTCGTGCGTCGACACTTCCAACGATCCTGCCAACTGTGGAGCCTGCGGCACAGCTTGCGCGACAGGCGAGGTCTGCAGCGCGGGTCAATGTGCCAGCAGCTGCGGCACCGGCACGTCGGACTGCAGCGGCAGCTGCGTCGACACCGATTTCGATCCCTCCAACTGCGGAACCTGCGGCACAGCTTGCGCGGCAGGCGAGGTCTGCAGCGCGGGCAAATGTACCGGCAGCTGCGGTGGCGGCACCGAAGATTGCAGCGGTAAATGCGTCGATACCAATGTCGATCCCTCCAACTGCGGCGCCTGTGGCAACACCTGCGCCAATGGCGAGGTTTGTTCAGCGGGCAAATGTGGTCTGACCTGCGTAGGCGGCAGCACCGACTGCAAAGGCCTCTGCGTGGACACCAATGTCGACCCGGCCAATTGCGGCGCCTGTGAAAATGCGTGCGCCAACGGCGAGGTCTGCTCGGCTGGAAAATGCGGCCTGTCATGCGGCGGCGGCAGCACCGATTGCAAAGGCCTCTGCGTGGACACCAATGTCGATCCGGCCAATTGCGGCGCCTGTGAAAATGCGTGCGCCAACGGCGAGGTTTGCTCGGCTGGAAAATGCGGTCTGAGTTGCGCAGGCGGCACCACCGACTGCAACGGTGTTTGCGTCAACACGGCCAACGACCCTGCTCATTGCAGCGCCTGCAACACGCCCTGTCAAAGCGGAGAGGTCTGCTCGAACAGCCAGTGTGGTCTCACATGCGTGGGCAACACCACCGACTGCAATGGCGTCTGTGTCAACACGACCAATGACCCTGCTCATTGCAGCGCCTGCAACACGCCCTGCCAAAGCGGTGAGGTCTGCTCGAACAGTCAGTGCAGCCTCACATGCGTGGGCAACACCACCAAGTGCAACGGCGTTTGAGTCAATTAGACCAACGACCCAGCCCAATGCAGCGCCTGCAACACGCCCTGCCAAAGCGGCGAAGTCTGTGCAAACAGCCAGTGCAGCCTCACGTGCGTAGGCAACACCACCAAGTGCGGAAACATCTGCACCAATACCGACAACGATCCGGCCAACTGCGGCACTTGCTCCAATGCGTGCGCCGCCAACGAGGCCTGCGTATTGGGTAGCTGCGTTGGCATCGTCGCCTCAGGCGACCCCGCAACCGCGGCGGGCGTTGGGGGTCGGGGCGTGGGCAGGGGGCCCGCCGCCGCCACGACGTTCTCCTACACGGGAGGGGTCCAGACGTTCGTCGTTCCGGCAGGCGTGACCAAGCTCACGGTGGAAGCATACGGAGCCGAAGGCGGCGCTGACGGCGCAGTAGCCGGCGGCAAGGGCGGCGAGGTCAAGGGTGAAGTCACAGTGACCCCAGGTTCCACCGTCTACGTCTACGTTGGTGGCAAAGGCACTGACGGGCCCGGTAGCGGCCAGAACTGCAACTTGGCGGGCGGCTTCAACGGTGGTGGTCCAACCGGCACGACGTGCTGCTCGAACGCTGGTGCTGGAGCGGCGGCTGGCGGCGGAGCCAGCGACATCCGTCTCAACGGTCAGGCTCTGGCCAATCGCGTGCTCATCGCGGGCGGAGCTGGCGGAGCTGGTGACAACCAGACCGGCGGCGACGGCGGTGGCCTGGTTGGCGGCGATGGCGGGACCTATCAAAGTGTCACTGCCAAGGGCGGCACTCAGTCAGCTGGCGGCGCCCCAGGTGGCCACTACACCAACCACGCATGCTCCGCTGGTACAGCCGGCACGCTCGGTCAGGGCGGCACCGGCGATGGCAACGACGGCGGCGGCGCTGGCGGCGGCTGGTACGGCGGCGGCGGCGGCCCGAACAACGGCGGCGGCGCTGGTGGCTCCTCCTACTGGAGTGTCGCGGTGGTGAGCAATGCCACCACGGCGACGGGAACCCGAACTGGCAACGGCGAAATCAAGATTAGCTGGTAAGTCGCTGCACACTTGTGCGCGCGGCGCTGGGGCCCCGTGCTGGTGGGGGGCGCTTCTTTTTTGGGGCTGCAGCAAGCCGTGTCACCCCGACGCGCGCGGCGCGTCGAGCAGCTCCTCGTGAGACGTTCTCAGTCTTGTTTCCGGGGCGCTACATCAGCCAAGAACCAAAGTACAGGACGCCCACGAGCGCGACGGACAAGAACTGTAGGCCGAGCGGCCATCCTGCGCGACCAAGGTCATGCTTCCTGACGAAGCGCGTCCCACTCCAACCTTTGTTGTTGTAGCCGCCGACAGGGCCGCGCAGCCACCGCCAGCCCAAGCCGCCGGTGAGCCCAATCTTCTGACTGCGCGTCAAGATAGATGCGGGTTTGGGCTCAGCTGGCGCGGGCGCCGCGCCTCGCGAGTGGGCTCGACGTCCTCCTGATTTGTGGCGGCGAGTTGTGCCTTCAGCTCAGCGACACGGTCACGAGCCTGCTCACCTTGGAGGCGTGCCTCGGCGAGCTGCTCCTCAAGCAACGCGACACGCTGTCGCGCTGCCTCGTCCGCGTTGCGAAACACCATTCCCCCCCGTTGCTGAGCAAGTGGGCTTACTTCACCAGCTCTGCGCTCTTGATGTAGTCGAGCTTGGGGTAGCGCTTGCGCAAGAAGCGGTTGCCCTTGCGGGTGATGTTGCCTTGCTGGCTGGTGGTCGACTCGCCGTAGCCTTTGTAGAACTTGTCGACGACGTCCATGCCTTTGATGACCTCGCCGATGGCCGGGAAGCCGCCCATTCGGTCGAGCTGGACGTTGTCCTTGTAGTTGATGAAGAACTGCGTGGAGCGGGTGTTGGGTCCCGCTTTGGCGTAAGTCAGCCGTCCGCGGTTGTTCGTTTCTTTCAAGGGGTCGTCCTTGATGTTGGCTCGCGACCAAGCGGCAGCAACCTTGGGGTGACCGTGGATGCCGAACTGGACCATGAAGTTCTTGACGGCGCGAAACAGCGCGATGTCGTTGAAGTAACCAACCTTGACCAGGTTGTAGAAGCGGTCGACGCCGTTCGGTGCCCACGCGCGGTGCGCCTCGATGATGAACTCACCTTTGGTGGTGGTGAATTTCACCTTGAACTTGGCCGGAGCTTGCGCGTTGGCCTCGTTCGGAGCGAGGAGCTTGGCGTCGGGCTCAGGCAGAGGTTTCGGCGGCGGCGCAGGCGTTGGAGCCGGTCTGCCTTCGCCGGGACCATTGGCAACGGCGGTGTCGGGGGTAGGCTCGGCGGGGCTCGACTCGCACCCAAACCCGCCGGCGATGAGCAAGCAGGCGATGACGACGATGATTTGCGGTCGCTTCATGGCGGCAGTCCATGACACGCCGCCCGGCGCGGGTAAAGAGCTTAGGGCTATACTCGCCAAGCCATGTCAGACCCTGGCGGTGGAGAACAAAGCAGCCCGGAACCCAGCGGCCCAGGACCCAGCGGCCCGGACCCCAGCGGCCCGCTCGATCTCGAGCAGGCCGTCGCTGCGTTGCGTGAGCAAGCGCAGGGCGATGAGTCGTCCGCCGAGCTTCTCTACAACTTGGGCTCAATCGAGCGGCGCTTGGGTAGACCGCGGCAAGCTGTCGCTGCGTTGCGACGGGCCGCTGCGCTCGATCCGGACGACGCGGCCATTTTCAACAACTTGGGGCTTGCTTGGCAGAGCCATGGTCTTCCCGAGCGCGCCGTGGAGGCTTACCGCGAGGCCAGCCGTCTCGATCCGCAGCTGACCGCTGCGCGGATCAACCTGGGCAACGCCCTGCGCGATCTCGGACGTCGGCAAGAGGCCGCAGCGAGCTATCGGCGGGCCATCGAGCTGCATCCGGCAAGTGCGGTGGCCTATTTCAACATGCATGCTGCCTTGTATGACGAGGACGAGCCCGGGCCTGCCGAGCATGCCTTGAGCGAAGCGCTCAGCTTGCGTCCAGCCCATGAGCCGACGCGTTTCTATCTGGCGGCTTTGCAGGCCTGGCGCGAGCGCAGCGCTGAGTTGCCGGACGATGTGCAAGTGCCGTCCTTCCTTCGCGACAGCTACGCTTTTGCTGCCGGTCAGCGACAAGCCAGCACGCGCATGTTTGCCGACACGCTGGCCACCATCGAGCACGCTCAGCGCTGCGCTCCTGCGGAAGGTCTCACTGTGCAGCTCGGTGTTCGTTTCTGCACGTCGTTGCGCATCCTCC
>CAZRGL010000322.1:0-12570 GCA_964599485.1 uncultured Polyangiaceae bacterium
AGTGCCGTGCATGTATGGGTTGTTGGCTAGCCCTTGCTGGTAGCATTTGCCAAAGCGACTCCGCATGCGCGCGACCGTGGCCGCCTTGTTTGCGATCGTGCCTCCACTGCTGCTCAAAGCGCCGAGGTTGACGGAGCCTGTGATCGGCGGGGTAATCTTCGGGGCGACAGAAGTCGCCGGCTGCGCCGTGGGCTGCGGACCGTCAGAATCGTCGAGCAGGGCCGTGGGCACTTCGTCTTCGTGTGGAGCGCTCGACGTTGCTGGCTGGAGGCGCGGTTCCGTCGTGGACACGGGCACCTTCGCCGCCGGTTCAGGTCTGCCGCAAGCTGCCAAGACCACACCGATCGCCAGCGCTGAGATTCGCATGGGCCGACCGTACCGACCTTGCCACAGGAAGACGAGTGCCATCGCGTTTCACATAGCCGGCCAGGTTGCCGCCGGCCGCTGTTCCTAGTGTGCCACCTCATCCGTCGTGCGTGGCGACATGGCTATTTCGCGGTGACGGGAAAGCCCTGTTCTTCCTCGTGGGAGGCGCCTACGGTTTGTCTACCAGCCAACGGGAGGGAAGACATGGAGTACCCACACGATTCAGATCAGTTTGAGCCGTTCGTCAAAGCCTATCTCGCACTGTTGCGGCAGTACCCGGTCGCCAAGGCACCGCAGGAAAAACTCCAGAACCTCATCGCCGACGGGATGCCGAAAGATGCTGCGGCGATCTTGCACACCCTAGCTCACCACGAAGTGCCGTCCCTCGTCCTGGGTTGGCGTAGCTTGGAGCCGCCTTTTGGACTCTCTACTGCCGAGGGCACGTTCGACGCTATGGAGCTCGAGGAAGGTGCGGACGATTGGTTTGACCCCTCCCGAAGCCTCGTGCTCGGCGGTTCCGTAGGCGGCGAAGTGTACTTTGGTTTTCATTGGAACGGAGACGCAGCACGGCTTTTTGAGCTGAACTCGCAAGCGTGGGAATACGACGAACCGCCGATCACCTCGTTCGACACAGCAGAGGCGTTTTGGCAACATGTCTACGACTACGAGGATGAAGAGTCTTTCAAGCTTTCCAACGGAGAACCTGCGGAGTTTCTTGTGAAGCTCTTTTCTGCCGCAGGCCGGCCATTGGAATCGTGAGGGCCAGTCTCATACTGGCAAGATCCCTCGTCAGTTTCGCAACGACGCGCTCTGTCGCCTTCTCTGAAAGTGTTCTCCATTGTCCAAAATTGCACCGCTCTGATGCGAAGCGACCAGCTGCAGTATCGACAGCAGGCCGTGGGCTACGCCCAGTTACGCTGGCGAGCGCAGTCGCGAAACTGGTGACCTAAGTCGCCAGACGGCGGGTATACACGTCGACACTCCACGTCGGCCGCGCTGCGACAGAGCCGAATTTGGCACGGCCTACGCTCTGGCACACCACTTGCGTTGGACAGCGTCGAGCTCTGGCAAGGGTGAGCTTGGTCATCAATGGATTCTTCGAGCACAACTGGGCATGCGGGCCCCTGCCTGCTCGCCGCGATCGTGACGTTGCTCAGCAGCGGTTGTGGCAGCGAGGTGTTCATCGCTGGCGGCGCCGGGGTGACCTCGAGCTCGACCGACATGGGCGGGTCGAGCGGGGCAAGTAGTGCCGGCGGAGCGACCGGCACTGGCACCGGCGGAACAACAAGCAGCAGCGGCGGAACGGAGGGCGGTGGCGGCAGTGGCGCAGACTGCGGGTCAGGCGGGCCAGGAAGCACTGTCTGGAGCAAGGTATTCGGTGGGCAGATGAGCCACGCGGCTGGCTCGTCAGTGGCCACCGACGCCACCGGCAACGTAGTCGTGACGGGGGGGATGTCGGGGACGGTAGACTTCGGCGGAGGCCCACTGTCGAGCACAGGCGGAGGGGCCGTCTTCGTCGCCAAATACAATCCTAACGGCGAGCACTTGTGGAGCACGTCCTACGGAGGGCAGGGCAACGCTGCAGGCCACTCAATCACGATCGACGGCACGGGCGACGTTCTGACAACCGGGACCTTCATGGTCGCGATCGATCCGGGTGGTGGCACCTTCACCAGTGCAGGCAACGGAGACGTCTTCATTGCGAAGCACGACGCCAACGGCACACACCTCTGGAGCAAGAGCTTCGGCGGCCTCATGTCAGACTACGGCAACGAGGTCACGATTGACGAGGCGGGCAACGTCCTCGTCAGCGGGTCGTTCAAAGAATCTGTCGATCTCGGAGCCGGCCCCCTGACGAGCGCAGGCGGCAGCGACGTCTTTGTCGTCAAGTATCACCCGAACGGTACGCACGTTTGGAGTAAGCGCTTCGGCGGACCGGGCGACGATACGAGCCATGCGATCACGACCGACAGCGCAGGCGAAGTGCTACTGACCGGGTCTTTTCAGAACACGATCGACTTGGGTGGTGGCCCGCTCGACGGCGTAGGGGTGCAAGACATCTTCGTGGCCGCTCTCGGGCCAAGCGACGATCACCTCTGGAGCAAGAGCTACGGTGGGCCTGGTAACGCGGCTGGCAAGTCTCTCGTGGTCAATGCTGCGGGAGTGATCGTGGCGGGCGGGTTCTCGGATTCGGTCGACTTCGGTGGAGATCTGCTCACGAGTCCCACCAATGCTGACCTCGTATTTCTCGCTGCGCTCGACTCAGGTGGCGGGCACCTCTGGAGCAAGGGATTCAGTACCGCGTTGACCATCATCGACGTCGCTGCCGTGACGGGTGGGGCGGTCGCGACGGGCACCTTCTTCGGATCGCTCGACCTCGGTGGCGAGCAGCTGTGGACCGACAGCGCGAGTGGTTTTGCCGCTCACTACGACCCGAGTGGCAAGCACCTCTGGAGCAGGAGCTTCGGTGCTCCGCCGTCCCTGATCTACGTTGAGAGCGTGACGGCAGCTTGCGCAGAGACTGCTTTCATTACCGGTGAGTTCATGGGTACCGTCGACTTCGGCTGCGGACCGCTGACGAACGTGGGGATCCACGACGCATTTGTCGTCAAGCTCCGCCTTTGAAGCTGTGGCGCAGGTGTCGAGCTTGGCGCCCAGCGTTGCCCGCCGGTAACATCTCAGCACAGCGGCAGGTGTAGTCTGAACAGGGCTGTCGCCAGGTTGCTGGCGCAAACATCAGTCGTCTTTCCAGGTGTCCGGTCGCGTACCGAGCCCAAGCCGGGCCACGAGGGCGATAGCAATCATCGGCAAGAAGAACGTCAAGAGCAGCTGCGGCAGGCCGCCGATCGCAAAGCGCGCGAGCTTCTGCCACACGAACAGCACCGGGATAGGCGCGGCGATGCCCATCAGTAATGCGCGAAGCCCTGTTGGTGGCTGGCGCCACTTGAGCTTCAACAGGGCGAGGTCAGCGCCCACCATCACGGCACCGACAGCGAAAGCGAAACCGCCGGCAACAGCCGCTGCTACGACCCACAGAAAATTGGGGATGGGCAGCGAGGTCCACGTGGCGACGAGCGCAACGTAGATCCATGCGCCGACAATGGGTCCCAACAGCGTCGGGAGCAACCAAGGGGCAACTTTCTTCATAACGTTGCAACAAGCATGAGGCCGGCTTTATTGCATGGCAAGCGCTCGAGCCTCATGAGGCAAGCTTCGGTCGCTTCCGCCGCAAGAGCAGCAGCGCAAAAAGCCAAAGCAGTTTGGCACTGTCCAATCGCCGTCGGCTTTCAGACAGCGCGCATCCGCAACCCGTCGTGTCAGTCCTTTTGCTAGTCGCGGTGACCTTGGCCACCAGCGTGCAGCGGTGGCTTCGGCACTGATGGTCGCTTTGGCATTCACTGTCGTAGTCACAACGCTGCTCGCAGCGGCCGGCGATGCACAGGTAAGGCTTGCAGGAGTCGGCGCCCTGTTCGGGCGTCCAGGGATCGGCACACCTGCCATGTTCCTGCGGAGTGGACTTGCTCGGCGTGGCGAGCGGTCTGGTCCAGTCCTTCTTCTCAATGCGATACGACGCGCCTTCGGAGCTGAGGCGAACGACCTCTTTGGCGACCCTCTGAAGTGCGCTGTCATCGCTTTTCAACATGGCTCGGATGACCCACTGCAGGCGTTTTGCTTCCAGCTTCGCAAGCGTGCTCTTGAAGTGGACGAGCCTCGCCATTGCTCCGCGATCGAAGGCGTGAAAGCTCAACAGGAAACCAGTTGTGACTGCTGAAGAGCTTGCCTTCGAGTCGATGGCCGCTTGGTTGGGCGGAAAGGTGAGCCGTGCCGCGAAATGGTGCTCGCCAATCGTGTCGATGTACTTCGCTCGGCTATCGGCCGGTTCGCCGATTCGAACGAGCTCCTGCTCGAGGCGTTGGCGCTCCGCCTTGGCATACTCTTCGCCCCGCGCGCGGACGAGCTCCCACATGGCCGACTCCCAAAGATCCTTCCTGAGCCAAAGATCCGGGTTGTCGCTAAGCCAGTCGACCGCAATGGCTGTCCTGACGGCTTCAATGGAGAAAGAGCGCAACTCGAGCACCAGCTGCCGAGTGGCTTGGTCGAAACGTTTGCGCTCTGCCGCGGTGGGCTTGCCGTCCGGCAATTGTGGCCATGTCGTTGCTGTCGAGCGCATTTTGGCTGCGAGCCGCCGACCGTCGGCGAGCAAGTTTGGTTCGAGCCGCTTGGTTCGGGCTAGGTAATCGCTCGCGTAGGCTTTGCAGCGCTCCAGCTTCGCTTCGACCATCAAGAAGCTATCGAGAACGAGCGCGCTTCCCCCGTAGGCGAGCCGCACCTGTCCTTTCGAGGGGTAGGAGGGCAGCACGAAGATCAGATCGCTTCCTTGATCGAAGTGGTAGTGCGTCGGAAGGGGTGAGCAGGATGCAATGGGTCCCGAGCGAACCATGAGCGTCGGGGCATCGTATTGCCCCTTGAGGACTCGACGCACTTTCACGGTGGCTACCTGAGGCTGCTCCCCCCGGAAAGGACCCGCGTCCAAGGCTTCCGCCCTGACGCTTGCGATCTGACCAACCACGATCAGTGGACTGCTTGCCACCAGGTTGAGGGTGCTGTGGTAGTTCGCCATGCAGGCTTGCGCCGCGCTCGGGTTGATCGAGATGGCAGCGAGCGTCGCCGCTGCCACCAGTAATCTCACCTTGAAGCGGATCGGGCGTCTTCGCTGCCACCACTGGGAGCCACCCGCCCGATGAGCCCTCGTCCCGACCGTTGGATGCACGACCCCACCGCAGACTCTTCGACGAGACAAAGGTTCCGAAAAAAGCGCCCTCCTGACGAGGTTTGCATTCGGCGCTTCGGGGCGACGCGCGGTGGCAAGCACTTCGCCGCTGGCGGCCTGAACCTATGGTCGCAACGAGCGGCAAGAGGCCCGCTGCCAGCAGGGCCACGCATCGCGCTGCGAGCCATGAGAGGGCGCGTTGAGCGCACCGACCGACAAGCTGAGACGTGGCGTCATCGCACCTTGGCTTCGGCATCCGCCGACAAGATCCTGCGGCTTTGGGACGTCGCCTCAGGCAAATTGGTTTGCGCGATGGAGGGCCACGGCGGCCCGGTCCTGTCCGTAGCGTTCGCAGCCAATGGCGCGACGCTTGCCTCGGCATCCAGCGACCAAACCGTGCGGCTGTGGAGCGCGGCGTCTGGCCGCCCCCTGGCAGTGCTTCACGCCATCAGGGCTCGCCATGCCGCTTACGTGTTTTCCCCGACGGGTCACCTCGACATCCTGGGCGCGGCGCACGAGTTTCCCATTTGTCGCGTTGGGCCGATGTCCTACCCGCTAGAGCTCTGCGAGGAGCGCTTCCTCGTGCCTGGCCTGCTGGCGCGGGTGCTCAGGGCTGATGAGTCGTATCTCGAACCATGACCCCAAGGTCGTTGTTCTTGCCTGACAGAACACCTCTTGGCGTAGCGCCCGCAGACTTGGTGAGCGTTTCCCCGCCGCGCCCCGCCACCGGGTCTGGCATCCGGGCGCCATGAGTTGCTGCGTCAACGCAATCTTCTCGTCCAGGACGGGTGCACTTGAAGTCCTCGCCGGTTGCGGGAATGATCCTGGCAATGAGTTTCAGACCAACCAGCTGCGCCCTGCTGCTAGCGTGCGCGACGGTGGGGATGAGCAGCGATGCGCTTGCGCAGCCCCCGACCGGCTCGGCCGCGACCACCACGCAGGCCGAAGTGCTGTACCGCGAAGGCTTCGAACTGTGGAATGCAGGAGAGCACCTCAAAGCTTGCGGCAAGTTTGCCGCCAGCCACCAGCTCTCTCCCACGGTGGGCGCCGCGCTCAATGTCGCGCGCTGCGACCGCGACAAGCTCGATCGGCCCGCCTCGGCGTATCTCATGTTCAAACAGGCAGCGGAGCTCGCACGAACGGAAGGCGATGATGCCCGAGCCGACGTGGCCGAGCAGTTTGCCGCTGAGCTCGAGCCCACGTTGTGCTGGCTGTCGTTCGGACCTTGGCCGAAGCTCGACGGTCTGGTCGTCAAGATGGATCGCCAGGAGTTGGCCGGCCCGCAGCGGCGGCCGGTCAACCCCGGCAAGCACCTCATCGATGCCACCGCGCCGCAGCATCAGCCATTCCAGCACAAGCTCGCGTGCGAAGCCGGCACCGCTTCGGCACACAAGGTCAACATCGAGCTCGAGCCGCTTCCAGACCCGGCGCCCCCAGACAAGGTGATTGTCGAGCGGCGCATGCCGGTACCTTCGACCATCGGTTTCGTCGCCATGGGGGTTGGCGGTGCCGTAGCGGTAGCGGCGGCGATCTCGGGTGGGGCGGCCTGGGCAGATCGCAACGCAGCCGCCGATTTGTGCCCGAACGAGCGCTGCGACATCGACACCCAGGACGGCGTCGACGGCAACTCCAGGCTCGAGGGCGCGAAGGACAAAGCGATGTTCGCCACGATCGGCATCCCAGCAGGCCTGGGCGTGGCGGCGGTTGGCGCCGTGATGGTGCTGGTTTCCGGCACGTCGGAGATTGTCGAGCCAGCTGACAACGCGACGGCCACGAGCAGCTCAATCGGCCCACGTTGGTCGCTGACGCCCACGCTGACGCATCAGTTCGGAGGACTCACTGTTGCCGCCGTCTTCTGAGCCCAGCTGCGCACTTGGCCGGATCTTGCTGCTGACCACCTCGCTCTGCGCGACAGGGTGTGGTGAGGTGCTCGGGCTCGACGGGTTCGAGTCATTTCACGGGGGCACCGGCCCCAGCCCGACCGATTGCGTCTCTGTGAAATCCGACAGCGGTCGACTCTTCGTGATCACGCAGGTGGGGCAGTCTTGGGAGCCGCAAGGCTGCCCGGCTCCCACGCGGTTCGGAAGTGGCAACAACCGCGTAGCGGTCATCAGCCATTCGCCCGGTTCGGGCAAATGTCGCGGCGTGACCGAGCTGACCAGCAGCGCGCCCTTGCACGTCGACGCGGCAGTGCAGGCCGGCTACGACGCCGCGTTCGTCACAGGCCTGCAGGAAGCCACGCTCGACATTGGGCCACCATGTGGGCTGCCCGACGGCGACGCCCGGCAGCTCGAGCTCATCAACCCCGGCGTGCCACAGATGTTCTTGGCCCGCGTGGACTATCTCGGCACCGCTGACGAGGGTTGTGTCCGTTGGGCCCAGCCGATCAGCTATCCCGACAAGAACGCTTTGCCGCGCCCCGCCGCGGTGGGGGTCTCAGAAGAAGCGCTGGCCCTGGTTGGCCAGCTCGGCGGTGCGCAAGCGACTGCGCATGGGTCCGACGGCGTCGACAAGCAGCTCGACGAGGCGGGGTTGGGCGTCTTCGTTGCTTCCTACGGGCACTGCGGTGAGGTGAGCTACCTGACTGGGTTTGGCAAAGGCTGCGGTCTCGAGGGCGACCCCTTGGAGTGGCTCGACCGCGCCGACGGCGTCTACCTCGCCGAATCGATCCCAATCGTCTCTGGCACGTTGGACAACTCAATCGTCCACGAGTGGGGCAAGACTTGCGAGACGATGCCGACCTTTGGTGGGGGTCGAGCAGCCTTTGTCTTCACCCCCACGGCCGACGGAGCCTGCGACCACTTCAACCTGTTCGGGACGACCGAAAACAACGACTTGCAGGTAGCACACGATGTGGATGGTTGCTTCGTCACCGGGCTAGCGGGGACGGGCGAAGCAATCGACAAGGAGCCGCGCCTGCCCAACCTGCCGGGCGTGACCCGCCCGAGCGCTTTTGTGAGCCACACCTGCGAGCCCAAGGGAACAATTCGATTCGGCAACGAGGGCGATAGCAGCGCCACCTGGGGCGCCCGCGTAGTCGACATCGGACAGGGCAATGCAGTCCTGACCGCCTACGTCACGCAACCGAATGGGGCCATGTTGAAAGCATGCACGCAAGGCATGGCGTGCAACGGCGGTTTTCTCAACGAAGACATCTCCCAGACGGGCTTCCTGATCATGGCGCGCGTCGCTAGCGATGGAACCATCGCCTGGAGTGGGGCCATCGGCCCGATCGAGCAGCCCAAGGAGGACACCGGCGAGGGGTTCCTCGGCGAAGTGCGCAACAACCTGGTCAAGAACAGCAAGGGCGAGGTGTTCGTGTTGGCCGAGTCTCCTTACATGCTCGATCTGCAACACTTCGACTGCCCCGACTTGCACGACACGAATGACGCCGCGCAGGTTTTGAGCAAGCTGGACTTGTCTCCGCCCGTCGCCGATCCACAACAGGCCACGCCGGCGGCCTGCGAGTGGGGCACAATCGTGAAGCAACAGGTCGGCGAATGAACGTGCGGCCCCCTTCGGTGCCAAGCGCGATAGGGCGCGTCTTGCTGCTGAGCACGTTGGTCGGGACCACCGGTTGCGGGGAGCTGCTGCAGCTCGATGCATTCGAGTCGTATCATGGCGGCAGCGGTATCGATCTGAGCAACTGCGACCGCTTGCTCGTGGATTCCAAGCAACTCTACGTGGTCACGCCACTCGGACAGGCCGGGGAGCTGCTGAGCGACTGCCCGACTCCGCAGGTGTTCGGCAGCGGGGCTCATCGGGTGGGCGTCGCGCGCTACGCGCCCAACAGTGGCGATTGTCTGCAGGTGACCGAGTTAGCGAGCAGCGCGCCGCTGGACGTCCGTGCGTCTGTGCAGGCCGGCTTCGATTCGGTGATCATCACGGGCCGTCACGAGGGCGCGATCGGCATCGGCCCGCCTTGTGGACATCCTGGCGCCACCGCTCGTCAGCTGGCACTGACCACGCCCGGGGTGGCACAAATGTTCCTCGCCCGCCTGGACCAGGAGGACAACATCGATGAGACCTGCGTCCAATGGGCCCAGCCCATCAGCTATCCGAGCAACGACTACCAGCCGCAGCCAAGAGCGGTAGGCGTCTCGGAAGATGCGCTCGCCCTGGTTGGCCAGCTCGGCGGTGCACAGGCGACGGCACATGGCTCGGACGGCAACAGCACGCAGCTCGCCCAAGCCGGCCTTGGGGCCTTCGTCGCTTCCTACGAGCACTGCGGGCAGGTGCGCTACTTCACCGGGTTTGGCAAGGGCGCCGCAAGCTCCGTCGCACAGGACAACCTCGATCGCGCCGACGGTGTCTACCTAGCCGAATCTACCCCGGTTGTCGTTGGCACCGTGGGCAGCTCGATCTTCGACTAATACGGGCAAAGCTGTCAGACGAAGCCGGTACCATTCGCCTCCGGCCGCGCCGCGTTCGTCTTCACGCCCGCGTCGGACGGGAGCTGTGACAGTCTCGACTTGTTCGGAACGACCGCCGACGAAGACCTGCAGGCAGCCCACGACGTCGACGGCTGCTGGGTCACGGGGATCGCTGGCACGGGGCAGACGACAGGGCAGCTGCCGAGCTTGCCCACCATTTCGACCAACGGCCCCAGCGCCTTTGTGAGCCATACATGCAATCCCGGACCAGGAACGGTTCGTTTTGGCAACGGGGTGTTCGACAACGGCGAGCCCGAGAGCACCACGTGGGGCTCTCGCGTGGTCGACATCGGCAACGGCAGCGCCATCGTCGCCGCCTACGTCGTAAGACCTCACGGCGCGATGTGGATGGCGTGCGATCAACACATGTCCTGTGGCGACACGCTGCTCAGCGCAGAACTGAAGAGCAAGCCCGGGTTCCTCCTCGTAGCCCGCATCCAAAACGATGGGGTCGTGGTACACAGCGGGGCCATCGGCCCGGTCGCGCCGGCCATGCAGGAGACGAGTGAAGGCAACATCGGACAGGTGCGCAACAACCTCGTCCGCAATGGCAAAGGCGACGTGTTCTTGTTGGCCGAGTCCACCGGCGCGCTCGATCTGAGTTTCTTCGACTGCCCCGACTTGGAGGGCATCAACGAGCCGGCCCTGCTCTTGATCAAGCTGGACGTCGACCATAACGACTCGACCACCACAAGTTGTCATTGGGGCAAGCGCGTTCGGTGAGGCTCGATCATATTGGGCGCCATCATCGTTGCCATAGATTACAACCTTCCCATCAAGCCTCCAGCTGCTGACGCTGACGCTGTGGCGCTGAAACATTGCGCCATACGCGAGCGCCCAGGCGGCGCGCGCTGCTAACATGGTTGCATGAGTCATTGGTCCGCGGATGCGTACACGGCTGCGTGGTACTTTGCTGCCGCGTCGCATCGAGAGCAGAAGATGCCTGGAACCGCGTACCCGTACATCGCGCACGTGGGCAATGTCGCAATGGAGGTCCTCTCAGCGATCGCCCAGCGCGGCGGGGTGGAGCGACCGAATCTAGCAGTGCAATGTGCGCTGCTGCACGATGTGGTCGAAGACACAGACGTGACGATCGATGCAGTGCGTGAGCGATTCGGTGTGGATGTTGCCGCCGGCGTGGCTGCGCTGTCCAAAGATCCGAAGATCGAGGGCAAGGCGAAGGCCATGCAGGACAGCCTCGCGCGCATTCGCGCGCAGCCGCACGAGGTCTGGATGGTCAAGCTCGGCGACCGCATCACCAACCTGCAACCACCACCTAGCTACTGGAAGCAGGACAAGATCGCCGCGTATTGCGAGGAGGCTCGCGTCATTCACGCCACATTGCGAGAGGCCTGCCCCGTGCTCGGACCACGACTGCAAGACAAGATCGCGGCCTATCCGCCCACCGGTGGGCGCTCAGGCCTCGAGTAGGCTCCAACCGGCGGAGTGCTCGGCGATGCAAGCCAAGGCGGCGGGTGCCCGCTGAGCCAGCGGGTTTGGTCAGCCCGAGGTGTGCGAAAGCCGTGTCGAAAAACCCAACTGCAGTGCTGCCCAGCCTGATGGTCGCCAGCGCCCTCCGCGCCTACCAGCGGTAGCGCTCAGGTGGCCAAAAATGGGCCATTTGTACGCCGCCGATTCGGCTACCACCAATCCTTCTTGGAGCGGGGGGCCATGAAGGCGCCGGTGTCGCGGATGGTGACCTTGATTTCGGTGGTGCGGGCGCGGCCAACGGGCTCGTTGCCGGCGAGGGCGGGAAGCTCGTTCCGGCCGGCGGCGTCTTTGGCGTCGTAGAGGGCTTTGAGGCTGGGCTCGACGCAGAGGCCGACCATGTGGATGGTGTAGCCCTTCACCACGTTGTCCTCGCGGGTGTACTTGAGCGTGATGGAGTCCTCGTCGGCGAACAGCACCCGCGCTTGCTTGCCTCCACCGATGTCGTAGCCGCTCTTGGCTAGCTCGAGGATCTGACCCGGCACCGTCTTCATTCCGGTGAGCGTCACCTCCCAATCGGTGATGAGGCCACCTTTCTTACTTTGCTGCCAATCCCATTGGTAGACCGCGTAATTGGTTGCGAAACCTGGCACCTGGTCATCGCTGAAGATGGTGTTCAGCCTCGGCGCCTTGTCGTCGGTGGGTCCCGCAATATCCACCAGCCCCAAGGTGGTGCCGCCTGCGATCTCCCAGCCGCGGATCTTGAGATTCAAGTCAGGGTGCTTTGGTGGCGAGCGATCCGTTTTTGGACCCTCGGTAGACAGCGAGCTGTAGCTCACGCCAGCGATCGGCTCACAGGGATCCGGTCCCATGCCGCCGGCGCCAGCGACGCCCATGCCACCTGAGCCGCCGGTGCTGCCGCCACCGTTGGAGGACGTTGAGCCTCCCATCGAGCCGGAAGTCGTCGTCATCGAGCCGCTCGCGCTCGAGGTGCTAGCGGCTCCCCCAGCGCCTTGTTCGGGGCCGCCCATGGTTCCTGTGCAAGCCGTCCACAGCAGCGCTGCCACACCGATCCCGATCTCACGCATGTACGGAGCATACCTGATGCAGCGGCAGCGGTAGCGGGCCGCTGCGTGCGGGCTTGGTATGACGCCAGCTCGACGATAGATCCGGCTTGGATTTGCGGGGGCAGACGTGTCTACGACCTCCCATTGCCATCCGCCAGATTCAACAAAGCCGGCAAGGCGGCGCTAATGAAGCTTGGTCTGGTGGCGACGAGCACCCCCGCCCGGGAGTAATCTCCGTGGCCGGCACGACCGCCCGCGTGGAGCACCCCCGCCCGGGAGTAATCTCCGCGGCCGGCACGCCCGCCAAGCCCGATGACGTCGTTGCGACGCTGTGACGGGCATTTTGAGCACCCCCGCCCGGGAGTAATCTCCGTGGCCGGCACGACCGCCAAGCCCGATGACGTCGTTGCGACGCTGTGACGGGCAATTTGGGCCGTGTGGAGCGACGGCGAGCGACGGCGAAGCGCTCGAAATGGCGCCCAGTTGCCATCAGGGCGCACCGGTA
>CAZRGL010000323.1:0-12544 GCA_964599485.1 uncultured Polyangiaceae bacterium
GCTGGGTTTAGAACGTCGTGAGACAGTTCGGTCCCTATCTGCCGTGGGCGCAGGACGCTTGAGGGGAGCTGCCTATAGTACGAGAGGACCTAGGTGGACGGACCTCTGGTGTGCCGGTTGTCCTGCCAAGGGCATAGCCGGGTAGCCACGTTCGGAACAGATAACCGCTGAAAGCATCTAAGCGGGAAGCTGGCCCCAAGATTAGGCGTCCCGGACCCAAGTGGTCCCTAAAGACCCGTTGAAGACTACAACGTTGATAGGCCGGGTGTGGAAGTCCAGCGATGGATGGAGCTAACCGGTACTAATAGGTCGTGCGGCTTGGCCATATTTCTAGGGCAAACATTGTCGTTTTCGTGTGCGGAGCTCGCTGTCTTGTTTTGACAAGCAGAACGAGCATCGCTCGTGCCCCGCTGACAAGCAGACGCAAAAGAATTCGAGACGCTCAATCCGTCTCAACAAAATTTTCGGTGGTGATATCGAGAAGGTTCCACCCGATCCCATTCCGAACTCGGAAGTTAAGCTTCTTAGAGCCGATGGTACTGCCAGGGCGACTTGGTGGGAGAGTAGGACGCCGCCGAGATTCTTCTAACCCGCATGATCGCGAGATCATGCGGGTTTCTTTTTTCCATCGACGGCGCTGAGCACTTCCGTAAGCGCACATCGGACTACATGCTGAAGCCTGCCACACCGAGCACCTTTCGGTCGGCTGGAGATGCATTTGCCAGGATGTGGTGGCAAAGCCCCGAGCGTTGCTACTCTGGTAGTACAGGCAAGTGAACAAGCGCTTTGTGATAGCGGTAGCCGTTGGAGGGCTCATCGGGGGTGGCGTGGTGGCCGGTTTCGGCCCCTATGTGCGCTCCAAAGTGCAACAAAAAGCTGACCGCTACGGTGCCGACGTGAGTATCGCCCGTGTCGTGCCAACGCTGGCTGGCGTGCGGATGCGCGGCGTCCAGGTTTCGCTGCGCTCCACCAAGGCGATTAAGGTGCTTTTTGATGACGTAGTGGTTGGTTGGTTCGATCAACGCCCTGTTTCTACTAGCGGTGGCGTGATCAGTGCTGTCGGCTCGCCGCGGCAGCTGCGGGCCGACCTCGAAAAATGGCAACGCCTTCATCTCGCGCAGTCGTCTGCCTCCAAGAGTCCAGCAACTGGGCGCACATTCGGTTTCGACGGTTTCTCTGTGGAGTGGAAGCACGACGTGAGCCCGAACGCACACCATGCGACTGCCTCGGGCGTGAGCGTGGCGCGACGGGATGGCAGGTTGGTGCTGGAGATGGAGAAACTCAGCGGCAAGCTTGCTGGCTCAGAGGTCGAGGTCAGAGACGGACGGCTCGTGTTGATCCGCGCCTCGGCTGGATATCAACTGCAGACTTTGGCCAGCAAGGCGCTCAATCTCAAGTACTCCCTGGGGAGCCTCGGGGTCGTGCAAGCTCACAAGACCGGCCAAAAGGGCTCAGCACCCGCTTCAGCCTCGGTGGCCCCTACCTCCAAAGCAGCTTCGCTGAAGAAAAAGGCTCCGGCGGGCCGAGGCTCAAAAAAGAAGGCCAAGAGCACGGCCACACCGCCGGCCAAGCCGGTGGTTCATGAACGCGTGAGGGCGGCGCGCTGGCTGCACGCAACGCTCTTGGAGCTTGCTCGGCAGCTCGATGGCAAGTTGGCCGCTGACGCACACGTAGCCGTCGAAGGCACGCGCGCCCAAATCGGAATCGGCAAAGAGGTCCTCAACCTCGGCCCGGGTGTGTTCGGCCTGCGCAGGCACGAGGGCAACCTCGTCGTAGAGCTCTCCCCCGATCTGGTCTCCGCTCGCGCCAACAAGAACAAGACTGGCGGCTCCAACGCGCCGTTGACCTTCACGCTCCAGATACCGCTCGACAAGGGTGGGGCTACCAATGGCAAGAACCAACACGACGTCGTGGCCCAGCTTCGTGGTGGGCCGGTATGGCTCTCGACTTTGGGCGTCCGCGAAGGCGATTTGGGCCTCAAGGACGTGTCCCGCACTTCGCTCGAGAGCGATGCCCAAGTCGTGTTGCCAGCCAACGGCGAGGTGGTGAAGATCAAAGGCCACGGCAAGCTACGCGAGCTGTCGATATTCAATCCTCACTTGGCGCCCGAAACGCTCAGGGGCGTGGTGCTCGCTTGGCGGGCAAACGCCGAAGCGCGCCTCGATGGTTCCCTCTTGCGTTTGCGTGACACCGAGCTCGATCTTGGCGATCTGCGGGTGATGCTCAATGGCGGATTCGAGCGTCACAGCAAGGGATACGCTGTGGATTTGAAGGTTCAGGTTCCGTTGGTGACCTGCGAGCGCGCGTTTGCTTCGATCCCTCAGGCGCTGGTTCCAAAGCTCGCCGGCATGGGGTTCGCTGGCTCGCTTGCCGCCAAAGGGCACGCCCGATTCGATACGGCCAAGCTGGTCAAGAGTTACGACGTCGATTGGGTTGGCACGATGAGCTGCCGCGTGGTGCAAGCGCCGCCCACGCTTCGACCCGAGCGCTTCAAGCGTGGTTTTCAAAAGGTCGTCTACACGCCTGAAGGCACCACCCGCACGATGGGCTTCGGGCCCAATACCATCGGGTGGGCATCGCGAAACACCATTTCGCGGTTCATGATCGGTGCGGTGCTGACGACTGAGGACGGGAGGTTCTACCGTCACACCGGATTCGACAAAGAAGCGATCGTCAATTCGATCCGCGAAAACCTAGTGGCGGGTCGATTCGTGCGTGGTGCCAGCACCATCAGCATGCAGCTCGCCAAGAATCTCTACCTGCCCCGCGCCAAGACGCTCTCGCGCAAGCTACAGGAAGCCGTGCTCACGATGTACCTCGAGCAGGTGCTGACCAAGCCCGAGATGATGGAGCTGTATCTGAACGTCATCGAGTACGGACCGATGGTTTACGGCATTCGTGCGGCGGCCCGCCACTACTTCCGCACCAGTCCAGCCAACCTCTCCTTGGGGCAGGCGCTCTACTTGGCGTCGATTCTGCGGAACCCAAAGAAGCAGTACTTCGGGGCCGGCGGCGCGGTGCCGCCCGGACGAATGGGCTATCTGCGACGCTTGATGAAGATCGTGCACAAGATCGGACGGATCAGCGATGACGATCTCGATGTTGGTTTGCGCGAGACAGTCGTCTTCGGCGGTCCAAGTCACATGGCCGAGCCCGAGTCAGAAGATCCCTACGACGATCTCGATGACCCCCAGGCCACAGGCCGACACGCCGCCGCTCCCAGCAACGGCTTCAGCGGCTAGGGCGTGTCTTCAAAGGCCGCCACGGGCGCAGCCGCTTTGAAGACACGCCCGCACACTCCCGGCTTGCGACGGCCTCAGCGCGTTTTGGCCTGAGTCAGGCCTCCGATGGCGCGCCCTAGAATGGGATGTCGTCATCGTCGGCGCCAAAGCCGCCAGGATCAGCGCCGCCGCCCTGCGGGCCGCCGAAGCCACCGCCACCGCCGGGTCCGCCACCGCCGGGGTCGCCACCGCCAGGTCCGCCACCGCCAGGTCCGCCACCGGATCCGCCGCCGCCCGAGTTGAAACCACCGCTCTGCGGGGAACCATAGTCGTTTTGGCCCTCGCCTCCGCCACCACCTCGACCCCGGCCCGTCAACAAGATGTTGCGGGCGTTGACCTCGGTGCGGTATCGCTTCTGACCGTCTTGGCCCTCCCAGCTGCTGGTGCGCAGTGAGCCCTCGACGAAAAGGGACGAGCCCTTGGCGAGGAACTTAGCCAAGCCCTCGGCGCGCTTGCCCCAAACCGTGATGCTGTGCCATTCGGTGCGCTCTTGTCGCTGTCCATCACGGTCTACGTAGCTCTCGGAGGTGGCTAGGCGCAGCTTGAGCACCGCTTGCCCGCCTTGGGTGTATCGAAGCTCCGGATCGGCACCGAGATTGCCGAGAAGCATGACGCGATTGAGTCCTTCAGCCATGGTTTTTCCCCTTGGAAGGCAACGAGGTAAGCCCCTCTATCCGACGCGTCAAGCACGCGCCTTGGCCTTCTCTTATATATCGCCGCCAGCGGCCCCCTAATTTCACAGCGAAGGGCTAGTTTCACAGAAACGGGGTTCGACAACCGCCATGCGGGCCGCCCGTGTCGTTCGAGCACCGAGCCATGACTGTGCCCTCTGGTTGGCGGTTTCCTTGGGCGACTGCCAACTTTGGTGTCGGTTGGACGTTCGGCCTCAATGAGCTGCGGCGAGCCAATCGTAGTGTTTTCGACCATTAAGCGGTTGAATCCAGCCATCCACCCGTTGCATGATCAGATGGCATCGGACTTGCTCGTCGAGTCTCTGGGGCAATCCAAGTCCCAGGGCCGGCCAGCAGATTCTTGGTCGATCGTACTGTCGTGTTGAGGAGACTCGAATGAAGGACAACGATGTCGCAAACGGGGGCCTGCGCTGCGCACTTCGCGTAGGAGCCATGTCCGCAGTAGTGCTTACGGCGGGACTCGGCGCTGTTCCGGGCTGCCTGGACCGGCCCATCGAGCCGGTGGAGCCACGCACCACCACCACGATCGTGGAGAAGTTGACTCAAAGCTCAGTCGACAAGATCGACCTGCTGCTGACCGTCGACAACTCGCGATCGATGGCCGACAAGCAAGAAATCTTGAAGGCTGCTGTTCCGGACCTCGTGCAAGCGCTGGTCAATCCCCGCTGTGTGGACGAAAACGGCGCTCCGGCCGCCCAGCAGCCCACCGATCCGCTGCAGGATTGTCCAATCGACGGTACCAAGCGCGAGTTTGAACCGGTGCTGGACATCCACATCGGAATCATCACTTCGGCCATCGGTGGCCATGGCGCGGACGCCTGCGACGCCGTCAGCATCCCGAGCGAGGACGACAAGGCGCACCTAATCACTCGTTCCGGAACCGATCAGGGCGATCCGGTCGTGCCGACGTGGGAGAACAAGGGCTTCTTGGTGTGGGATCCCTCCACCGTGGCACCCTCACACAATCCCCAGGGTGAGACCGACGTTGCCACGCTCGTCAACAACCTCAAGAGCATGGTCGGCGGCGCTGGTGAGGTCGGGTGTGGTTTCGAAGCTTCCCTCGAAGCTTGGTACCGCTTCCTGGTGGAGCCGGATCCCCACGAGTCAATCACACTCGAAAAGAACTCCGCGGTGCTCCAAGGAACCGACTCGATTCTGCTGCAGCAGCGCGCGGACTTCATGCGGCCCGACTCGCTGCTGGCGGTCATCATGCTCAGCGACGAAAACGACTGCTCCATCCGCGATGGCGGTCAGTTCTACTTTGCTGCACAGATTTACTCGCCGGGGACGAACCAGCCCTACCATCTTCCCAAGCCCAGGGCTGCGTGCAAAACCGATCCCAACTCGCCCTGTTGCCGTTCCTGCGGCCAGTCGCCGGGGAGCGGTTGCGACGACAGCCAAGATGATTGTAGCGGCCAGCTCTCTAGCGAGGATGACTCGATCAACTTGCGTTGCTTCGACCAGAAGCGCCGCTTCGGCATCGATTTCCTGTGGCCGATCGACCGCTACACCACGGGCCTGACCTCCAGCGCCGTGCAAGACCGACACGGCAACGTCGTGCCCAACCCCGTGTTCAGCGATCTGAACCCGAACGACGAAAACACCAACATTCGCGATCCAGGCTTGGTGTTCATCGCCGGTATCATCGGCGTGCCGTGGCAGGACATCGCGCGCAAGAACGCAGGACCCGATGGCGAGGCCAAGACAGCGGACGACTATCCTGATTTGCTTGGTGGGCTCGACATCGACGGAAACGCTTTCGGTGGTTTCCAGAGCGGCGCGGAGCTGGTCGCCAACGGCACCTGGGACATCATTCTCGGTGATCCAGCCAACTACGTCCCGCCTACCGATCCGCTGATGATCGAGTCGGTCGACCCGCGTAGCGGAACCAACCCCGTCACAGGCGATGCAATCCAGCCGCCTTCCGCGGGTGAGCTGGCCAACCCGATCAACGGTCACGAGTATTCCATCCCCAATCGCAGCGA
Source organism: uncultured Polyangiaceae bacterium (assembly GCA_964599485.1). GTDB lineage: Bacteria > Myxococcota_A > Polyangia > Polyangiales > Polyangiaceae > JAPYTK01. The sequence continues at coordinate 5,959 of CAZRGL010000323.1, forward strand.
CCTTCAGTACGCCTGCATCTTCCCGTTAGGAACGCCCCGCGATTGCACGGATCCGAACCAGGTCGCCTGCGATTGCAGTCAGGCCGACAACGACAACCCGCTTTGCGACCCGATGAACAAGACGAGCCAGAAGTACGCCAAGGCCTATCCGGGGATCCGGGAGCTGCAGGTGCTCAAGAAGGTGGCCAACCAGGGTATCGTGGCGTCGATCTGTCCTGAGCAGCAGAACGAAACAGCGTTGTTCAACTACGGGTATCGCCCGGCCATCGGGGCGATCATTGAGCGACTCAAGCAAGCCTTGGGCGGGCAATGCCTGCCGCGCTCACTCACGCCGAACTACGAGGGTCAGGTTGCCTGCTTGATTCTCGAAGCGAGCCACGCCCAGCCCTGTGCGTGCACAGGCAACGGACGCAAGGCGGTCGATCCGCAGTTCGAGCCGGCCGTCAAAGCTGCGCAGCAGCAGGGTGATTGGGACTGCTTCTGTGAGATCGAGCAGACGCGCAACGATCCCAACGAAGCGCAGCGCAACAACCTCGAGGCTTGTCAGAACACCTTGGCTGAGCCCGTCGTGAACAAGCTCACCGAGGCTGTGCACGGCTGGTGCTACATCGACGCGACAACCGTTCCGCCGACGGGCAACCAGCAGCTCGTCGATTCTTGCCCGAGCACCGAGAAGCGCATCATCCGCTTCGTGGGTGACGGGCACGGCTCGGCCGGCGCGACCCTCTTCATCACCTGTGCTGGTGAGTAGGACGTGCTGACTAGAGCCAGGCTCTCGCCGAGAGCCTGAGCGACGGAAAAGGGCGGGGCTGTCCCCGCCCTTGGCCGTTTGTAGTAAACGGATGCGCGTGGCTAATGCGGGCTCGGCAAAGAAGAAGATCCTCATCATCGAAGATGAGCCACAGATCGTGCTCGGCTTGACCGACGCGTTGACCTTCGAGGGCTTCGAGGTCGTCTCGGCGGAAAACGGTCAAAAGGGCGTGACGCTCGCCAAACAGTACAAGCCCAACGCCATCATCTTGGATCTGATGCTGCCCGACACCAACGGGTTCACGGTATGCGAGCAGCTGCGCCTCCACGACCGGCTCGTGCCCATCATCATGTTGACTGCGCGAAGCTCCGAAGCGGACAAGATCCGGGGCCTCGACGCTGGCGCGGACGACTACGTGACGAAGCCCTTCGGGGTCGGCGAGCTCATCGCGCGCATGAGGGCCATCTTTCGGCGCGCCGAGCGTCCTCCTGAGTCGCCGGTGAGCTTCGATGTCGGCAAGGCGACCGTCAGTCTCAGTGCCCACACCATCACCCGGGGCAAGGTCGTCGAGCAGTTGAGCTTCTATGAAGTGGGTCTACTGCGCATGCTCCACGAGCGCGCCGGGCAACCAGTGTCGCGTGATGAAATGCTGCAGCGGATTTGGGGCCTCGAGGCAGGGCCTTCCAATCGAACAGTCGACAATTTCATCGTGAAGTTGCGCCGCAAGCTCGAGCGCAAACCGGACAAGCCGCAGTACATCCTGACGGTCTACGGTTTCGGCTACAAGCTCGTGCTGTAGCTCCGTTGCCCGGTTCGGCTCCGTTCAAGGTCGCAGAGGCAACAAGTTGCGCGGATCGACGGCGACCGTTCGGGCTGGGTTGAGCAGCTCGCTGAGATGTTTTGGGGTGGCCTCGAGCGGCCGGATCACCCGTCGTATCTCCAGCACCAGCTGGGGTGTGTCATCGTCTCGGCCAGCTCCCACGAAGCCAATGACGGAATGCGGCGAGAGGGTCGCACCTGTGGTGATGCGCGGCCCTGGCCGGCCGAGCTGTCCGTATAGCACTAGGTGATCTTGGATGCCTTTGGGACCGCGAATGCTGTGACGGGTCACGACGGTGATGCCATGCAGCTGGCCTACCAGCAGCACGTCGGCTGATCCTTCCTGCCCTTCGAGCTCGACCAGCGTCACGGGGCTGCCTTGCCCAGTCTCGATCCGGATCCCGAGCTGCGGCGGTCCGCCTAGGCTGCCCGCTTGGACATCGTCGGTCGGGTGCAACACCGCGAGCACCGGATCGACCGGCAGCTGGTAGCGGGAGAACTGCTCTGGACGGTCGGGAAGCCGGGCGATCATTTCGCGCTCGGGCCGGAGCCGCAGCCGCGCCATCTGTGGTGCTCGCCGTAGCGCCAAACGACGACCTCGGGCAGGGACGTGTGCGGCTCCACCAGTCGGTAGCAGCAAGCAAGGCGTGGAAGCAGCTGTTTGCGACAGTGCAATGCTTCGACCTGGACAACGGTTCGTCGCTAGCTGGGCGCGTGGTTTGGTTGGGCTGGGTGGTGCAACAGGATCCACTGCTGATGGCGCGCTCAAGGCAGTGAGCGTGGCCGCCAATGCAGCTGCTTTGATCACGGGATGCACTGTGAGAGCCTATCCAAAGGGTCCTGCTGCCGCCATGACGCAGCGTGGGAAGCAGCTGATAGCTCAACACGCGAACGACAAACTCTGTTGCCTTCGTCAGCTCTTCTCTTGCGTCGGATGGGCGCCATTGATAGCTCACCTGAGTGGCTAAGGAGCAACGTAGCATCGAGGCGACCATCGCGGCATTGTTCGCTGCGGAGCGAAAAGCGCGCCGGTACCATGACCAACTGACGTTGCGCACCGATGAGGAGCGCGACGAGATCATCGGCGAGGTGCGCAACGCGATCGCCGAGGCGGCGGCTCTGGATGACTCAGAAGAAGCGTCATTGCGGCTGGTCTGTTTGGCTCGGCTGCTTGGTGAGCTCGAAGGTGGCGACGTGGTGGACGCCTTGATCGACGTGCTCGATGTGGAGCATCCGGAGGCGCGTAACGAAGCCGGCGAGCAACTGCAAGGACTCGCTTTCGAACGCTTCAAAGAGGTCGCCTTGGGGATCGAGCGGGCGCTCGAACGTCTTGGCACGGGCTCGCCAGCGCTGGTCGAGCTGCCCTACATTTTGGTCGAGTTCCCTGATGTGGGCGCGCCCGTCCTGCTGGGCAAGTTCCTCGAGCACCCGGACGTGGATGCTGTTGCAGCGGCGATTGAGGCGCTCGTCGAGGTTGGCGATCCTTCGGCGGTCAAGTTGCTGCTGCCGCTGCAAGGCGATGAGCGCACCACCACGGTCGGAGACGATGAGCAGCTCCAAGCAGAGGTATCTCTCGGCGAGCTGGTGATCGAGGCCATCGAGCTTCTGCGCCAACCAGAAGAGTAGGACCACATCGCATCATGACGCTGGGGCTCCAACTGACCGCTGCAGAGGCTGCGATCTACGAGTCGCTGGTGGTCTCGCGCTACATGCGCGCATTTGGGGAGCCCGCGGTCCCCATGCTCATTCGACATAGTCCTGCCTCCGTGGCGCACATCGCGTGCCGGACGGGGTACCCGGCAGAGCTGATCATTCGCCACTTGCCAGGTAGCGTCATCAACGGTGTGGACGCCTCGCCGGCAGCGCTCGAGCTCGCGCGCACCAAAGCCAGCCTGTTGAGCGGCATGTTTGCCGAATATGTGCATGCCGAGAGCTATCCGACCCCTCTGCCGGATGGCCAATTCACCCATTGTCTGGCCATTCACCCACTCGGTCCGCATGGCAACTACGCTCCGGTCTTCCGCGAGCTGTTTCGGCTGCTCACGGCCGGGGGGCAGGCCGTCGTCTCATTGCCCCTGCGCGGTTCCTACCCCGAGGTATACGACATGCTCAGGGAGTACGCCCTGCGACACGATCAACCTCATTTCGGCGAGGCGGTCGACGCGGCGGCGGGCAACCGTCCCAACCCTGAAACCCTGGTGGAGCAGATTGAGCAGGCTGGTTTCACGGAGGTCGATGTCGGAGTCGAGCTGGTGGCCGTGACCTTCGAGAACGGTCGCGACTTTCTCGAAGATCCCATCGCTCGCTTGGTGGTCGGGCCGGATATCGTCTCATCGATTGCTGCTGCTGAGGACTTCGAGCCCGCGCTTGCTTATGCCACTGAGGCGATCAGCAAGTACTGGTCCGAGATCAGCTTCGAGCTGACCATCAACATCGGTAGCGTTTCTGCCCGCAAACTGTGATCCGGCGCGGCTGAGCCCGAAGTTTTCCGAATGAGCCCCTCGTCTAGCCCACGGCTCGGACGACGAGCACCGTGATCAGTCCGATCCAGCCGACCACCCCGAGAAAGATGAGCAAAACGAGCAAGATGTCGTCACGCCAACGGACGCGGGTCGGCACGATGTCGCGCTCTGGAAGCAAAACCCCATCGAGCATGGCGTGGATGGGCATCCCGCCCGGTTGGGCGGTGCCGCTCTGATGGGGAGGGTGGTAGCCCATGCCCACGAACTGCTCCATGCGATGGCGTAGTCGCTGACCGGTGCCGGGCGTGCCGCTGCCGAACACCATGGCGCGTACCCACGGGGCTCGCTCGAACGCGTTGGCCATGGCGATGACCTGCATGAAGTCGCCTAACCTGTCGATGAGGTCGCGTCCCTCTGCCAAATGCTGAAATGCGCGCGCCCGTATTTCGATGTTGTCCTCGCCCGACAGCTTGTCGAAGCACATCGCCTCGATGCGGGCGCTCAATCCTTCCAGCTCATTGCGAACGCGGTCGGGTGTTTGCGAGGAGGGCAAATCCGGAGGCAAGGAAAAGCCCCAAGGCTCCTCGTCTCGCCGTTCGGCTGTCCAACGGAAGACGTCGCCAAAGCCCCAAAGATCGTCAGCGGCGGTGGAGATGACATAGACAGGCACTTCGGCCGCGAGCGCCTGCATGATCTCGATCACATAGCGGCGAAGGGTGTTCGCGTAGCGCTTCAGCTGAGCTTCGTCGGCGTCGGCAAGTCGTCGCGCGTCGACTATCAAAATCATTCCATCGATGGGCTCGCGCGGCCGTTTGACTTTGAGCTCCCAACAGAGCTCTTGCAAGGCCCGTTCTTGCCGGTCCGGTCCGATCACCGTGGGGCCGGGCTCGATGAAAACAGCCTTGTCCGGCAGCCAGTAGGCGCAGCGCTGCTGGGGCACATTCATCGGGACGGGGCCATCACCGCGCGGCCAGCTCAGGTTGAGTGCGCGTATGGCAGAGGAACGCCCGCTGCCCGGCTCGCCGATGACGAGATACCAAGGCATGGCATAAGCGCCCTCGGAATCACCTGGGCGTGCTTGCTCTTGGGCGGCCAGCAAGCTGGCAAGCTCGTACGCGAAGGTGGTCATAGGACAAATACCAGTAGCGCTGTGGTGAGCGCGGACAGCACCAGCAGCAGGCCGATGATGCGGCCCAGCCAGACGGATTTGTACCAAGGCTGCTTGAACAGCTCTAGGTTCTCGACTTCCTCGATGCGAATCTGCTGCAGTACGCCGCCGTTCCAGTCGCGGTCCGGATCGACGCCGAGCTGCACCGACAGGTCGCGTCGCAGCTGGTACAGAGCATAGCGGTCGGCTCCCGGAAGGCCGTAGCAGCCTTGGAATCCGAGGCCGAGCACGACCGCAAAGGTCGCGATGATGCTCTTGGGCCCCTCGCGAACCCGCTGCAGACGCTGGAAGAGCTCGACGCCTGCGCTGTTGGTGTTGTGGCGCATCGCTTGGAGCATGTATTGGCTCCAGGTTGGCCGCAGGTCGGGCAAGCCCATTGCGATCTCGTCGATGAGCGCGCAAATTGCGAACATCCCGTCATCAACCGACTGAATGGGAAGCTGCTGGGCTTCACGCGAGCGCTTCAGCTCATCGAGAAGCCAGCTGGCATGTTTGTGCACCTCGTGGGCGGCAGGGCGCTGTTGGGCCTGGCGCATCAGGCACACCCAAAGCAACACATCTTGTCCGAATACACCGATCGACTGTTCCACGCGCCCCAGAGCTTAGTTAAAAGCAACCCGCAACAACAACACCCGCGAACACTACGGCGGATGGTCCGACGAGGAGGAGCTGCAACCATGACCGACATCGAGAGCATAATCGCCCGAGAAATCCTTGATTCTCGCGGAAACCCAACTGTTGAAGTCGAAGTGTTCACTGAGAGTGGTCACGGTCGGGCTGCAGTCCCGAGCGGTGCCTCAACCGGTGAGCATGAGGCGATCGAGCTGCGTGATGGCGACAAAGAGCGCTATCTGGGCAAAGGTGTGCGCAACGCCGTGCAGAACATCGAGAGCGCGCTCGCGCCGGCGATCATGGGGCTCAGCGCGCTGGACCAGCCGGAAATCGATCGCATCATGCTGCAGGTCGACGGCACGCCGAACAAGGCGAAGATGGGGGCGAACGCGATCCTGGCCGTATCGATGGCGGTGGCTCGCGCGGCTGCGGATGCGGTGGGCTTGCCCCTGTGGCGTTATCTCGGAGGCGCCGCGGCGCGCGTTTTGCCCACACCGATGATGAACATCATCAACGGTGGGATGCACGCCGACAGCGGGCTCGAGGTCCAGGAGTTCATGATCGTGCCCTTTGGCATGCCAAACTACTCCGAAGCGCTCCGCGCCGGCGTCGAGGTCTTTCACACACTCAAAGGCTTGTTGAAGAAAGATGGATTGGTTACGGCGGTCGGCGACGAAGGTGGTTTCGCGCCCCGGCTCAAGAACAACGAAGAGGCGCTCAAGTACGTGATCCGTGCGATTGAGGCAGCTGGTTACAAGCCTGGTGAGCAGCTCG
>CAZRGL010000324.1:0-10399 GCA_964599485.1 uncultured Polyangiaceae bacterium
AGTTTTTCCTTTCGGTGTCCGATGAGCGCGCCCGCCAGAGCAGCGATGAGAAGTGCTTTTTCGCTACCGTACGGCTTGATGCCCGCGGCAGTGAGCGTGGCCTTGAGCTGCTTGGCCGTGAGCTTCCAGGGATCGACCTCGAATGTGCGCCGTTTCATGCTCTACTTGTACGGCGAGTAACTGCGCGGCCTTCCCAACCTTCAATTTGAGCCAATGGCGCGCTGCAAAGCGGCGTTTCCATCGCGCAAGCGACAAGCCCCCGGTGATGGCGCCCGCCAGGAGAGCTGCGCCGCCTCCATGAACACGCTCGACGCGCGCATCAGCACCGATCTGGTCACTGTGTTCATGGCCCTGTTCATGCAGCGCGCCGTGGGGAGCGTGTTTCGTACCAACTGAGCGCCCGCTTCCTGCGATCACGTCGAGCTGACGGATTGGGATGTGAAGGTGTGGTCATCAGTATTCGTAACGTTGCTCTTGGCCTCGGCAGGTTGCGGCAGCTCTGTCGAGCTGGCGGGCGGCGCCGGCAGCGTACGTATTTGGTCAGCAATGCACCTGTCGCGGTTACCGGTATCTCGAGCGCTACCGCCGTTACCTCGGGAGGCGGCAATCACAGCTGCGCCCTTCTCAGCGACGGCACGGTCTGGTGCTGGGGCTCCAACCAATTCGGCCAGCTCGCCAAAGTCGGCGACATCTTGATCAACGTGCCCGTGCAAGCAGCCGGAGTCGCGAACGTGGTCTCCGTTTCCGCTGGGTTCGGCCACACCTGTGCCGTCTCGGGCGACGGCACGGTCCGCTGTTGGGGTCGGGGCAACTTTGGCCAGCTCGGCAATGGCGGCACGAGCCACAGCAGCGCTCCCGTGCTCGTATCCGGTATCTCGAACGCGATAGCGGTTGCGGCCGGGGCGGGGCACACGTGCGCGCTCCTGAGCGACGGCGGGGCGCGTTGCTGGGGCAGCGGCGGACTTGGCAATAGTCAAGGAGGCTCGAGTACCGTACCGGTGGTCGTCGCAGGGCTGTCGAGCGCAATGGCTCTCTCGGCCGGCGACAACCACACGTGTGCGTTGCTCGCCGATGGCACCGGTCGATGCTGGGGATTTGGCAACTACGGCCAGCTCGGCAACGGCTCCTCGAGCAGCACCACACCGGTGGTCGTCACTGGTTTGGCCAATGCCGTTGCAATCGAGACCAATCATCACCACACCTGCGCTGTGCTCAGCGATGGGCAAGCTCGCTGTTGGGGGCAGAACCAATTCGGCCAATTGGGGGACGGCAGCTACGTCAATGGTGCGTCGCCGATGGCGGTCGCGGGGCTGTCGAATGTGGTTGCCATGGGCAGCGGGCGCAATCACACCTGTGCCGCTCTGACCGACGGTACAGCTCGCTGCTGGGGAGACAACCACGACGGGCAGCTCGGCAACGGCCTCGACCATTACAAGTCGACGCCGGTGTCGCCGGCCCGCATCATCGCGCGCTTCGGCAAGAAATCCTCGGCTACCCGGGTGGCCATCGGCCGCGGCATCGAAAGTCGCCAGCAGATGAGCTGCGAGCTGCATCCGCCGTCAGCGCCGCAGCAACCATGAGATACCATGACGGTTCGAATGTCCGCAATGTCACGCGCGAAAACCACGCCGCGTGAGTTCGATGTGATCAACACGCGCATACTCGTCACTGCGTAGCGAAGCCGCTTCCGCCGCCGAGCATCCAGCCAATGTCGGGCTATCGTCGGTTGCCCCAGAAATAGAAGCCACACAAGCCCAGTAAGCCCGACAGACAAGGGCGTGATGGGGAAGCCGGCCCACACGGGCACCAAGAAGACGAAGAGGGTGCATGGACACCTAGGATTGGTACGAAACCTGCAATCGGCTTCGAAAGGGCGATTGGTTTGGGTGATATGTGAAACAAGAGAAGAGCTCGGTTTACAGAAACGATGAGGTGGCCGCCCGCGAGCGGCGGGAAGTGTTGTTGGCGCAGATTGAACAGCTCGAGGCCGACGCGCAGCGGCTTTCCGAGCTGCCAACACAGCTGACGGCGGCGCGCAAGGAGCTCGCCCAGCTCGAGCGAGTCATCGACCGGATCGACGACTGGTTGCCAAAGCGCCGCTGGCTGTGGCCGCTGGTTGGCTGTGCCGCCTCTGTCCTCCTTGCTGGTCCCGGCTTGGCCTACTATCGCCACTCACGCCTGCTCGATCAGTGGTCAGCGGAAGCGCAGGCGCGCGTCAACCAAATCACACGCGGGGCGGTTGCCGCCTACGAGCGCGAATCGACCGGCTTTCGTTCCGAACGATCACCGTGGCCGGTGCACGAGCTGTGCACGAGCGCCCTGCCCGTGCCGGCGGCGGTTCCCGGCGCAGGCTCAATCGTGCCTTCGCGGGAAATGGACCAGGACTTCAACACGGGCAACGACACAGCTGGGTGGAAGTGTTTGAAGTTTGCTGTCCGTGGTCCGCTGCGTTTTCGCCTCCACTACAACCAGGGCAGCGGTTTTCTCGGCCCGGCTCGTGGTGGACCGGACCCCGGGCCCGACGGTTTCGAGGTTGCTGCCGAGGGGGACCGCGACGGCGATGGCGTGACGAGCTTGTACACCAGGGTGGGCAAGATCGACCCAAAGACCAGCAGACCGTCGGTTTCAAAGATGTTCATCGACCGCGAATTCGAGTGACGTGTCGTAAAGAAGAGCTCGTTGCTTTCTCTCGCCGAAGGAGGTCTGACTCTGTTCTGCCCTGGCGGTTTTGGCGAGAACGATCCCAGCGAGACCAAGATCAACATCATGAGCAAGAGCCGAACGGGCGTCGTCCACCTGCGGTCGCGAGCCCAGGTTGAGCCCTAGCCGTAGGCAATGCCTGCGTTGGCGCCGAGCTCGCGGGTTCCGCCGTCATGGAAGATGAGATTGTGGTTGGCTTCCATGAGCAAGGCGATGCTAGCTACTTTGATCTACTGCGTACTGCTGTGCTCGGCGTCCAGTAACCGCGCCCAGCTCAGCTCGAGTGAGCTCTGGACGAGGCGTATGATGCTTTCGAGCTCCGACGCATGTACTTTCAGCTCTTTGCCGAGGATGTTGCGGATCCCGTGAAACAGGGTGTTTCGTGCAGCGGCGCGCCAGCGCAAAATAGTTGTCTTGTGGACGCTGTAGACCTCCGCGATTTGCACCACGCTCATCCCATCGAGCAACTCATAACGGAGAATGTTGCGATCTCGAGCGGATAGTGCTGCGAGAGCCGATTCGAAGGCGGCTCTCACGGGCTCGCGGTACAACTGCTTGAGCTGCAGCAGCTCCGAATCTGAATGCTCGACCACCATTTCGAACAGCAGGTTGTCGTCGGTCAACCGATAGCGATGTGATTTCTGGACGTGGCGTCGGGCGGTGCGCAGCGCGATGATTGCTGTCCAAGCACCTAGATCTCCCCGCCCCGCATACTCGCGGATGTCGGGACCCTTGTCAGAGCGGCCGACGAGCAGTTGCGTCAGCATGTCCTGCAGGATGTCGTCCTCCACGTCGGACAATCGGGCCCGTGCGAGCACCGCCTTGATGCGTGATGAAAACGCGTCACGAAACGCCGTTGCCGCCCCCTCGTCTGCAGCTACGCAGGCACATGCGAGATAGAGTTGGTCGGCGCGGATCCGCCGCAACGCAGCAGGTGCAGGGAGGCCTGTCGTGAGCCGGTCAGCCACGTAGCGGATGAACATGTGGTCGTCCACCCTCAGCTGAGGCCAAGCCGTCTTGGCCGTGTGCAACAGTTTCTCGAGCTCCTCTTCCAGATCACCGAGCTGAGCCAGCTCCGCCCGCCGATCCACAGGGAGATGTTCGAGTAGCGTTTGGGTATGCGATGTGGTGTTCGACATAATCTGTCGAGATGGCAGTATTCAAGTTGAAGCTAAGGGCAAGCGCTCCGCGAGCATACTACGAGTGATCGGCCTATCAAGCCCGCTCACACGAGCTAGCGACGGCATGCGGCATTCGAGCGCTGCTCCCAGGGCAAATTCCGGGCCATGAGGAAAAGCGCCTCGTGGTTGCCCGTCAGCGCGAGCTGCGGGTCACATCAACAACTGACAACTGACTGCGCCATCTCCCAGCTCTGCAACGCCAGTGTACAGAGCGAAGGCTGCAGCCTTCGGGGCGGTGCGGTGGACTTCCGAGACGTTGAAGGCTCACGATGAGATGCCTCGATGCCAATAGGGCACTGAGTTTCCTTGATAGGTCTGTCGCGCATGACGACAACGGGGCCTTTGACGAGCATATCGACCAGTGCACGCACTGCCGTGAGCTCATGGCGGACGCTGTGCGCGCGCGCGGCCGCGAATCAGGGCAGCGCCCAGTCGGCTCACGCGATACTGAAACGACCCGATTTGATGGCCAGAGGGACAGCGATAGGGCTGCTCTCTTCTCCTCCGGCCAGGTCGTGGAGCACTTTCGGATCATGCGTCTGTTGGGCCGCGGCGGTATGGGCGAGGTGTATCTAGCCCGAGACAGCAAGCTCGGCCGCAAGGTTGCGTTGAAGGTGATCCTGCCGGAGCTACTAGGCTCGAACCATGCGATCGCCCGCTTTCAGCTCGAGGCGCGGACCACCGCGAAATTCAGCCATCCGAACATCGTGACCAACCACGCGGAGGGAGAATTTCAGGGGATACCCTACCTCGCGCTGGAGTACCTCGAAGGACAATCGCTGGGGGAACGCGCGACTGGACAGAAGCTCGGTGCGAGTGAATCGATGCGCATCGCGCTCGCGATCGTGGAGGCACTCGCGGAGGCGCACCGGCATGGTGTGCTGCATCGCGATCTCAAGCCGGCAAATGTGCACCTGGGCTCCGAAGGGGGCGTTCGGGTGCTCGACTTCGGGTTGGCGAAGCTCCTGCAGAGCGAAGGCCCCGCCTCGATAGCGCCGCTGTCTACTCGTTTCGGCGGCATACAGGGCAGCGGTGCCATGGGCACACCCTGGTATATGGCGCCGGAACAATGGGAGAAGACCCACTGCAGTCCGGCCACTGACGTATGGGCGCTCGGGGTCATCCTGTACGAGCTGATTTCGGGTGAAAGACCATTTCCTGCCAAAAGTGTTTCAGAGCTGAGCGCCAAGGTCAGTGACTCCGCTTTCTCTCCTACGCTGGTCGAGGGACCGGATGTGGCCGAAGAGCTCGCAGCGCTGATTGCCCGGTGCTTGATGAGGGATCCGGCGAAGCGGCCAACGATTTCGGAGCTGATGCAGGTTCTGGGGGAGCTGCTCACGGCGCCGCGGCAAGAGCGGAGTCAACGCGAGCCCTTTCGAGGTCTAGACGCATTCGGCGAGCAGCACGCAGGCCTGTTTTTCGGACGTGATGCCGAGATTGCGTCCATGGCCGAACGGTTGCGGCGACAATCGATGCTGACGCTCGTCGGGCCCTCGGGTGTCGGCAAGAGCTCACTCGTCCAGGCAGGCCTCGTCCCTCGTTTGCAGGAGCGACAACAATGGTCGTGCATTCAGATGCGACCAGGTGTCCGTCCCTTCTCGGCATTGGCGATGGCCCTGCGAAGTCTCGACAGAGAGACGAGCGATGAGGACACCGGCGAGCTCGCGGTGTCCCTGGCCAGCTCGCCTCATGAGCTTTCGCTGCGGTTGCGCGCCCTCGCTGAAGAGCAGGGCGGCAAAGTGCTGCTGTTTGTCGATCAACTCGAGGAGGTGTTTACGCTGGCTGCAGATGACGAAGCGGTGGGGCGATTTCTGCACGCGGTGTGCCTGGCAGCAGACGATCCGGTAGATCCAATACGCGTTGTCATTGCCCTGCGGAATGACTTCCTCGGCCAATTGGCGACCAATGCCAACGCGCAGACGGCTCTGATGCACATCATGGTTCTGCGTAACCCGGAGCCAGAAGCGCTCGAGCAGGTGCTCTTGAAGCCTGTCGAAATGGTGGGAGGCCGCTACGAAGACCCCGAGCTCGTAGCAGAGATGATCAAGTCGGTGGTGGCGCAGGGGGATGAGCGTTGTCTGGCGCCACTGCCGTTATTGCAGTTTGCCGCTGATCTCTTGTGGCAGCGTAGCGGTCGCAAGGACGGCGTCTTGACACGCGCCGCCTATGAGCAGGTAGGTGGGGTGGAAGGGGCGCTCGCACGACACGCCGACGGCGTGCTCGATGCGTTTTCGCCCGAGGAGCTGAGGATTGCGCGAGAGCTGCTCCTGCGGCTCGTTACCGAGCATCGCACGCGCAAGATCCTTCCCCAACCGGAAGCGTTGAGCGGTCTGGACGGCGATGCGGAGCTCGTGGTCGAGCGGCTCATTCGAGCGCGTTTGGTCTCGGTGTCGAAGCCTCGAGACCGAAATGACGCTGGCGCGTTGCTCGAGCTCACGCATGAGTCGCTCATTCAGACCTGGACGACGCTTTCGCGTTGGATTGACGAGAGTCAGGAGGACCTCTCCTTTCTCAGCGAGGCTGCGCAGGCTGCGGATTTGTGGCACAAACGCGGCCGTCGCGGCGCGGAGCTGTGGTCCCGCGCTGCGCTCGCAGAGGCGCTACGCAAGCTAAACCGAAGCTCCACCCCAGTGACGGAGCACACGACCGAGTTCCTCCAAGCAGCGGCGAAGAGACAGTCACGCCGAACATGGACGCGCCGTGCAAGCGTAGCAGTGGCGGTAAGCGTGCTGGTGGTGGTCGCCGCGGTGCTCGCCGCCAGCGAGCGTGAAGCACAACACAGCCGCGGACTGGCAGAGCAGAGACGAGAGCAAGCAGAGCGCGGGCAAGCCGAGGCGTTGCTCGAGGGCGCACGAGAGGCGGTGACCCGAGGCGAGTATCTCGAGGCGCGCGCCAAGCTCCGCAGCGCGTTTCAGATACAGGACTCGCTCACTGCGCGTGGATTGTGGTGGCAGCTGTCACAACAACCCCTGCTCGGGCATCGAAGAGTTGGACTGTCCCTGTACGCTGTGGAGATTTTCGATGACGGCAAGACGGTTGCTTTGGCAAACGCAGATAGCGCTATCTACTTGCTCGATACGCGCACGGGGGCGGCGCGCCCGCTGCGCGGTCATCGCGACAAGGCCATAGGGCTGGCTGTCTCACCGGATGGCCGGCAACTGGTGAGCGGTGATTGGGCTGGGGAGATACGCTTATGGGACCTGAAGGACGGCAGTAGTCGGAGTTTGACCGGCCACCAGGCCGGCGTTTGGGGCCTGAGCTTCAGTCCGGATGGTCGAGTGATCGCCAGCGCGAGTAACGACCGCACGATACGCTTTTGGGATGTTGTCACTGGAGCTGTCCGAAAGGTGCTCGAGGGACACTCGGGCGGGGTTCTTCAGGTCCAATTCAGTCCCGATGGCAAGCTTCTCGCTTCGGCGAGCGCCGATCAGACGATCCGACTCTGGGATGCGACCACCGGCGCCGAGCGCGGCATGCTCGAAGGTCACAAAGACGTGGTTCGGGACGTCCAGTTTGCTCCCGATGGCCAGAGCTTAGCGTCCGCCGGCTTGGACGGGACGGTGCGCCTATGGAGCCTTGCCCAGCGCAAGCAGCTGCATGCATTTGTCGGCCATGTTGGGGCCGTCTACGCTGTGCAGTTCAGCTCCGATGGCCGTACGCTCTTTTCCTCGGGGTTGGACACGGTCATTCGACGCTGGGATGTGGCTCGTCGGCAGCCCGTTGTCCAGTCCTTGGAGGGACACATGGAGACGGTGCGCGGACTGTCCTCGAGCCCCGACGGCAAGCTGCTCGCCTCGGGCAGCTTGGATGGCACGGTTCGGTTGTGGGATCCCCGGGGCGCGTCGAACAGTCAGGTTCAACGTGGCCACTTGCACGTCAATAGCGTTGATTTCAGCCCGGATGGCTCGATGCTCGCCTCGGGAGGCGGCGACCGCGTGATATTGCTCTGGAATGCGGAGACTGGGGCCGAGCGGCGACGGCTGCACGGTCACACTGCACGCATTACGAGCGTACGCATTGGTCCGCGGGGGAAGACGCTGGCTAGCGGTGGTGTCGAAAAGACGGTGCGCGTGTGGGATGTGGATAGTGGTCTGCAGCTGCACGCGCTGAAGGGACACACTGGTGAGATCCAGAATGTTGGGTTCAGTCATGATGGGCGCCTCGCAGTTTCCTGCGGCAATGACAGGACTATCCGACTTTGGGATCTCGCCACTGGCATGCGACGGGTGCTGCGCGGGCACGAAGGGGCGGTCTTGTCGGTTGCTTTTCATCCGGATGGGAAAACGCTCGCGTCAGGGAGCCAGGACAGAACGGCGCGCACGTGGAACGTGACCAGCGGTGCGCAACGGCAACGGTCGAGCGGGCATTCCGACCTCGTCCACAGTGTCGCTTTCAGCCCCGACGGACGCTCACTGCTGTCAGGAGGTGCAGATCGCGCCGTCAGGTTGTGGGATCTCGCTGCCGACACCAGCCGGCTTGTCAGCACCCTTGATGCGAGGGTCTTCAGCGTATCCTTTGCTCCCTCGGGCAAGCGCATCGCAGTCTCCACGGCAATTGGCAGGGCTCACATCGTTGACTTGGATAGCGGCGAGAGTACGGCGCTCGAGGGCCACGTGGGTGACGTGAACGACATTCGCTACAGCCCGGATGGCAAGCGCGTGGTGACAGCTGGCGATGACGGCACCGTGCGCCTTTGGAGCACCGAGGATGGGACGCCTGTCTGGCGTGCACCGGTGATGTTGAGCGAGCCGCCAGAGCTGTTGACCCATCGCGGTTGGATTTCCCTTGCGCAAGGTACGCTAGCGTCCGCAAGCAAGGTCGCCGACTGGCGTCAGGCCATCGCGCAGCGGGCTAGGCTCGCCTCGGTCGATCCGGGTACAGGTCTGAGTTGCTTGATCACCTTCAAGCGGCGCCTCGAAACTTGGGATACTCGAGCCGATCGTTTGATCTCCACAAAGGCGCTGCGGGCGCCGCGCGAGGTTCTGGCCATCTCGGGCGGATGCGCTGTGGTGGAAGGAGACGAGCTTCACCTGCATCGCCCAGCGGCGGTATCGAAGCTGGCAGCTCAGGTCAGCGCAATCGGGCCTGATGGCAGTGGCATGCTGGTCGCCGCTGGCAAGCAGGTCCTGCAGCTCGATGGTGCTGGCAACAAGCTGAGTGCTCACCCCGCTCCGGCAGGTGTCACTGCGCTCGTGCGCAGCCGAAAACAAATCATGCTGGGCTTTCCGAATGGCACCATCGAGCCGTTGGCATTGTCGTCTTCGAGCGATATCCGGCCACCGCCGCTCGAGCCCATGTGGCCCAGCCCTGTTACCATCATGCTGCCCGGCCCAAAGGGCACGTTCATCGGCGGATACGCCAATGGCATCGTCGACATATGGAGCCAAAAGAGCGGCGCTAGACTTCACCACGCGAAGCTGCATGGCCGCGTCGAGCACCTTCTGCTCAAAGACGCCCAGCTGTACGTTGCGACAGATCTAGGCGACCATGCGAGCTTCGACCTGAGCGTATTCCAGGCGGATTATTGTGCTCTGATAAGCTCGGTGTGGGGACAGATCCCCGTCGTGTGGGACAGCGGCGTGCCTACGATTGCCGCACCTCAGGCTCAACACCGATGCCGCCAGGCGGATAGATGATGAATGTGCTCAATGTCTGCTGCGGTCGCGGCGGGCGACGACCAAGCCGAGGGCCAGTAGCCAGGCGCCAAGCCAATTGCCGGGGTCCTTGCGACCAGTAGCGCTGCAGCCGTCATCAGGGTCCTCGGCCGCATTGGCCTTGTTCTCGTTGGAAGGCGCAGCGGGGGGATACAGGTCATCGGCCGACGCCTTGATCCAGTCATCGAAGGCTGAGACCAATGAGTAGATCCCGCCCTCTCCGCAGGCGGCGGTGGAGTTTGCGGAGGCGCGTGAAGTGGCGCCGATGAGGAACAATTTTCCGTCGTGCGACACATAGGCCGGTCCGCCAGAGTCACCGTTACAGCTGTCGGGCTCACCCTTGCGGCCGGCCAAGAACTCCGAGTCGCTGCGGCGCTGGTAAGGAGTCTGCGCCGTGAAGAGAACGCCCGCGCTCTCATCGTCGGTGACGCCATAGCCGGTGATGGTGATGGGGGTGCCCTCTTTGAGGACACTGTCGAATTGCTTGAAAGGCAGCACGGGCACCGGCTTCATGCCCTCGACCGGCTTGCTGAGCACGAGCAATCCGATGTCGTGTTGATGTAGCAGGCCGGTCGGATCCTTCGACTCCTCCATGTTGGGAAAGCTCGGATGTGGGACCACTTTGGAAACCGAGTAGATCTTGTTCTTGGGCGTCTTCTTGGCTTCTAGAGAGCCGACGCCGACGGCAATCTTCTCAGGCGGCTCGGGGGTGGCCTTGTCGTCGTTGATTTCGGATATGCAGTGGGCGGCGGTGACCACCACGCGGGGGGCGATTAGCGTGCCGGTGCAGAACGGTTCTTGGTCTTGCGTACTGAGCCGGGCAACGGTCGCGTTGGTAGAACCATAAGTGGCGGGCGTTGCCCC
>CAZRGL010000324.1:10409-12536 GCA_964599485.1 uncultured Polyangiaceae bacterium
GCTTGGATCTCAGCTTCTGTGGCGGCCTTGCCACCGACGATGGGCAGCTGCGCTTGGCCGACCTGTTCGGATGCTTGCACGGGGCTGTTGATGACCAATCCAGCCATGCCCACTGTGGAGCAGGCAAGAGCGAAGCCGAGGCGGCGACGCCAGCTCGTGTTGTGGGCAGCGGGGGTGTTTAGATAAGTAGTATTCGTAAGGTTCATTCCAATTACTCCAGTCAAAGTGTGGTCCGTGGCGCGGTCTAATCTCTGGGCTGCTCATGCGTGATAGGTGGAACATTCACCTGCATCGGTGAAAACACGCGAAGTGGCAGCAGAGTGCCAGATCATTTGCCGAGTGCTTTTCGGGCTGCCGCTCGAATTGTCACTACCTCGGAATAGTCTGCAAAGAACCGTAGCTTGCGCTCTAAGACGGTGTTGCCGGTTCCAACTTTGTCTCTCATGACCCATTCCGCAAACACCTCCGCGATGTCTTCGGTAGGAGAGCTTGCAGCGTATTGCGTGACGAAATTACCAGTTGCGAACCGCTTCTCTTTTGCATCTGGCGGGTCTTGGCGGGCGGTTGCAAGCAGATAGTCCGGCCAGAATTCGGTGCAGTACTTCCGCAGATAAGCCGCCTCAGTCGGGCAACCCTTGTCCGTTGTGTAGACAGTGCACTTGTCGACCGCGGACTCGTCGATAGGGATCTGGCTGGAACGCAGCGTCAGCAAGTGTGCAAACTCGTGAATCATGGTGCGGTCGAGAGCCTTTGCCCCGAATGCATTCGTTACATCCAGAGCGACGTAGAAGTCTTTGGGATTCGTGGCGCTGGGTTGCATCGCACCATCGACGTCGCACGACTTGATTGCGTCTATTGCCACAAATAGCTTCACCTCGGGTCGTGTAGAGGCCGGGAAGAAGCTGGCGAAACGTTTCCACACCGAGAGATGGGTCGGCTTGACCGTTCCGACCAAATTGTCACCGTCGACGTTGTGCCGAGCGAGCTCATGTATCGTCTTGTCGCCAACGGGGTCGCCCTTTGGTGCCGGCTTATCTGGGCAGGTATACCCGTGGTTGTCCTCAACGTCGGGGTCGCTACATGCGCTGTTGGGCAAGGCCAGCAGTGCTGCCGCGAGGTACAATATCGAGGGATTCGACAGCAATTTTTTCGTTGGCGAGTTTCCGTGCATCTGTTCCTCTCAATTCAATTCTCAAAGCAAAGACAAGTCTTCCCATGCAACGACGCTCGCCGTCGCCAAGGCGCCCTGGTCGCTTCCAGGATGGCCTGATAGCCAGAATGGGGAGGGGTTGGCTACAAGACGCATGCGGAACTGGTGGCGATATTGCCCCCGTAACGCAACTTGGTGATCACCATGACACCAAGAACATGAAAGCTTCGAGAAGCGCCCGGCGACGGCTGGCCGGCGGGAAACCTCCCACCCGCCACGAACAAGAGGCATGTCGCGGCAAGAAGTAGCATTTAAAGTGCGAAATGCGCCTACATGGCCCGCGGCGGCGTTGCTGGTGTGATGGTCAGACCATGCGCGTGGTGGTGCCGACTGCCATACCTAGTGCCGGGAATCGCTGGCATTCAGTATTGAGCCTTTTCTTGGCACACGACGAGGTAGGCGGACCTGCCACCTGTTTTGCACCAAATGGACGCGGCGTGTCTCTTTGCTATTACAGCGTGACTTGGCATTGTGACTACTCTTGCACCCATCAATCAGTCAGCGGAACGTCATGAACCGAATCTCCAGTTGGAATCTTCAGCACAGCATCTCGATGTCATTTGTCAGTGGGGTAGTGCTCGCGGTTTTGGTTGGCTGTCACTCCAATAGGCCGGCTGTCGAAGTCGTTGAGTCGGAGTCGTCGGCCGCGGTCGGGGCCTCGGCTCGAGCCCCTGATGCCTCGCCACCAATCGCGAGTAGCGCGTCCTCTGGCTCCCTTTCAAGTGGTACGCAGCAGGCGACGAGCACGAGCGCTGTCGTGGGCGGCGACGGCGGCACGACTGCCGACAAGTCGCAGGTTCATGCGCTGCGCGCAGCCGGGGCCGCTTGCTCTCGGGGCTCGGAGTGTGCCAGTGGAGTATGCGAGGGACGAGGCTGTGGTCCCGCCCAGGCACATTGCGCTCGGCGTAAGCGCAGCG
>CAZRGL010000325.1:0-12527 GCA_964599485.1 uncultured Polyangiaceae bacterium
ATCCTCGCTCATAACGAACAGGTGTGGGTGTAGGTATGAGGGGATCTCTCAGGGGTAAACCCCGCCCCTACGGTTTCAGTGCGCTTTGTCCTCTTCTTTTTGATTGTGGCCCTGCTGGTTTCAGCGGGGTTTGCTTTCGTCGGCCGGCGGCTGACTGTCGGGCTGGACAAAGAGTCGGTCGAGCGGAGGCGGTGGCGGCGGGGCCTGGTGGCTCTGCTGCTGCTCACCATCGGCTCGATCATGGGACGCGGCCTGCTCAGCGCTGGGTCGTTGCGCAATCTGCTGGCATGGATCGGTTTCACTGGTTTGGGCTTCTTCTCGTTGCTGCTCACTTTCGTGGTGATTCGTGATCTGTGTTGGCTCGCGATCTGGCTGGTTGCCAAGGCGCAGGCCCGGTTCGGATCCACCGATCCGAAGCCGGTTGATCCAGAGCGCCGGCGGGCGCTGCTGCGGTCATTGAACTTCGGCAAGCTCGCCGGCTCGGGGTTGCTGCTTGGCTACGGGCTCTACGAAGCGCGCACCTTGCCTGCGGTTCGCTCGATCGAGGTGCCCATAAAAGGACTCACGCCCGCGCTCGATGGCTTTCGCATCGTGCAGCTGACCGATTTGCATGTCGGGCCGACCATCCGCGGCGGTTATGTGGCAGAGGTCGTCGAGCTTGCCAACGGGTTGAAGCCTGACTTGGTCGCCATCACGGGCGACTTGGTCGACGGCTCGGTTGACGCCTTGCGAGATCACGTTGCGCCTCTGAAAGCACTTCGTTCGACCCACGGCAGCTACTTCGTGACCGGCAACCACGAGTACTACTCCGGCGTGTTGTCTTGGGTCGAGCACCTGACTTCACTGGGCATGTCGGTGCTGATCAACAGTCATCAGCTCGTCGAGCACGAGGGCGGCAAATTGCTCGTCGGAGGAGTGACGGACATTCGCGCCGGTGGACGTGTGGCTGGCCACGAGACCGATCCCCGCCGCGCCATCGCCGGCGCTCCAGCGAGCGATTTGAAGCTGATGCTCGCCCACCAACCGCGCAGTGTTTTCGGTGCAGCCGCCGCCGGTTTCGACTTGCAGCTGTCGGGCCACACCCATGGCGGCCAGTTCGTCCCTTGGAACTGGGTCGTGCACTTGCTGCAGCCCTATGTGGCCGGCCTGCATCGACACGATTCGATGTGGATCTACGTCAGCCGAGGCACTGGCTACTGGGGACCGCCCCTGCGGATCGGCGCCCCATCGGAAATCACCCTCATTCGCTTGCGGCGCGCGTAAACGAGCTTCTCGTCGGCCTGGGCGATGGGGAATTTTGTCGCGGCCCTCGACGGCGTCGTCTGATACGCCTAAGCAAGCCTCTTAGCTTGTTTAACGACCGCGCGCCGCCAGTCTGCGCGCCCATCCGAACGGCCTCGAATCATGAAACGGTCATCTCTCGCTCTACGTGCCCTGCTCCTCTTCATCGTGTTTGCGATCACTGCCCAAGGCTGCTCCTGCGAGGACGTCGGGGCGGACTGTGGCGACGGCGTCGTCGACGCTGGCGAGCAGTGCGATGACGGCAACAATGACTCAGGCGATGGCTGCTCCGCGCACTGTCGCAACGAGGGGGTCTGCGGCGATGGAATCGTAGATGCTTCAGAAGAGTGCGACGACGGTAACCTGACCGACGGCGACGGCTGCTCATCGACTTGCGAGAAGGAGACGCCGACGGACTGCGGCAACGGTCTGAAGGAGTTGGGCGAGGCCTGCGATGACGGCAACCAAGTGGCCTACGACGGTTGCGAGAACGACTGCACCATCTCGCCAGACGAGGTCGAGTGCGCCACCTTGGCCCCCCTCGCCAGCGGAAACTGCGAGGTCAAAGCTGGCACCGCCGCGTTGCTGATCAGTGGCGACCTGATGCTCGAGCACAGCATCCTGCGGGGCGGACAAGTGCTCGTCGACGCGGGCGGGAAGATCGCTTGCTCGGGTTGTGACTGCACGGCATCGGCGGCAGGCGCCACCGAGGTGGTGTGTCCGCAAGCGGTGATCTCGCCAGCACTCATCAACAGCCACGATCACATCACCTACGCGCACAACCAGCCCTACAACGACACCGGCGAGCGCTACGAGCACCGCCATGAATGGCGCAAAGGTAAGAACGGCCACACCAAGATCAGCTCCAAGGGTGGGGCGAGCAAGGATCAGATCCGTTGGGGCGAGCTGCGCTTTTTGGTGGGCGGTGCCACCTCTACGGTTGGCTCGGGCAGCGCGACGGGTTTCTTGCGCAATCTCGACAAGGACGATCAAGAAGGCTTGGCCCAAAAGCCAGTCCACTACGAGACCTTCCCGCTCGGTGACTCGGGCGGCTCGCTGCTGACGATGAGCTGCGACTACCCCGGCATCGACAGCAAGGGGGACATCTCCAACGACGACGCTTACTTCCCGCACGTGGCCGAAGGAATTAGCGCTGCGGCGCGAAACGAATTCCTCTGCGTCAGCACCGAGAGCGGTGGTGGCGAGGATCTGGTCGAGCCGCAGAGCGCTTTCATTCACGCCGTGGGCCTTTCGCCGCCTGACTACGCGCTGATGCGCATGGAGGGCACCAGCCTAGTATGGTCGCCCCGCTCGAACATTACGCTGTATGGCGACACGGCGGTGGTGACGGTGGCGGCTCGTCTAGGCGTGCGCATCGTGCTGGGTACCGACTGGATGCCCACCGGCTCGATGAACATGTTGCGCGAGCTGCGCTGTGCCGATGGGCTCAACACCGACTACTACGATGGCTTCTTCAGCGACCGTGAGCTGTGGCGCATGGTCACCGAGTCAGCTGCTCAAGCCGCTGCGGTAGACGACGTGGTTGGCACGCTGCGCGAAGGCATGGTGGCTGATATCGCCATCTTCGACGCCAAGACGCTCAGCGATCATCGCGCAATCATCGACGCCGAGCCGCAAGGGGTTGCCCTGGTGCTGCGCGGCGGTGTGGTGCTGTATGGCGACGACGGGCTGGTCGATGGACTGGCTAGCAATTGCGACGTGCTCGATGTTTGCGGCACCTCCAAGCGAGTCTGCGCCAGCGCTGACATCGGCAAGAGCCTCTCAGATCTCGAGCAATCGGTGGGCAATCAATACCCGCTGTTCTACTGCACCGAGCCAGAGAACGAGCCCAGCTGTAAGCCGATGCGGCCAACTTCGGTCAACGGCTCGACCGTCTACAGCGGCGATGCCTCCGCGAGCGACGCAGACGGTGACGGCATCGACGATGGCGCTGACAACTGTCCGCAGGTGTTCAACCCGGTGCGCCCCGTCGATGATGGCGCGCAAGCTGATTACGACAACGACGGTGTTGGCGACTCCTGCGACCCCTGTCCGTTGGAAGCCGACGTCACCGATTGCAAAGAGTTCGACACCGCCGACAGCGACAGCGACGGCGTGGCCAACGACGAGGACAACTGCCCCAACGACTCCAACCCAAAACAAGAGGACAGTGACAACGACGGCAAGGGCGACGCTTGCGACGCTTGTCCCATGGAAGCCAACCCGGGCAACAAGGGCTGCACGGCGACCATCTATGACATCAAGACCGGCAAGGCGACCGGTGTGGTGGCGCTGAACAAAGCGTTGGTCACGGGCTGCGTCGATGGCAACGGCTTGTTCTTGCAGGTCAAGACCGGCGACCCAGACTACGCCGGCAGCGACAACTCGGGCGTGTTCGTCTTCTACCCCTCGGCGCTCTGCGGCGACACCATCAAGGTCGGCGATCGCATCAGCCTCGACGCTACCGTTGCAGATTTCTATGGCCAGACCCAGCTGACCGACGCCACCGTGGTGGTCGACAGCTCCAATGGCGAGGCCGCACCTGAGCCGGTCATGGTGACTGCAGCGTCAGCAGGAGGCGAAACAGCCACTGCGCTCGAAGCCGTCATCGTGGTGGTCCAAGACGTGATCGTGACCGACATCGCACCCGCTGTGGGTCCCGGCGACAAAGAGCCGACCAACGAGTTCGAGGTCGACAGTGCGCTGCGGATCGATGACTTGCTCTATCAGATCGAGCCGTTTCCGCCTCTCAACCAGAGCTACAAGTCGATCACCGGGATCCTCGCCTACCGCAACGGCAACTCCAAGCTCGAGCCAAGAAGCGCGGCCGATGTCGTATTGGGCAAGCCGCAGCTGCTGAGCTTCGCTCCGGCGCTCAGTTTCGCTTACGTGGGCGACAACGGAAAAGCGACCATTCCCACGCCGCTGACGGTGACCCTGTCGGCGCCGGCCGAAACCAACACCTTCGTGGCGATCAGCTCCACCGACACTGGTAGCTTGGTCGCGACCGACTCCGGGATGGGCAATGGCGTGTTGATCGCCCAAGGGCAGACCAGCGCTGAGGTGCTCGTCGACGGGAAGAAGCAAGCACTGCTCGTGACCTTGGAGGCCACGCTCGACAAAGTAAAGCTGACCGCCGACGTGCGCGTGGTAGGCCCGGCGGAGCAACCCAAGGTTGCCGATCTGCTGCCCGCTTCTTCCAAGGTTGCACCGATGACTTCACTGCCGATGACGGTGGTGCTGGACATCCCGGCTCCTGCGGGCGGTTCGATCGTCAACTTGGCAACCGCGCCTGGAACAGCCGGCAGCGTGCCTGCGACCCAAAGCGTCACCGCTGGGCAAATCGACGCCACCTTCTCGTTCATGGCCAATGGCAACACCGGCACCGAGACCGTCACAGCCAGTCTCAACAGCGGCTCCGCCCAGGCCACCGTCGACGTGTCGGCGGGCGGCGGTTTGGTCATCAACGAGCTCGACTACGATCAGGTCAAGGGCGACACCAACGAGTTCGTCGAGCTGCTCAACACGACAGGCAGCCCCTTCAGCTTGACTGGTTTGGCCTTGGTGTTCATCAACGGCTCCGATCCGATGGATAGCAAGGAGTATCGGCGCGTCGATCTGTCGCCAGCTGGCAGCTTGTCGGGCGGGGAGTACCTCGTGGTCGGCAGCAGCACGCTCATCGCCACGGTCAACAACGCCAAGACCATCGCTTTTTCCAACGCGAGCGACAACATCCAGAACGGCGCGCCCGACGCCGTGGGTATCCTCGACGTCAACGCTGGCACGCTGATCGACGCCCTGTCCTACGAGGGCTCCGTCACCGCTGGGTTGGCCAACGGTGTGGCGATGCCGCTCAGCTTCGTCGAAGGCACGGTGCTGCCCACCATGGTGGCCGATAGCAACCAGAACGCGGGCTCGCTCATTCGCTTCCCCAACGGAGCCGACAGCGACATGGCCAACAAGGATTGGGTCTTCAGCGCCAACATCACGCCCGGCGCCGCCAACCAACCCTGAGAAGGCCGGTGGCAACCCGGAGCGCGGTCGACGCCAGAGGGTGGTTTGGAATGACTTCCGTGTCGTTTTTTCGGTAGAGCGAGATCTGCGCCTCGCGCATCATCGGCTCATGCAGCTCACGACACTGCCCTCCCAAGACAAGATGTACGAGGCGCTCGTGCGCCGGGACAGTCAATACGAAGGGGTGTTTTGGGTCGCGGTCAAGACCACCGGCATCTTCTGTCGCCCGACCTGCCCGGCGCGTAAGCCGCAACAGCGCAACGTCGAGTACTTCGCCAGTATTCGCGAGGCGCTCTCGGCTGGTTATCGAGCCTGCAAACGCTGTTGTCCGCTCGAGATCTCCGGCGCGCCGCCGAGCTGGTTGCGGGGATTGCTCGAAGCCGTGGAGCAAGACCCTTCGCGCCGCTGGAAAGATGCGGATCTGAGAGCGCACGGCCTCGAGCCGACCCGCGTGCGTCGCTGGTTCAAGCGCCATCATGGGATGACCTTCCACGCCTACGAACGCGCGCGCCGCCTCGGCGCTGCCCTCGGACGCATTCGCCAGGGTGAGGACTTGACCGACACCGCTTACGAGGCTGGTTACGAGTCGCCGAGCGCTTTTCGGGAAGCATTCGGCAAGCTGTTTGGCACCTCCCCAGGACGGGCGCGGGCTGCTGACCGCCTGGTGGTCAATCGCATCCTCACCCCGCTGGGCGCGATGCTCGCCGTGGCAACCAGTGAGCACCTCTGCCTGCTCGAGTTCGTCGATCGGCGCATGCTGCAAACCCAAATCGGGCGCCTTCGCAAACACTTCGACGCTCAGTTCGTGCCGGGGCAGAACAAAGTGCTGGCGCGCACTGCTGTCGAGATCGCCGAGTACTTCGCCGGCTCGCGGAGGCAATTCGAGGTTCCCTTGAAGGTGCCAGGCACGGAGTTTCAGCAAGCAGTCTGGACCGAGCTGCAGCGCATTCCCTATGGCGCGACGCGCAGTTATGCAGAGCAAGCACGGGCGCTCGGACGCCCAACAGCAGTTCGCGCCATCGGCGCCAATGGCGACAACCGCGTGGCGATCATCATCCCCTGCCATCGCGTGATCGGAGCCGACGGCAAGCTCGTGGGCTACGGCGGCGAGCTTTGGCGCAAGCGCGCGCTGCTCGATCTAGAGAAATGCGCACACCAGTCGGTAGGGTAGGGCACCTGCGCTGCGTGTTATGTTGGCGGCTCGAGGAATTGCTCCAGTTGACGGCAAGCGCCCCCTGTTCACATCTGCGCCGGCTGTGACCTCTTGGTGAAAAAACGCGCCCCATGACGGCAGGACGCTAAGCCCTCCCCAACAACGATCTCAGAGGGTGGTATCTTGGCGGTCACATGAAGCTGATCAACCGACTCTGGCTGCGGCCCTACGCGCCGCTGTTTCAGCGGACGATTGTTGGCCGCAATCGTTTCCGGCTCGATCCGGCCAAAGGGCGCTTTACTCGGCGCGACGCCAAGCGGATTTTCGAGCGTGCGGCTCGTGATGGGCTCGAGCAGCTCGAGCGGACACCAGCTGACAGAACCTTTGGTGCCAGCATGATGTTGCGCATCGGTATTTGGAGCCTCGCGCTCTACCGTGCGGTGCGCGCCGAGGGCGTGGCTGCAGACTATGCCACGGAGCTGTGTACCGATTTCTTGTGGGCGGGTTACAAGCGCTCGGTGCGGTTGCAGCGCCTCTTGGGTCGGCTCGCTTCGCGGGTTCCGGAAAAGCAGATGTCGGTCATCCAGACGATCTTCCTCCGTTTCCCG
The DNA here is from genome assembly GCA_964599485.1 of uncultured Polyangiaceae bacterium. GTDB lineage: Bacteria > Myxococcota_A > Polyangia > Polyangiales > Polyangiaceae > JAPYTK01. The sequence goes on from CAZRGL010000325.1 coordinate 7,057, forward strand.
TTGGCCTCCCCTGGTTATGACTGCCAGGTGCGGCGTGAGAGCGGCGCGTTTGCTTATGACGTCCGGCGCTGCCCGGTCAACGACTACTTCGCCACCCAAGACGCCGAAGCGCGGGCGTTCTTCCGCAATTCGTGGTGCACGCTCGATTACCCCCTCGCCGAGCACCTCGTCCGTGGCGGCAAATTCGAACGAACGCGCGTGCTGTCGGACGGTGATGGCGTCTGCGACATGCGCTGGTCAGCTCGAGGCGAATAGGGGCTATTCTGGATCGCAGACGCCGTCGCAGAAATGATCGATCCTGCCAGTACGGAAGAAGTGGTCGAGCTGGGCTTTGGCCGCGGTGAGCTTCTTGACCTTGTTGTGGGGGTCTTCGCCTTGCTCCATGGGCACGTTGGTAATGGGCTCGGGGGGAAGACCAAAGTCGAACTCGACCATCGCTGAGCCCTCGTAGCCCGGCTCGGTGTGGTCGATTCCCCAGATCGTCGGCCGGGTTGCAGGCTTGATCTGCTTGGCTCCAATGGCCCGCGCCATCACGTGGGCGCCCAGCGTCGTGACCTGGTGATCGCCGATGGCTACGTGCATCAGTACCTCGTGCTGAGGCGTGCCCGACAGCATGTCTTTGGCGATATGGTGCGCGTAGCCATTGGGCTCGGCCCGATCCCAGAGCATTTGTGCCAGCGCGATTAGGACCTGCTCCTCGACTGGATCGGGGTAGGTCACGCGCAGCGCCGCAAAGAACGGAAAGAAGTCCACGCTACGGTTCAGCAATAGACTGTAAGGCTGACCGGGCACACGCAAGCCGCCGCGGGTGACATCGGTGCTGATGGCCATGTAGACCGCGCCGAGGATCCCTCCTTGGCTTTCGCCGAAGTAGTAACGCCTGGTTGGATCGATCACACTGCTGCCGTCAAACTTTACCGCTTCGTCAACAGCGAGCTTGCCGCGGGCCATGCGCATCGCCAGCAGGGCATTGACCAAGCCCTGGCACAACCGATCCGGTATCTGCCCAAAGCGCTCTACTTTGCCTGTCAGAATGAGCTCGGCCAAGCCGTCCGAATCGTCGCTGGCCATGCCCTTCCAATCGACGGCGATGAGCACGTGGCCATATTCGTCGGCGAACTCCTCGTGCCCTTTCGCTTGGTTGCGCGTGCCGAGCAGCCCATGGCCGAACTGCACGATTGGTGCCGGCACCTTTGCGGCCGCCACGCTCTTGGGAATGAGTACCAAGAACCCGTACTCGGCCGTGCCATTTTGCTTCGGCAAGCCGTTGTCGTCGAACACCAGTCGCGCACCTGCATCGGGAATGTCGGTATACAGCGGCACCGTCATGCGACCATCGATGCGTCGCGCGATCGATGGCGAAGGATCTTCGATGACCTCGTCGATGACGTACTCAGGCCCGTTGTCGCCGACTTGCTCGAGCGCGTGATCGCGCATGTGCAGTAGCCACTGCGTGTTGCTCTTTTGGGAAGCGGTCGTGAAGTCCCAGGCGATTTGCAAGTCGGCTTTGACCACGCCGGCGGCCTTCAACTTTGCGAAGATGTCCGAGTACAGGCCGCGTCGCAGCTGTACCGACGGGTGGGGATGCTCGACGCCGTCGCGCAAAGCCCTGAAGGCGCTGCTGGCTGAAAGCGTCTTGCCGTCTTCGTCCACTACGTTGCGGATGGCCACGATGTAGCGTGTCTCGTCCAGTAGCCTCACGACGGGTCGAATCATGAACGCTTGGGAGCTGGCGTCGCCCGACACGTCGAGCTCAGCGAAGTGGGCAACGCGTTTGCCCGTTTCAGCTTCAATCAAAACGGTTGGGCAGTCCTCGTCGAGGGAGGCTTCGATGTCGAGGGGAGTCGGCAGGCCCGTGATGGTCGCGCCAGGAAAGTGGGTAAATGGCGCTACCCCGGCCGAGAAACCATCGGAGCTGAGGACCATGTTTCCCGGAACGGGGACGTCGCCGGTGCGGGTGGTAGGTAGCGAGGTATCGCCAAACAGAATTGCCTTGCGACTCGGGTCGTCGGGATGGTCGATACGGTAGACGTTGCTCGGAAACGGTAGCGTGCAATAGGTTGGCGCCAGCGGATCGCAATCGTCGCCAAGTAACGGCAGCCCGCCGAGCGGACCAGCGGCGGGCTCCGTGTCGGAGCACGCGAACGTCAGCGCACACGAGCTCAGCAACAAGAAATAGCAGAGCAGCGATCTCATCGTCGCCAGAGCATAGCGTGCCACCGATGAAGCCTGCGATTCTTCCTTCGACTACAATGAAGAGCGTGCGATTCTCCTATCTGGCTCGAGGCTCGTTCCCGCTGGCGGTCCTGGCACTGCTTGTTGCTTGCGGTAGCCAAACCGTGGTGCAAGCTGGCGCGAAAGGCGGCGGGGGACAGGGCGGCGCACAAAGCGGCGGCGCTGCACCAGGCGGATCTACTGGATTCGGCGGCTTCAGTGGAACAGGTGGTATCGACAGGGTGCCCTGGGACCACAAGTGCTCTGACACGGGTATCGGCGTCGTTGGCGTGGGCCCAGAAGTCATGTTCGATGAGGTTTGCCCCTACGATTACTGGGCAGAAATTCATTATGACGGCGCGGTCGCCTACGACACGCATGCGGGATTCGTCGGGCGGCTCGACTTTCACGCCTGCGCAGACGACGGCGCCCGACAGATTCACTTTTCAGCAATGCTCGATGGTCCGGGTAGCTTCATGCTCAGCAGCGCCAGCTACATCGAGGACGATCAAGTTTTCGAGTTGGCCTCCGGCACGCTCACAATCGTTGTCGACGGTGCGGAGGGACAGCTGATCATCGGCAGCTATGACGGCGTCTTCGGCCCAAAAGGTGGCGGCGGCGAACCCCTCCTACTGAGCGGCGAAGTGCGTGCTTGCCACATCCCCGACCAGTACCTGCCCTAGCAACAGACTCCTAGAGTTTGGCCCCTGAGGGAGTGGAATCCAGCCCATGGGGAGGTGATTCTCGGAGGCCTCGTGGGGGTGACGCTGCTGAACCTGCTCGTCATCCCACCGCTGTTCGCTCGCTTCGCAATCCTAGTCGATCACCCCAAGTAGCGGCGTGGTCGACAGGCCGAAGCCCTGCAGGTAGCTGCTCAAGGGTTGGGGCGAGCAGCCGGGAATCAAGCATTTGGGCGCCTTGTAGGAGCCGCCAGTTACGTAGCTGGTGCTCTTGAAGCTGACGTGGATGTGGTGGTGGTGGAAGTAGTACCAGCCGTAGCCCTTGTCAGTGACTTCGTAGGTGAGCTTGTTTTTGCTGCAGGCGCTGAGCCAGCCGTCTTCGCACAGGGTCTTGATGGCCGCGTCGATCATTGGGCCAGCTTTGCCGTCGCACCCGATCACCCGCAAGCTGGGGTGCTCGAACAAGGCGCCGATGAACATGGCTTGGCGCCACGGATCGAGCAGGTGGGGGGCAGAGGTACAGTGGTAGGCGTCGCCACCACCGTCGCTGTGCTCACAGATTGGTCGGGCACGGTTGTCGGCCGTGTTGACCTGATAGTAGGCCATGTCGATGTCGTGGCCGTTGACGTGCGTGCCTGCAGGATGGCCTGGCTGACCTATCGACGTGCCGGGAATGTCGCCGTTCTTCTCACTCATGTCGATGGTCCCCACCGGCCCACCGTTGCCAAAGCTCCAGTTGGCCGCCTTGCAGGCGGTCTTGGCGGCGGCGTACTTGAGGGCAATGATCACATCGCGGCGCAGCCAGCTGCGATACTGGTTGGCGGCCGTCTCGCCGTTCTCGGCGTAGTCGATGTAGCCGAGCATGGGGTCGTAGCCTGGGCTGCCCGGCAGGTTGGCCGGGTTGAACTGGACCAGCTCGGCGCAAGCGGCGCCGCCTTCGGTGCACTCCAGCGGCGGCAGGTTGCAGTCCGGTCCCGGCCCCGGTCCGGGTCCGGAACCGATGTCGGGGATGCAGGTGCCGCTGTAGCAGATCTCGCCGTTCGGGCAGCCGCCTTCGACGCACGGCGCTTTCTCGCAGATGCCGCTGGCTCCGCAGACGTAGCCTTGCTGGCAGGTTCCCTCGCGGCACGCAGAGCAGTTGGAGATGCAGACGTTTTTCGTCTCTCCTGAAACGCTGAAGCAGGTCGCGTTACCAGCACAAGGAACGCCGTCGCCGCAGCCCCACTGAGCGTTCGCGGGGATTCCACCGCTGCTGAGGCAGCCGAGGTAGCCGTCGCCGGTCACGTCCGCACAGGTCAAGCCCGACGAGCACACACCGCAGTTCTCCAAGCAGGCCGATTCGGTCTGTTCATCGTTGGTGAATGAGCAGCGGCTGTTGCCAGGACAATCGATGCCCTGGTCGCCGTGGCAGCCCGTGGCGATGGCAGCTGGATCGCCGTTGGGCAACATGCACTGCAGACTTCCCTCGCCGACGTCGGTGCACGTCTGCCCGATGGGACACAGCGGGTCACCAGGATCGGCGCCGCCTTGCACGACAGCCCCGCCGCTGCCCCCTTCGCCCGACGATGAGCTGTTGTTCTTCTTCTTCGGGACCTGTTCGACGATGCAGTCGGTCAAGCCGAGAGCCACTACCGCGGCGGCGGCAAGCGTCCAGATAGCAATGGTCCTAGGTTTCATGACGATTTCCTCCGGACGAGCGGTGCGAGCTCGTAAGACAGCACGGGTACAACGACGGCCAAGGCAGCGCACCCTAGCTCATTCCCTCCCTACATGCACGCACAATGTGCGACCCAAGTGCGTGGGATTCATGCTCGCTCGATCTCGCCTGACGGCGCGATCGCAGGTTGAGCGAGCAGATCCTCAACTGGGCAGGCAGTTTGACACTTGGAGGCGACGAGTTTCGCCTTCATGCGACAGTCTCGTCGTCAGTGTGAACCGCGCTTTCGCGCTGATGTGTGAACGGCGATTCACTTGGTCGCGCCACCATACCGGAATGTCGATCACCGGGTGGATTCGGGCAGTTGTGGCATGGGTCCTGCGATGGGTTCTTAGCAACCCATTCACAACGGAGGACGTCATGACCCGAACAAACACCATCGCCATCATGCTTGCTACGCTCATTCCTTTCAGCAGCGGTTGCGCTGTGGATCTCGAGGAGGAAGCGGCCGCTGCCGTCGTTTCTTCGTCGCTCGAGACGGCGCGCAAACAGTCTGCTGCTCGGCAAGTAGCTGAGGCCGTCGATGAGAACTGCTCGCTGAGCGCCGAACAAGTTGCTCAGGGCGCGGCCAAAGTGCCTGCGGCGGGGCTGTATCCAGCTAGCTGTGTGACCAAGACCGCCCAAGGATCCAGTGTGCACGCCGAGTATGACCACTGCACAGGTCCTTTTGGGTATGGCGACCTGAGCGGCGGCCTCGACGCGCGCATTACCGTTACAGGGCAGTGCATGCTGCGAGCCGAAATCGCCGATAGCGGTGACCTGAGCAATCACGGCAATCGCTTCAGCTATGCGGCCACGGCTGATGTGAAGGTGTTGCCCGGCGAGCGCGATGTGACGTGGAGCGCTTCTTGGAGCGGCAC
>CAZRGL010000326.1:0-12526 GCA_964599485.1 uncultured Polyangiaceae bacterium
CTTCGGGAAGACGAAGTGATACACATCGAGCTGACCCGAACGCCGCACGCCGCCAAAACAACGGTTCGATCGCGGCGGGAGCGTGTTGAATAATCGACCATGCCCAGCGTCCTTTTGGAGATAGCCACTAGGCGACAGCTGTGGTGTGCGTCCGCGTGCGACACGTTTCTCAACATGATTGAGAAGGTGACACCCGCAGGTTGATGCATTCTTGCGCCGGCGTCCTGCGAGTCAGCTGCACTCCTCGATGACGAAGCGGTCAGAAACGACCCCCAACCAAGAAGCAAGAGGATTCGACCCACGAACCGGAGGATGATTATGAAGTCGCGTACGAGCCTCGCAGTGATGTTAGCCGCAGTTGTGCTGGTCGGCATCACGGTGCCGAGCAGCGCGAGCGCTACCGAGATCAGCTACGGAACACTAGCCCCACCGCGAAGTCCTTGGGGAAAGGTGTTTCGCATCTGGGCAAAGGCCGTCAAAAGGAAGAGCGGCGGCGCCTTGAAGATTCGGTGGTATTTCAACGGATCGCAGGGTGACGAGAAGGCTATGATCGCCAAGATGCGTGCCGGGCAGCTCGACGGGGCTGCCGTCACCGCCGTGGGCTTGAGCGATGTCTACTCGCCCATCCTCGCGCTGCAGATGCCAGGTCTGTTCTCCGATTGGAATACGCTCGACAAGGTGCGTGACGCCATGAGGAGTAAGTTCGAGGCGGGCTTCAAAGCGAATGATTTCGTGCTGATGGGTGATGGTGACGTCGGCAAGGCGAAAACCATGTCGAAAGGTCGTGCCATTCGCTCGCCCAATGACTTGAAGCACATGAAGGTCTACCGTTGGAAGGACGACATCATCGCTCCGGTGACCGCGTCGGTGGTCGGTTATACGGCAGTGCCCTCGACCGTACCGGGCCTTTTGCCCAAGCTGTCCTCCGGCCTGGTCAACGTCATCACCGTTCCCTCGCTGGCAGCGGTGTCGCTTCAATGGGCATCTCAACTCGATCACATCAACACTCAGACGGTGGGTGTTGGCATCGGCGGGTTGTTGATGACGGCTGCCGCCATGAAGCGCGTGCCTGCTGATCAACGGGCCATGTTGCGCAAAACTGGCAAAAAGGCTGGCAAGCTCTTGACCATGCGCATCCGCAAGGAAGACGACAAAGCCTTCAAGCACATGAAGAAGAAGATGACCGTGGTCAAGCTCAACCACGCTGAGCAAGCCCGTTGGCGTTCGGTCTTCAAGAAGGTTCGCCGTCGCCTTGGTCAGAGCGCTTTCCCGTCAGCCTTGGTCAGCAAACTGGAGAGCTTGACGGGCAAGTAACGAGCGACGCGAGCGCGAGCGAGGATCGAGGGGCCGATTCTCGCTCAATCGCTCAACGCAGAAAAGCGAGCTGTCTGCGCGGCTCGCTTCTTCGTTTTGTGGACGAGCAGCTTCAACGCCGCCGAATATGCTCGACGAGCAGCTGATGGCGAGGGCTGAACAAGCGGCGGAAAACCAGCAGCGCAGTCAGCATGCAACCGAGCGCGGTCGCGCCAGCAAGCATGAACATCACCACGATTTGGTAGGCCACGGCCCGCATCGGATCGCTGCCAGCCAGGATCTGGCCAGTCATCATGCCGGGCAACGACACGATGCCGGCGACGGTCATCGAGTTGATTATCGGGATCATGCCGCGCCGCACCGCTGCCCGGAGTACGTCGCGCGTCGCTTCCCAGCTCGTCGCGCCCAAGGCCAAGGCCATCTCTATGCGATCGCGGCGCTCATCCAGCGCTTCGAGCAGATCATCCAAACACAGAGAGATGCCAGTCAAGCTGTTGCCCAAAACCATGCCAAGCAAGGGGATCAGGTATTGCGGCTGGTACCAGGGCGTGACCCCGATCACGGCTTGGGTCACCACGCCGGTCGTCAATGCGCCAGTTAGCAACAGGGTGACGAAGGCCTGCAGATACACTCCGCGAAATGACCGTCGGCTGCGGTCGACGGCCGCCCGTCCCGCCGCGAACGTCATGAGCAGCAGGGCCAGAATCACCAGCCAAGGTGTGTTCTCGTCGAAGATCCACACCAGCAGATAGCCCACGAGCAGGAGCTGCAGCACCGTTCTGGCGGCGGCCACGATGAGTCGCCGCTCCAGCCCCAAGCCCAACACCAAGCTGATGACACCGGCTGCAACAACCAAGCTTGCAGCAACCACCAAATCGATTGCACTGAGGGCCGCCGCCCCGCCATTGGCCGCGGAAAGAAGCAGATCAGCCATCGGCCTCGGCCTTTTGCACGATAGTGGCCAGATCGATTCGCCGCGCCCCGAGGCGATCGACCTGAGCGTCATCGTGCGTGACTACGATGGCTGCAGCTTCATGGGTGGCCAAATGCTCGAGCAACAACCCCTCGAAAGCGCGCATGGAGTCCTTGTCCAATGCGCTGGTGGGCTCGTCCAAGAGCAGCACGCTGGGTTTCACCAACAAGGCGCGCAACAAGCAAACGCGTTGCTTCTGCCCTTCTGACAACGATCTGGCCGACTGCGTCCACACGTCGTCCTCCAAGCCGACTCGCTCCAACAGTTGGCGTGCACACGTTTCTGGGAACGACTCCGTCTGGCTCGAAGCCAGGCCGAACGGCCAAGCCAGATTGGCGCGAACATCGCCGTCGAGCAGAACAGGTCGTTGCGCCACCAGGCTCACTTTGCGTCGGAACAACGGCCAGCCAATCTCGGCGGGCGATCTGCCCTCGAGGAGCAACTGCCCATCGGTGGGATCGAGCAGACCAGCAATGGCGCGCAACGTGGTGGACTTTCCGGAGCCGCTTGGCCCTTGGAGTACAACGATTTCGTTGACATCCAGCTCGAGGTCGAGTCCTTCGAGCAGTCGCTTGCCGGCCACGGCCACGGCCAGATTGCGGACGCAAAACAACGCCATAGCAGACGGGAGTGTGCTCTGAGGGGCAGCAAAGCTGCAAGCAAAGCCCTGTTGAGCTATGTAGCAGTGGCGACGGCGCCGCGTTGATCCTGCCTTTGGGATCAGCTATTGGCGTGGCCCTTCACCGACAAGAACAACCAGCCGTGCTAAACTACGCGATGACGTCTGAGCGGAGCCGCATCGGTATCTGCTTGCGCAGCGCAAGCCGCTGTTGGCTATCGTGTGGCGGGGTCCGATGCGTGGAGGGTGAAGTTCTGTGCGGGTGAGCGAATCGCCATTTCTGCTGGTCGCCGCGCTGGTGCATCTCGCGCTGCCGGTCGCCGCTGCGATTGCGCCGTTGCCCGATCTCAGTCGGATGCCCTACGCCGCCACTGACCCGCAGCAGATTGAAGAAATCGACATCGACGTCAGCACCTTGCCGCCGCTGATCCCACAAGAGTCACTTCGACCAGAGCTGCCTGTAGGCACGCCCCAGCCCTACGCGAACAACGTGCGGCCCCATGACGACCGCCCCTTCGTTCCTCCGGTATTGCCGACCTCCAATCCCGACGCACCACCCCCAGACAACGCAGATCCAGACTCCTCCGCGATGATCGTCAACCCGGAGCGCGGCCCGAGCGACATCAACCTACCGCCCTCTGCGTCTGATCTGCCTGGCGGCATTCCGGGTGTGCCAGGCACTGGGCCGCTCTATCGAACCCCTGGTTTGATCCAACCGTCCGGACCGCGGCCTGGGGCAGCGCCGACCAAAGCACCGAAGCGAAAATACAACAAGCACGCCGCGACCGAGGCGCTCGACAAAGGCATTCGCGCCAAAGACAAGAAGCTCGGCCTCGATTTGCCCGCGGCGAGCGCCATCGCGGCGGCGATCCGCAACGCGGTTCGAGGGGCTGACACGCCCTATACCTGTGCGGGCAGCTTCTCGGTTGCGCTCAGTCCGCAAGGTCGCGTTACCGCCGTCAATCTGCTTGGTTTCACTGGTGGCGATTCGATCACCTGGCAGCATGTCCGCAAGGCCGCCCTCGCGTCGCTTCGCAGTCGGACCTTCCCGATGAGAGCGAGCTACGCGAAAGGCGCTTTGATCTCCGTCAGCGTGCGTTCGCAGAAGAAGATGCCCGGAGGCGGAACCTCCCGCTCGGGCGCAACGCTGAGCTTCGATGTCACCGATATCGGTGCCAAGCCTACCCGCGTCGTGAGCGTGGGCTTCAGTGCGACACCCGTCAAATAGTAGCTGCTGGCCGTTGGCTGTTGGCGCGAACAGCGACAGGACCTTGACCTCGGACGCGCGCAGCGGCTTGATTGCGTCATGCGAACGTTCGCCCTGCGCTTCTTGGCCACTCTGCTCTTGTCAGCCGCACCGATGATGATTGGGTGCGAGGACAAGAAACCGGCTCCCAAGGCGGCTTCGTCGTCTTCCGCGGCCACCACCAAGAGCGTTACAGCGACGCGTCAAGTGTCCCAGCCGAAGGCCCTCGACGTGGCCATGCTGAAGAAGTCACTCAAGTGCGGCAGCGGCGGACACGGTCCTTGCGAGGTGCTCGCCGAGATGAAGGAGTGCATCCCTTGGACCCCCATCACCAAATCAGGCGATGGCCGCTGGTTGGGTGGCGGGTATGTGGTGAGCCAGAGCAAATTCGTCCCCGAGTTCACGCTCCTGCGATCCAAACGGGTGGCCGCAGACCAAGTTGGACCTGGCCAGATAGCCGCCAAAGTGGGCGTCGCGAGAATTCCCGATGACCGCGCCGCTGAGAAGCGCCACGCCGAAAAAGCACTACGCAAGTACAAGCGTGGTGACGTGACCAAGCCCATCAACCTCGCCGTGCGATACATCAAGCAGCGTACGGATTGGCCCGAGTCATTTGCAATGAAGGCTGATGCCAATCAGATCTACGTGGCCGTCTCCGGTGGGGCGCACTTGTGTGCTCGAAAGGACCAGCGTCTGATTGTCGTCAAACGCGCTGGAAACCGAGCACACCCGGCCGACGGCGTCTATGCCATCATGTGGCCGGTCAGCTGGTGAAATGAGGTTTCCACGCGTCAAGCAACTCCTCGGTCTGCTCACTACGCTCTTGTTGGCAGCTTGTACCGCTGCGGCAGTGAGCTTGCAGGACGGGCCGCGCGAGTACGTTGCCACCGACTACGAGAGTGTGCTCAACCGGTGGACACGAACCCAGAGCTTGATCCTGTTCGGTGAGCTGGAGCGCGCACTGACCGTTACCGCCACGTTCGAATCTTGGGACTTCCGATGGGCGTACATCATTCGCTACGCCAACGACTATCGCCTCACCGTGCCCGAGCGACAGCGTTTGCTCAAAGAACGACTCGATGAGTCACGCCGCAGTCACTTGTTCTTCGTTGCGCTCTATGGGGCGAACCAAAAACAAAACGATCTGACCAAGAAAGACAGCGCCTGGATTGTGCGACTCATCGATGGCACGGGAAACGAGACCGCGCCTCTACAGATCGAGAGGATCAAGAAGCCGAACGCGCTGGAGCGGCGCTACTACCCCTACAACACCGTTTGGCGTCAGGCCTTTCGGATTCGTTTTCCAACCGCTAGCAAAGATGGCCGACCGACCATCTCGCCGAACGCGACATGGATGGGTCTGCGCTTCGCGGGAGCGTGGGGCAACACCGACCTGACCTGGAAGCTCGAGGTCAAGCCGGCCACGCCTGCTTCACCGGCCACCGCCGCGCCGAAACGAGCATCTGGTTCTTGAAGGCATGTGGGAGGCCAAGAGGCCGTCTCAAAACGCAGATGCACCTACGGCCATTCGGTGGCTCGCTCGCTTCTGGGCTCGCTCGCTTCTGGGCTAGAGCTAGCCCGAGCTAAGGGTTGCGCGGCGGATTCCGTGGGCGGGGGTCTGGTCGCCCGGCATGCGACGGGCCAGCCATCCGATTAGTGTCAGGCCAGCTTGCTTGGCTTCGGGTGGCACCGTTTGCGAGTGCAACACCGTGGCGATCTCGCCAATCAGTCGCGCGCGGCTATCTTCGGAAAGGACGGGGTCGTTGCGTGGGTTCATACTCGATCAGTGGGGCGAAATTAGGATGTCGCGCGGCTTCGATCCATTGGGGGGGCCTACGAGCCCGTTGCGTTCCATCGTCTCCACGATTCGGGCGGCGCGATTGTAGCCAATGCCAAGCTTTCGTTGAATCCAAGAAGTAGAGCATTTTTGCGTGTCTGCAACCACCCTCACGGCTTGGTCGTAAAGTGGGTCGGTCTCCGCATCGTCCGGGTCGCTTTTTGCATCGGCCCCATCGTCGGTGCCAAGCACGATGCTCTCGTCGTAGTCAGGCTCGCCCTGCGTGCGCAACAGATCGGTGACACTCTGCACCTCTTGTTCGGAGACGAACGGACATTGCACGCGACGAACCTCGTTGGTGCCATTGAGCTTGACCAACATGTCGCCGCGCCCCAGCAGGTGCTCGGCGCCTTGTTGGTCGAGAATGGTCCGGCTGTCGACCTTTTGAGCGACGCGATAGGCGATGCGGGTGGGGAAGTTGGCTTTGATCATGCCGGTGATGACGTCGACGCTGGGACGCTGGGTGGCGAGGATCACGTGAATTCCGGCCGCGCGCGCTTTCTGCGCCAGTCGCGCCACGGACGCTTCGACCTCCTTGCCCTGTTGCATCATCAAGTCGGCGAACTCTTCCACCACGACCACGATGTAGGGAAGCTTGTCAGGCAAGCTCTGATCGGATCCGTCCTTGAGCGCCGGGATTTCGAGCTGACCGCCGTCTGGCGTAATCGCTTGTACTGTTTTGGGTGGGGCGGGCGCGGGCAACTCGCCACTGCGCACCTTCTTGGCCCAGATGTTGTAGCTGATGATGTTGCGTTTGCCCGCATCGGCAAACAACTGGTAGCGGCGCTCCATCTCGTCGACCGTCCACTTGAGCGCGTTGGACGCCTGCTTCATGTCCGTCACGACGGGGAAGAGCAAATGGGGGATGCGGTCGAACGGTGCGAGCTCCACCACCTTCGGATCGATCATCAGCAAGCGCATTTCCTCGGGCGTCCGACGGTACAGCAGGCTGACGAGAATCACGTTCAACCCAACGCTCTTGCCGGCTCCCGTGGCGCCAGCAACGATCACGTGCGGCATGCCAGCCAGATCGACGAAGAACGGCCGTCCGATGATGTCGCGCCCCAACACGCAGGGCAGCGGTGCCTTCATCTCCAGGAAGTCACGGCTCTCGATGAGGTCTCGCAGGTTCACAGGAACGCGTCGCTCGTTGGGAACCTCGAACCCAATGCGGTTCTTGCCCGGTATCGGAGCGACAATGCGCACCTTGCGTGACAGGCCGAGCGCTAGGTCGTCGGCCAAGCCGGCCACCTTCGAGACCTTGGTGCCAGGCGCCGGCGAAACCTCGAACATGGTGACGGTGGGACCGGGATGGATCTCGCGCACCTTGCCGTCGACACCGTAGTCGGCAAGCGTCTTCTCCAGAAGCTTCGCGGTCTCCTTGAGGCGCTCCTCGCTCGTTGCGTTGAGCTGCTCGGCGTTGGGATTGAGCAAGTTGGTCGGGGGCAGGCGAAAGCCAGAGCCGTCGTCCACGTCGCCCCGCCGCTTTCGACTCTTGGCCGTTTGAGCCGCCTTCGAGGTGTCGACGATGCGTGGCCCTTGTTCGGCTTTCTTCTTGCGGGACTTGCGCCGCGCAGGTGCCGACTTGTTGCCGTCGTCCGCTTTGCTTTCATCTGCCGCAGCGCGGTCCTTGACCGGCGGCTTGCCAATCGGCGCACCAGGCTTGCAAGGCGAGGGCGTCTCCCCCTCGTCGGCGGGTTTGGCCGTGGTGACGGGCATGATTGGTGACGGCGTCGCGACCTCGTCATCAACGTCAGCTTTGGCTCGCCTCGTCTGTCCGGTTTCGACTGGCTCAGCGTCACCAGTGTCGCTGTGCGAGCGGCTCACTCGCGCCGTCTGCGGTTTGTCCCCGGCGACGCTGCGGCGCGCGGGAGGACTCGAATAGCGCGCCGCACCTTCCCGGTCGTCGGCGAAGGCGGCGATGATTGCATCGGCTTGCTCGGGTGATGCGATCAGCGGCTCGGCGGCTTTGCGTTCTTCTTCGCGACGTTCCTTGTCGACCGCTCGTGCACGTGCCCAGGCGCTGGCCACTGCACCGACGCCGTCGTCCGCGCGATTGCGCAGCCTGTTGAGCCAGTCCTTGGCGTTTTGGATGAGCTCGATGAACGAGAACGTAGAGCGCTCGACCAGTATGAGCGCCACGACGGTGAGCCCAATCAGGAACGAGCCGACGGTCGAGAACAGACCCCGCAGGACACTGCCGAACAAGTCGCCTACCGCGCCGCCGAGTGGCATGTTCCCAAAAACGCTGACCGTGGGCAGTGCGATGTGTGCCAACGATGCGAGGATGACTGCGATGAGCACGTCACCACCCAGTCGAGCGATATTTGCTTTTAGCTTGCGGTCTCTCAGCAGCGGTCTGGACTGCAACATCAGCTCGAACGGCAGGAGCCAGGCCACGACTCCGACCGCCTTGACCGTCATCGCGGCGAGCGTTTCACCAACCGGTCCAACCCAATTGGAGCCCACCAGCTCGGGCCGAAGTGGATCGGCGCGATACGATCCAAGGGCCAAGGCGACGTACAGCCCGGAGGCGATGAACAACAGCGCAGCTGCCTCACGTGCGTAGGTTCGCGCGGTACGTTTTGCAGCCGGCTCGGCGGTTGCGTCACCGCCATCTTTCGTGTTGGGCGCTGGTGCCTTGGCCGCCTGCTGCGCGGCTGGGGGCTTGCGACTCGCCCGTCTCTTGCGGCTCGTGGTCTTTTTTTCAGGCGGAGCTGGGGCGGCGGGACGCTCGGTTCGCCCAAGCCCTCTTGTTGGCCACAAGGCGCGCAAACCGGGAAACGAGAACGCCATACCTACAATTGCCTACAAGCTGCCATAACCTTCGAGCGTCCCCTCGGGCAACTTTTTGCGTTGCTGCTTCGTCAGAGATCCGGGAGAAAGTCGCAGCAGCCAACACCGAACGCTGAGCAAACGTTCAAGCAAGCCTTGAAGGCAAAGACAAAACTCACTGGAAATTCTTTCAATCCACAGGCGTCGGGCGGTAGCATTCGCGGGCGTCCCAGCAGATTTGATTTCATGATGAGCAACACGCGCACACGCCAAACGACTGCGCTTTGGCTGGTCATAGCCATAGCGGCCACCGTAATACTCGGCTGTGCCGTCAACGAAAAAGACCTGCGCCGGTGGGAAACCACCCTCGAAGGCCCCAAGCGCTTGTCGGCGGTCGTCTTGCACGACAAATATCCGCTCAAGCTGCGGGTTGAGGCAGCGGTCTCGCTGATACGCATGAAGCCTCGCAAAGGCCAGCGCGTCGGCATCAAGCGGCTGGTTCGAGGAACCTTGGCGTGCGATGCCTCCTTCGCTGAGAAGACGACCGAGCCATGCGCACGGCACTCGTTGGCGCCTGAGGCGCGCGACAAGATCCTCAAAGATCTGGTGGCAGTCATCGTCGAAGAGCTCAAGAAGGAAGCGCCGAAGCCGACCCAGAAGGGGCAATCACCGGCCGACCCGTCCTATCCCTACAAGGATGCGGCCTACATGATCCTCACCTACGAGCGTGCGCAGATCATCTCTGATCCAGCGCTAAAGAAGCAGCTTACCGATGCGCTGAGCGCTTGGGCGATGGCGGACTTCGAACGCAAGCTCAACGATCGCAGCCAGATGTACGGCATGGAGCAACTGCTTCGCTTCATCGGTCCTCAGGCGGTCGTTGGTCTTCCCCCATTGATGACGAAGGACACGCCGAATCTGCGCAAGATGTCCCAGCTCGTTGCCAAGCTCGGTGACAAGAAGACCAAAGAGGAAGCCTCCAAACAGCTGGTCGAGATCATCAAGTACGTCGCCTCTGACAAGTGGAAGAAAGCCACCACGCCGAAGCTCAAAGCGGCCAACGAGAAAGCTGGTTTCTCGCCGAACGAGAAGCAATTCACCAAACAGCTCAACGACTACCAGAACGAGTCGATGGTTCGCGTTTTCGCGTCGATGAAACAGGTCGGCGGCAAAGCGGTTGTCGACTACTGCCTGACGCTGGCGGCCAACAGTAAGCAGCCACCTGCCCGTCGACAGACCGCACTGGCCGCGCTCGAAGGCCACATCGATCGCAAGAGCGAGAAGAACATCAAGCGTTTGTTCGACATCGCCAAGGGCAAGAACACCCCGCCGGTCGTCATCGATCGCGCCGCGCAGGTCCGCGTGGCGCAGGTAGCGTTCCGCCGCATCAAAGAGATGCCTCGCGACAAGGTCAAAAATGGCTTGTACGCGTTCTTCGAGATCGAGAATTGGAAGATTCGCAGGCTTGCCGGCGCGACCATCCTGGCGATGTCCACCGTCAAGCACATCGACGAGTTCCTCGATCAACTCGACAAGAAGGCGACGAAGAACTTCAACCTCGCCGAGGCCGTCACGTACGGCGCTCACCTTGGCGGCTTGAAAGAGGGCAGCCCACTCGAGAAGCTCAAGCCGCGCATGGCCAAGGGCAAGGCCCAATCACGGCTTTCTGCTCTGGGCTATTGGTATGATTTCGGCATCAAGAAGGACATGGACCAGCTCAAGCCCTTCTTGGAAGACAAGCAGAAGGTTCCTAAGTGCGAGAGCGACGGTGGCTGCGACTGGATCTGCATCATTGGCAAGGGCAAAGCCCAGAAGAAAATGGAGATCAAGACGGTCGGTGACTATGTGCAATATTGCCTCGCACCCAAGGTAGAGGCCACCGAAGAGAAGAAGGACGACAAGAAGGGCAAGAAGGGCAAAAAGGCTCCCAAGCCCACGGACAAGAAGGACGAAAAGGGCGAGAAGAAGGACGAAAAGGGCGGCGGCTGATCGCTGATCCACTGTCTGTGAATCCCCTGAGCGAGCCTCATCAAAAAACATGAGCGGCGACCCCAATAAGAAGAGTTCACGCACCTTTCAATGCCGTGACGTGCTGTGGGAAACGTTCGAGCAAATGGCTCGCGACCTAGAGTGCTCGATCGATTACCTCATCAACGAGGCGATGAAGCAGTACGCGCGCCAGCGTACCTATGGCGCGCGAACCCCGTTCCCAACCAGCAGCGTCGTGGGTGGGCAGCCTCCACCTTATGGCCAACCTCAGCCGCCCACCGCGGCGGCACACGCTCCTGCAATGCCCCCGGCCGCAGGTCCTGGGCCGCCGCCGGCACCTCCGCCTGGTTATCCAGCTGCGCCGCCGAGCCCAGGTGGCGCAGTCGCGCGACCAGGTGGCATGCCCCCTGCGCCTCCGCCAAATCCCGCGATGCGACCCCCGTCGGTCGCGCCGCCACGTCCCCCCGGACCGCCGCCTGGCCCTCCAGGGCCCCCAATGGCACCGCCACCCGGCCCTCCAGGTCCCCCGGTAGCACCGCCCGGCCCTCCCGGTCCCCCGGCGGCGCCGCCCGGTCCCCCGGCTCCTCCCCCGGGTCCTCCGGCGGCGATGCCCGGCCCTCCGGGCCCCCCAGGTCCTCCTGGACCCCCGCTGGCACCACCACCACCTCCCGGACCGCCTGGGCCCGGGCCGCGCCCTGGTCCGCCAATGGGCAGGCCCGCTGGACCTCCAGGTCCTCCGATGCCTCCACCGGGGCCTCCAGGTCCTCCAGGGCCGCGGCGCCCACCGAGCGTAGCACCACCGCCGCCGCCAGGTCCGGCCATGCGCCAACCAGGACCTCCGGCTCCACCGCCTCCTCCGGCGCCCTACGGGCAGCCGCCGATGCCCCCTGCGCCTCCAGGTCCAGGTCCAGGTCCGGCTCCGGCTCCAGGTCCGGCTCCAGGTCCGGGTGGATATCCTGGTCCCGGCGCACCGCCACCTGCACCGGCGCCGCCGGCTCCACCGCCTGCCGCGATGGGTCCAGCCGCATTTGGCGAACCGGGTGGTTCGAGGCTGGTGCTGTACTACCGCGGACAGCGTCACGAAGTGAACAAGGACCGTTTCATCATCGGCCGTGGCAAGCAGTCGAGTGATCTCACGATCAAGGATCCCAACGTCTCTAGACAGCACGCGATGATCGAGTGTCTCAACGGCCAGTATTTCATGGTCGACATGGGGTCGACCAACGGGATCGAGTTCAACGGACAGCGGCTACAGCGCAAGCCGATCACTTCGGGTGACGTGTTCAACATCTGTGACCACGAGCTGCGTTTCGCCGTCGAGTGAACCCCAAACCTCCATCTGCCAAGTCGCGATTGGGCGGCCCATCGCAACGCGCGAGGGCTGCGGCTATCGTCGCACTGATGTGCTGCGCGCTCTGGGGCGATTGGGCCAGCGCGACGGGTGAAGGAGCAGGCGGCGTCAGGCAAGATGTTCAGTTGCCTCCATGGACGACCGGCGAAACACTGATTCCCAACTGGGCGCGTAGCGTACACATCCCCAAAGGTGAGCAACCCCTGCGCCGTGAGCCGCGTCACGATGCCAAGCGTCGTGGCTCAGCTGCTCGCGAAGCACGCTTGCCATTGTTCGCGGCTCGTCGCGGCTCAGGCTGTCACGGCCCGTGGTTGCAGGTGGGCTCGCGTGCCTGGGTTTGTCAGGACGACGTCAGTTTGTCTGGTGCGCCGCCGATCCGTTTCGATGTCCCACCAGTCGTACCGATGGCGGACGGGTTGCCG
>CAZRGL010000327.1:0-12511 GCA_964599485.1 uncultured Polyangiaceae bacterium
TCGGCGCAGCAACTGGAAGCGAGCCCGCTCGCAGATGGTCGATCAATTCTTGCAGGTCAAAGGGGAGGGCAAAGAGGCGCATTTCGTCAACGCTGCCGTGCCCAAGGTGCTGCTGACCGGTCTGCGCCTGTTCCGGCAACAGCTCAACGCCCGCTGTCCCGATCGCGAGACGACGGGCCAGTGCGATTGGGCGCGCAAGGACTTGGGCCGCAAGCTCAGCGATTTGCTCAGCCGGCCAGTGTTCGCAGCGATCGCCGATCTCACCGACAAGATCAATGGCCACGAGGAAGCGCGCCGACAGCTCGAGCGCTTCTTGACGTACGCGTTGCTGTCCTTCAGCGGGCAGGACGCGCTGCAAGGCATGCTCGCCTCACTCGGCGACTTGATGCAGCTGCTGCGTGCCGATGGCGACTTCGCGCCGATTTTCAACGCAGTAGCCAACGCGGCCAACCCCATCTACGACGCTGACGGGCCGGGCGCGACCGATCGGACGGTGCAATTGCTCAAAGCGGTCAACGACGAGCGCTACGATCGTTACCACGTGATGGACCACGTGCTGCCGGCTTTGGTGACGCCCATCGACAACGGTCAGGGCCTGACCCCGCTCGAAATCGTGCTCGACGGTATCGCCGACATCAATCGGATTGACACTTCGGCTCCAACCCCACTTGACGAGCAGGATTATCGCTTCGTGATGAAGGCTGTGCGTGAGTTTTTCACATCCGATACCCGCGGCTTCCCGCAGCTGTACTATATCGTCAAGAACCGCCCCAAGAACTGAAGCGGGTTGAGTCATCTTGACTGAGCAGCGAATAGTGCGCGCCTCACAAAGAGGCCTCCTGGCCGTCGCCGTCGGCGCCTGCGTGATAGCAAGCGCGGCGCCCGCCCACGCGGCCGGCTTGTACTTTTCTGAGCGGGGTGTTCGCCCACTTGGCCGTGGCGGGGCGTTTACCGCTGGCGCAGATGACCTCGGGGCCATTTGGTACAATCCGGCAGGCGTCTACGATGCAGGCTCCCAGCTGCTCTTCGATGCCAGTTGGTTGCACTTCACCAACGACTACACCCGTCAAGCCGTAGTAGAGCAGCGCGATCCCAACACCGGGCAGGTGGTCAGTACCCACAGGCAAACCTTCGCTACTGTTTCTGGCTCCAGCCCCGTCATACCGATCCCGACATTGGCGGCGAGCTACAAGGTGCACCGTGACGTGGTCCTCGCTCTTGGCATCGAGGCACCCTACGCGGCCATCGCGAGCTACCCCGAAAAGATGGGCAGCGACCCGTCTCCACAGCGCTATTCGCTGATCACACTCGAGGGCTCGGCCCTGGCCGTGTTGGGCTTCTGGGCCGCCTGGGCCATCAACTCGGACTGGCATGTCGGCGCCGGCGTGCAAATGCTCGCTGGCACCTTCGTGACGACCACCATGCAGAGCAGCTGCGTGCCCGAGAAGTTCTTCTGTGCGCCCGAGCAGCCGGAGTGGGACACGCTCACCCAGCTCACGGCCGGGCCGATCATCTCGCCTAGCGGCAACATCGGCGTCAAATGGGCCCCGCACCCAAAGTGGCGCGTCGGCGCTGCTTTTCAGGCCCCATTCTTCGTTCGCTCGGGGGCGACGATCGCTGCACGGTTGCCGTCGACCGCTGCGTTCGAGACTGCAAGTCAAGAGGGCGAGGACGCTGATGTGTCTTTCGAGCTGCCGTACAGCATTCGATTGGGCGTTCAGTTCGAGCCTCTCGACGGACTCGCTGTCGAGCTCGATGCGGCCTTCGAGGGCTGGAGCATGCACGACGAAATCACCGTCGAGCCTGACGGCATCGCGCTGGCCAACGTGGTGGGCTTCCCGGACCGCTACTACTTGCCGGATCAGAAAATCCCGCGCAACTTCCAGGATACGTTCTCGCTGCGTCTGGGCGGCGAATACGACATCGCGGTCTCGAAAGACTACACGCTGACGCCGCGGCTCGGGCTGAGCTACGAGTCGAGCGCTGTGCCGCCCGAGTACTTGTCGGTGCTTACGGTGGACATGCCCAAAGTGACGCTGGGCATGGGTTTGAGCATGCACGTGGACGCTTGGCGCTTTGACGTGGTGTACGCACATCTGTTTGCGTTGCCGGTCGAGGTGCAGCCAGAGCATGCCCGCATGCCGCTGCTGGTACCGGTCGATGCCAACATAGAAGAGCCCCACTACGTCAACGCCGGCACCTATGACGCCAGCGCCAACGTGTTGGGACTTGGATTGCGGTACGCTTTCGATCATGAGTCGAGCAATGAGCCGCCCGTCGACGACAAAGAAGCCCGACGCCGTTGAGGCGAAATGGGCACGGCGGCTCGCGCCGCTAATGGTAGGGGTACTGTTGCTTGGCTGCGGAGGCGCCGACGAGGGGGAGCCACCGGGCGTGGAGGCCATCTACGCGGCTCCAGAAACGACGGTGCTCACGCCTTACCCTTCGGATCGATACACGGTTGCCGACAACAGCACGCCAACGGGTTTGCGGGTGCACATCGATCCAGACGAGACGAAGGACATGATCACCAGCGCGGGAGGCGACGAGACGGTCGCCGAGCTCAACGCGCTCGATGGTTTTTCGGTCTCCGGGGGCATGATCCTCACCTTCAGTGGACCGGTCGACGTACGCGGCATCGCTCCAGGGCCCGAGGGGGCAGCCAGCGACATTCCGCTGAGGGATGCCAAGACCTATGCGTCCGCACAGTCGCCGCTGATCTTGCTCAATGTGGATCCGAGCTCTGCGATGCGTGGCAAAGCGATGGGCTTGGTGGTGCGCTATTGGGAGCAGCCAGCAGACGATTACTATCTGGAGGACGAGTACACCCTGATCGCCCAGCCGGCTGAGCCGCTGCTCGGGGCGACGCGCTATCTGCTGGTCGCCACAGATCAGTTACGTGCTGCAGATGGTGGCCCCGTACGACGCTCAGCGCTCAGCGAGGAGCTCATCGCCGGAAAGCAAAGTGGTCCCTATGCCGAGAAGGTTGGCCAGGCCCTCGATGAGCTCGAGACGTTCGGCGTCAGCCGCAGTCGGGTCAGGCTTGCCACCGTGTTGACCACCATGAGCACGCACACGCAGGTCATCGCCATGGGCAAGGCGGCGCGGGCTGCTGGCAGGCCGAAGCTGCTCGAGGATTGGACGGTGGAGACAGCCCAGGCGGCCGATGGGCGGATTCGCTTCCGTGGCGTGTTCGAAGCGCCCGAGTATCGGGATCCGCTGCCGGACGGGCGTTTCGACTTCGATGCTCAGGGCGTGCCCATCGTCAAGAAGCAAGAAGGCCTCGAGGCATACCTGGCCGTCAGCGACGCTGAGAGCAACAAGCCGCGGCCGGTGGTCATCTACGGTCATGGCTTGGGTGGTGACAAGGATGGCTGCTGGGGCACCGCCCAGCGTTTGGCTGAGCTGAACGTAGCGGTGCTGAGCATCGACTCGCCCCATCATGGCTCGCGCGCGGGCCCATCAGACACGGCGCTGACGGCGACCTTCAGTTTTTTTGGCATCGACGCCAGCGACAACTCCTTCGTCATCGGGCGGGCACGCGACAACTTCAGGCAGATGGCTTCTGATCAGCTGCATCTGGTGATGTTGATCAATTCGCTCGACAAGCTCGACATCCTGCCTCCCGGTGCGCCCGATGGCGTTCCCGATCTGGATACTTCGCGCATCCTCTACATCGGCCACTCCTTCGGCTCGGTGCAAGGCTCGACGGTGTTCGCTTTGGCGCCCGAGATTACCCACGCCGTGCTCAACGTCGGCGGCGCGGGGCTGATGACGTTGCTGCGCGACTCGAATACCTTCTCGCTCTTGGTCGATGGGTTCAAACCGCCCGGCACGACGGACGGGGCGGTGGCCCGCTTTTTTGCGGTCACCCAAGCCATCGTCGATCCGGGTGACCCACTCAACTACGCCCACTACGGCACCCAAGAGGCGCTAGACGGCGTTGCTGATTGGAAGCCGCGTGGGGTGCTCATCCAAGAGGTGATTGGCGACACCATCGTGCCCAACTCGGTCAGCCGAGCGCTCGCACGCGCGGGCGGGTTGCCGCTGCTCGATGCCATCGAGCCGGTGAGCGGAATCGAGAGTGTGAGCGGTCCGCTGAGCGCCAACTTGGCAAGCGGCGCCACTGGCGCCATCAGCCAATACAATCGCGTCGAAGGCGACAAGATCGCCACCCATGGTGAGCTCATCTTCTCGCCGGAGGCGCGCGCCCAATACGTCGAGTTCTTTCGCAGCGGTTTGAACGAGGAGCAAGCGACGATCGTGTCGCCCTACGAGTGAGCCGAGAGGCAGCAGGAGATCATGTGCGATACCGTCGTCGTTACCCCAGAAGCGAGCGCTGACGGCAGTCTGCTATTGGCTAAGAACAGCGATCGAGAGCCGGAGGAAGCCCAGGCGCTTGAGCTCGTTACGGCTGCGGAGCACGCGCCAGATAGCATCTGTCGCTGCAGCTACGTCGACGTGCCGCAAGTGGCGCGAACCCACGCGGTGCTGCTCTCGCGTCCGTTTTGGATGTGGGGCGCAGAGATGGGCGCCAATGATCAGGGCTTGGTGATCGGCAACGAAGCGGTGTTCACGCGCGTGGAGCAACAAGAGGTCGGCTTGCTCGGCATGGACCTGCTGCGCTTGACGCTGGAGCGGGCCGGGTCGGCTGCAGCAGGGGTGACGGTATTGACCGACCTGCTCGGTGAGCACGGCCAGGGCGGCGCCGCCGGCTACCGTAACAAGAGCTTCCGCTATCACAACTCCTTCTTGCTGGCCGATCCAGCAGAAGCATGGGTGGTCGAGACTGCCGGGCGCGCCTGGGTTGCCGACCGGGTCGTTGGCGTCCGGGCCATCTCCAACGGTTTGACGATCCGGGACCGTTACGCGCGCAGCTCCTCGGGGCTCGCCGCTTTTGCCCGCGATCGCCGCTTGCACAGTGGCAAGGGGCCGGTGGACTTCAGGGCCAGCTTTGCAGATCGGGCGATGGGTTTCGCAGCGGCAGCTGATGAACGTCGAGGCTGTGTCGAGGCCTTCATGCGTAGAGCCCCAGCTACCGTGGCGCGGGCCATGGCTTGCCTGCGGCAACACGGAGCAGTCAAGCCCGGCGCAGGCCTGCGCCAGTCGGTTTGCGGACATGCCTCATGGTTGCCGACGCGTCGCGCGGGGCAGACGACCAACTCATGGGTGAGCCAGCTCGGCGCCGACCTTCCCTGTCACTTCGCCACGGCGACTAGCGCGGCTTGCCTCTCCTCTTTCAAACCGCTGTGGCTCGATGGTGGCCTGCCGGGCTATGGCGCGCTGCCGGGTGCTCGTTTCTCCCAAGGAAGTCTGTGGTGGCGTCATGAGCGCTTGCATCGCCGGGCGCTGACCAACCTGGAGGGTTTCCTGGCGGGGTTTGGGCCTGAGCGAGATGCGTTGGAACGCCGCCTCATCTCCGAGCGTGCAGACGTGGGCAGCGCTGCGGGGCGACAGCAGCTCACCGCTCTCGGGTTCGAACAAGGCGAATTGCTCGCTTCCGAATGGCTGCGGCGACCGCTGCTGACGAGCTCGGCTTCGAGGCGCTACAGCGGGCTGCAAGCGCGTTTCTGGCGAGCGCTCGATCGTCGTTGCGGGATGTGAAAGAGCACCGCGAGGGCGACGAGCAAGCTGTCAGGGCGCCGGTGGGGCCTCGAGGCGAGCGACGAACACGTTGGTGCCGCCGGGTGTCTGAGCCAGACGGCTCGACGTGAACGCAATCCACTTTCCGTCGGGCGAAATCCGTGGGCTGCCGTCGAAGTCGGCGTGATAGGTGAGCCTGTCGACACGGGGCCCGCCACTCGAGGTCACGGGACCTTCGGGATCGACCAAGTACAAATCGAAGCTCGGTGCTGGTCGATCCGCGGGGCTGTCGCGATCGGAGGCGAACACCACCCGCCGCGAGTCTGCCATGAACGCCGGTGTCATGTTGAAGCGCCCCAGCTTGTTGACCACGCGGGGGCGCGCTCCGTCGGCGCTGGCCATCATGATCACCAGCGACCGTGGTTCAACGCTGCCGCGAGCGAGTTGCTCTCTGTAAGCTTCGGCTGCGTCGCCATGAAGCTGTTCGGCGTGCCAGACCAGCTTGGTTCCGTCCGGGGAGAAGCTTCCCCCGCCGTCGTATCCCGCTGAGCGGGTGATGCGCTGCAGCTTCTTGCCATCGGCCTTGGCCAAGTACAGCTCAGGATCGCCGTCGCGCGTGCTGGTCAGTACCAGACGATCCCCGCGGGCCGTGGCGCTCAGCTCACCGTGATAAGCCGGTCCAGCGATGACGGGGGTCAGGCGACCGTCGGCGGAGGCGGATACGATGTTGCAACTCGGTAGGGTCCAGAGCAACCGGTCGCCGAGGGGGGCGCAGGGAGGGGTGAACTTCTCCGAAAAAGAGAACAACAGTCTAGGCTCGACTTGGCCCTGACCGTGTGAGGCGAAGACGGCGGCGCTGGCCCAGCCCTCCTCTGGCGAGACGCGCGTCGTCTTGGCGGTGCTCAAATCGATGTTGTACAGCCGGCCGCAGCTGCTGTTGCTGCGTCCTGATTCGACCATGAGCTGTCGCCCGTTGGGATGCCACACCGCGGCGCTGCTCGCATCGTCGGTGGTCAACTGGCGCAGCTGCGAAATATGCTGTTCGCGAGGGTCATGGGTGATTGGCTTGCCGGCGCGGATCGCGAACGGAATCCATTGCGGCTCGGCGCTCGTGACCGCTGTCGGAAGGAGGCCGAGGGGCCCCTTCTTGGCTTTCGCCGCGCTGCAACCTGCTGCTGTACAGGTCGCGAGCGCGAGGAGGGTTGCTGCCAAGAATGGCCGCCCCGGCAGCCTGGGGGGCTTCGAGGCGAGCATCATGCGATTGGGTGCTGTCGACAGAACGCTCACCCAGCCACTGTAGCGTCAGCCGTCGCGATGGCGGCATGGTTTTGTGGCCAGCTCGCAAAATCGTGCGGCCTGGGTGCCCTCGTGACGATGCGCCATAGATCTGGCGCGGCGCTCGCAATAGGCTAAGCAAAGTCGTGAGCGCCAGAGTTCTGAATTCACTTCGCTGTTGGAAACTGCTCTTGGCGGTTTTGGTTGGGCTCGCGGGCTGTAAAACGACGGGCGGTGGTCCGGATCCGGGCAATCAAGGCGGAGGCTGTCCGGGGGGACCGCCGCAAGCGCTGTTCACCGTCAAGGTGACGGCTGTCGACGGCAGCGTGCCCATCGACACCAGCGTGCTGGTCAAATGGAGTGCCGGCCAAGAGCCGTTGTTCCTGCTGTCCGATCCCGACACTTGGAAGACCCTCGACGATGAGTCAAATCTGGTCTGCACGGTGGACCGCGATGCAGGTCCGCCTGACGATTTGGCGGAGCTGAGCTGCGAGCTGTGGACCAGCGGTGCGACCGAGCTCACGGTTGCGGCGACGGGCTACCGCTCCCACGAGCAGACTTTGGTGCCGGCCCAAGTTGATGGTTGCGACCATCCTGTGCCCAGTGAGCAAGCCGTCGAGCTCGAGCCAGAGCTCGACGCGGGCTCCGGCGACTGAAGCGCTCGAAAGAAAATCGAGCGCGACTGTAAGCTCGGTGGTCGTATCGCGTTCAGAGCCTGGTTTCGGTTGACGAATCCTTCTACCAACTGTTGGCGCGTCGTCTTGGGGTATCGGCGCAGCTTGGTTTGCGGGCGAGCACTGACAAGCAGTTGCTCGCGAGGGCGGTCTCTGTCTCGAGCCGCCTGAGCCCTTGTCTGCCAATTCGGTTGCCTGAGGGGAATTCCATGCTGAACCGTGTCGCTGCACTGGTTGCTACTTTTTGCGTGCTGTTTGTCTGCTTGATGCAGTCGTCTTGTGGCTCTGCTGGTGCAAGCGCACTAGCGCCCAACGATTTGCTCGTGGTCGCCGATCATCAACCGCCGGACGACCTCGATCCGGCGAGCTGGGGTGAGAAGCTCGCCGCGAGCGCCGCGCAACCGCTCGTGGTGCTGACCGATCCGGGCGAGCTGCCACTGATCAAGGTTGTCGGCGAGACGGAGCGCAAGTTGCCTCTCGAGCACACCAAGGTCAAAGCACACCTGGCTGGATTCATGGCCAAGGTCGAAGTCACGCAGCGCTACGGCAACCCCTTCGACGAGCCCATCGAAGTGGTCTACGTATTTCCGCTTCCCGAAAACAGCGCCGTCAACTTCATGAAGATGGTCATTGGCGAGCGCGAGGTGCGCGCCAAGATAGAAGAAAGACAACGGGCGCGCCGTATCTACGTGCAAGCAAAACGGCGCGGCCATACTGCGGCCTTGCTCGAGCAAGAACGCCCCAACATCTTCACCCAGTCAATCGCCAACATCGCGCCGGGCGAGAAGATCGATGTGGTCATCCGCTACCTGCAGGATCTGAGCTACGACGCTGGGCGTTACGAATTCGTCTTCCCGATGGTGGTGGGGCCGCGCTTCATTCCGGGTACGCCGCTACAGGACGCGCTAAGCGGCAAAGGTACCTATTCCGATACCGACGAGGTGCCAGACGCGTCGCGGATTACACCTCCGGTTCTGGGCAAGGGTGAGCGGAGCGGCCACGATATTTCGCTCGAGCTGACAGCGGAGGCTGGTTTGGCTGTTGGGGACTTCGAAGTCCCCACTCATGACGTGTTGGTGCGCAAGCCTGAAGATGGGAGCTTGCAGATGAGCTTGGCCAACAAGGAGTCGATTCCCAACCGCGACTTCGTGTTGCGCTATCGCGTCGACGGAGCTGAGCCCCTGGCCACGCTGCTGACGAGCGGCGGCGACAAGGAGGGCTATTTCGCGCTGATGATCCATCCGCCTCGCCTCGACGTCGAGCAGCTGGTGGGCCGTCGCGAGATCATTTTCGTGGTGGACGTCTCTGGCTCGATGTCGGGCGTGCCGCTCGGGCTGTGTAGGTTGGCCATGCGCGACGCCTTGAGTCGACTTCGACCGGTCGACACCTTCAACATCATCACCTTCGCGGGCCGTACGGCCAAGGCCTTCGAACGGCCTCAGCCCGCCAATCGCAACAACCTTGCCAAGGCGCTCGAGCTCATCGATTCGGTGCGCGCCGGCGGAGGCACTTACATGGCCAACGCGGTTCGTGATGCGCTCGGCACGACGGTAGGGAAGGGACGTCACCGCTACGTGTTCTTCCTGACCGACGGGCACATTGGCAACGAGAAGGCAATCTTCGCTGGTGCCAGCGAGCTCGTCGCGGCTCTCGAGGCCCGGGGTCAGCGCGCCCGGGTGTTCGGTTTCGGCGTAGGCTCGAGTCCCAATCGGCACTTACTCGAGGGCTTGTCTGACGCCGGCAAGGGCATCGCAGTCTACGCCAGCGCTCGCGAGCATCCGGCCGCTGCGGTCGACCGTTTCTATCGTTACATCGATCGGGCAGTACTGACGGATCTGGACATCAGCTGGGGCAACCTCGGCGGCGCTGAGATCTACCCCAATCCGCCACCTGATCTGTTCGCCAGCCACCCCGTGATCCTGCACGGTCGCTACGAGAGCATGTCGACCCAGGACCCCATCAGCTTGCACGCGCGAGCTGGAGAAAAGCAGGTCAAGATCCCTGTCAAGGTGATCCGCAGCGCGGCCAGCTCGGGGCCCAAGGGCGGAATGCTCGGTGCGCTTTGGGCGCGCTCCAAGGTGGCTTCGCTCGAAGCGGACTCCTGGACTGGTCGGCAGCGCGATGCGGCCACGAAAATCCTCGAGCTGGGGCTCGGCTACCAACTCGTTACGGCGCAGACCAGTTTGATTGCGGTGGACCGCAGCAGGGTGGTCGGTAACGGCAAGCCAAGAACCATCATGCAGCCTGTAGAGGTGCCCGAAGGCGTTGACGGAGTTGCAGCTGGAGCGCGCACCCACATGCCGGTGGCCGAAGCAGCTGCGCGTCCGAAGCCGTCTCGACCCGAGGCGCTCAGCGCGGAACCGATGATGTCGCCTCCTGCCCCTCCAACCGAACCCGAAGGGTATGAGGATGTTGCGCTCGACCGGTCGGAACGTGGCTGCTTCTGTCGAGCGGTAGGGCCGAGCGGCAACGAGAGAAACTGGTTCTGGCTGCTGGGTTTGGTAATGGCGAGCTGCTGGTTGCGCGGCCGCGCCAGGGGCCCCGCCGCTTCTAGCTCTGGTTGGCCCCGCCTGTGGCGCGATCGATGAGCTCGGCTTGGGAATGAGCACCGAGCTTGCCGAACAGCGACTTGAGGTGATTGCGCACGGTCTCCTTGCTGATGAACAACAGCGGGGCGATCTGTGCCACACGGCGGCCGCGTACGAGGTGCTCGAGCACTTCGAGCTCTCGGGCGGACAAGCGTCTGCGGTCGCTGCTCGTCAGCTCTGCAAGAGGGTCATCGGCTCGGGGCGGCTGCGGCAATCCGAGCGTGAGGGCGTGGTCTTGGGCGACGGCCCTCAGATCGGCGCCGAGCCTCCGTTCGGCTGCAAACTGCAAGGCGGCGCTGATGGCCTCGCGCAACTGCCGACTCGGGCAGGGTTTCTGGAGGATACGAAAGACGCGCCCCTCGTTGATGGCACGTAAGCTCACCTCCAAGCTGGCGTGGCCTGTGAGCATGATGCTGACCACGTGAGGAAAACGCTGCTCGATCTCGGCGAGTAGCGCTGAGCCTGTCATTTCGGGCATTCGCTCGTCGGATACGACGACATCGACTGGCTCCCGCTCCAGAATGGCTAGACAATCTCGTGCGCTGTTGGCGCACAGCAGCTGGTAGGGCTGTCGCCGCAGCGACACGCGCAGCGCCTCGAGGACCTCAGGCTCGTCGTCGACGACCACGACAGTACCCTCGTGCTTGGCTCGCCCGCGTGTCCGATCCATGCCTGATGCACGATCGCACGGGAGACAGGTCACGCGCAAGCAGGCACGCAGGCTCGGCGCACCAGGAATGTCGAGCTCCACGGCTTTGGGCAAAATGACCCAAGAAATGACCCATTCTGGGTCTGTGACAGCGGGCCGAACCCTGACATTCTGGGTGTATGTTCCTGGGAGACCGAAGCTTTCCTGCCGCGACGCCGCGCCCGACGAACGATCTGCCGAGGGTGCTCTTCGTCGACGACGACGCCAATGTGCTCGAGGCGGCATGCGTCTATCACGGCCGCACCTATTCGGTTGATACCTGTACCAGTGCCGTCATGGCGCTCGAGCTACTGGAATCCGCAGAACGGGGTCAGGACAAGCAGGGGCCCTATTGCGTCGTGATATCCGATATGCGCATGCCGGGAATGGACGGGATTCAGTTTCTGGCGCAAGCGCTGCGGCGCGCACCGAACACCGTCCGAGTGGTTTTGACGGGCCACGCCGACCTCGCCTCGGCGCGTGAGGCCATCAATCAGGGCTTCGTATATCGCTTCCTGGCCAAACCTTGTCCTGCGTCGGTGATGCGAGGCCACCTCGAAGACGCAGTCCGCTATCATCGGGAAACGCTTGTAACGAGCAGGCAGCTGGCGGGTCAGCTCGATGAGACGACGGCACGGCTGAAGCGCAGCGAGCGCATGGCGGTCAGGGCGAGCCTGGCCGTGTCGATTGCCGAACGCTTGCGCAACCGCAGTGAGGTCATCGGCGCGCTGCTCGATTCGATCGAAGGGCGGACTCCTCGAGACGTTTCGGCCGACAACGACGACCTTGCCGAGCTGAGAGAAGCAAGCCTGCAGCTGCGTGAAGACGCGCTGCAGCTGCTCGAGGTCGGTGGCGTGCCGTCGCCACGACGCACTGCCGACGTGTGCGAGGTGCTGCTCGAGGCGGTTTCGGTGTTACGAGGGGCGGGGGTGCTGCATCAGCACGCTGTCACGCTTCAGGTCCCTCCGGAGCGTGCATTGGTGGCGTTGGGTAGGACGCTACTCGAGCAGCTCGTCGTTACCTTGCTCCGCGATCTGGCGGTCAGCTCTACATGCATATCGCTCTGTCTCGAGCGAACGGATGGCCATATTTCACTCGTCGTCCAATACGATGGTGCGGATGTTGCCCTACGTGAAGAGGCGTCGATCGACTTGAGGGTGATCGCTGAAGTCGTCAAGGCCGAAGGTGGCGTCCTCGATAACCTGCGGTTTGAGCGAGGACGCAAGTTGAGGCTAAGCTTGCCCTTGGCGTCCGCGGAGCAGGATGTCGATGAGCCTGGCCCTCGCAGGAGCGCTGAGTCGAATCCAACTGCTAGCCCGAGCTGAGTGATGATTGCTGCCTCCGCCAAGTCCGACAACAAAGCTCTGCCGCGGGTGCTTTGTGTCGACGACGAGCCAGAAGTACTCGAAGGCCTTGCTGTTCAGCTGAGGCGCATTGCCGAGGTCGTGCCCGCAAACAGTGGCGCCGAAGCGCTCGAGCTGATGCGCTCGAGCGGGCCGTTTGCGGGTTTGGTCAGCGATATGCGCCTGCCGCATATGAACGGGATCGTTCTGGGCGCGCGCGCGAGCCGCCGTGAACGCGGGCCGGGCCACCGGCGCCCTCGACTGCCGCGCCGGTTCCTCCTCCCAACCTTGCCCGAGCCCGTGCCGAGCCGCATGATGCGGCATCGAGAAGGAGACTCCGATTGGAGCTGAGAGCCCCCT
>CAZRGL010000328.1:0-11403 GCA_964599485.1 uncultured Polyangiaceae bacterium
CACGAGAACCTCGTGGTGGTCGATCTGCGTGAGGCCGAGGTGATCTGGCCGGGCAACCGCTTCATGATTTATGCCCTCTTCCCCCAGTGCAACATCTCCATCCACTGCATCTGGGGCAAGCAGAAGCAGAACACCGTGTTTGCAACGGGCAAGTCGATCCTCGATCGCAGCAGCAAGACCGACATCGGCGAGCTGATGCTCACCTTCGGAGGCGGCGGTCACGTTGCGGCAGGCACCTGTCAGGTCGACAACGACAAGGCCAAAGAGACCCTCGACGAGTTGATCGACATCATCACCCAAGACGGCTGAGCACCGCCGCTTCCCGATTGCTCATTCGGGCTCGTCGTCGTCTTCGGCTTCGTCCTCGATCTCATCATCGTTCTTGATATCTGGCTCGATGCCTTTGGCGTCGACGTCGAGGCGTCCCTCGAAACCCTTCTTCGGGTTTGCGTCGTCGGCTTCTTTGGACATGAAGCGCAGGTCGTCGCCTTCGAGTCGGCCGATCAGCACCGTGGCGGCGCTGTCGCCCACTACGTTCGTGGCGGTGCGGAACATGTCGAGCAAGCGGTCGACACCGAGTACCAGGGCGAGGCCCTCGGTGGGCACGCCGATGGCCGTGAGCACCATGGCCAGCGTGATCATGCCGGCGCCGGGCACGCCAGCCGCGCCTACCGAAGCGAGCGTAGCAGAGGTGACGATCGTCACTTGGTCGCCAATGCTCAGATCCATCCCGTAGATCTGGGCGATGAAGATCGCGGCGACCCCTTGATAGAGCGCGGTGCCGTCCATGTTGATCGTCGCCCCGAGCGGGATCACGAAGCTGGATACCGAGTTGCTGACGTTCATGTTGTCTTCGGCGCATTCCTTGGTCACCGGTAGCGTGGCCGAAGAGCTCGAGGTGGAGAACGCCAACATCAGCGCGGGTCGTATGGCCTTGAGGAATTTCAAGAAGGGCAGCTTGGCGCCAACGCGAACGATGGTTCCATAGGTGATGATCAGGTGCGCGCCCAGACCGGCCAGGACCACCAGTCCGTAGACGCTCAAGGCAATCAGCACGCTGAGCCCAGTGCTGCCCACCACCTTGAAGAGGAGCGCGGCCACACCGATGGGCGCGAGCTTCATGGCGACGTGCACGAGCATCACCATCGCCTCGTTGCAGTTGTCCATCAGCGACACCACCGGCTTGGAGCGACGTTCGTCGAGCAAGGTCAGAGCGATGCCGAACATCAAGGCGAAGAAGATGATCTGCAGCATCTCGCCTTTGGCCAGCGAGGAAATCGGATTGGAGGGAACGATGCTGATGATCTGGCTGGTGAGGCTCGGGGCCTCCGCGGCGCTAGACACCGTGTCGGTTGCTGCGCCCGCGTACGAGGACAGCAAGCTAGCCCGGTCGGCCTCTGAAAGCAGATTGCCGGGTTTGATCACGTTGGCGAGGCCCACGCCAATGACCAACGCAAACACCGTCGTCATGGTGAACAAGCCAATGGTGCGTCCGCCCATGCGGCCGAGCCGGCGGAAGTCACCGATGGAGGCTACGCCCACGGTCAGTGAGAAGAACACCAGCGGCACGACGACCATCTTGATGAGCGCCAAGAACAAGAGCCCAAGCCATTCGGTCCAGTCCACCAGCGATCGGCCCAACAGCGAGTAGGTCGACACGCCAGGACCCTGGTTCTTGACCCAGCCCCGATGCACGCTACCTACCTGAGGCAGGGTCGCTTTGCTCTTGGGCTTGGCGCCGGACTTTTCTTTCTGGGCCTTCTGGCCTTCTTTGTTTTTTTGGTCTTCTTTGGCCTTCTTGGCCGCCTTCGTGAAACGCAGCACATCGGCAGTGCTGAGCTTCCACTCGAGCTCGAGCCATTGCGGCGCTTGCCCACGACGCTGGAGGATCTTGCCGTGCCCGATTCCCTTGGACCACGGCGCCGGAGCCGCCTTGTCGCCGGGCGAGACATGGACCGTCACCTCTTTGGTGAGGCGGATTCCATCATGGCTCAGCAAGAAGGAATTCGGGCCCACGACGAACCCGAGCACCACGCCGATAGCCATGCCGATGAGGATTTTCGTATAGAGCTGCATGCCTAAATCAGGCAGCTTACACGAGCGTGGCGAAGGGCGGCGATGTTCTGCGTTTGGCTAGGGGCAGCAGGTGTGCCACGGAGTCGAAGCCGCTGAGCTCGGTCAGGCTGGAGTAGTCGAACAACTCAATCGAGTAGCCGACGTAGCCGACTCGAGCGAAGCGTTCGATGATTCGGTGAATGACTCGGGTTAGAGCGCCGGCGGCGCGGGCGTCGTGCAGCCGATCTCCATGCGAAAGCTGCCCCCAGCCTCGGTCTGCCAGCTGTGCAATTGCCAACCATGGCTGGCGATTCGCTTGTTGGCGCGCAGCATGGCGCTCAGCGAGCTGCCGCCACTGGGCTGGATGCGCAGCTCGAGACGCAGCACCTTGTGGTGCTTGACGCGACCCGGCAGCGTTGCCCGGCTGAGGGCGTGTCGTGGCGAGCCTGGTGCCGGTCTGAACCGCGCCGAAGAGAGGCGTACCTGCTTGCCCGCTTTCCGGAGCGAATCGAGGTGGCTCGCGAGCTCCTGAGTGTCAGCGAAGTCGCGCCGCGTTTCGACGCCGTCGACCTTGAAGCGGGAATGAAGCAAGTGGCGCCGATGCAAGACCGAAGTGTCGATGGTGGCTGTAGGGAATCTGTCTCTGGCTCGAGCTTCGCTGCGCGCTGCGCAGTCCTCATCAGCCTCGCCATCGCGGCAGCGGACCTCGACGATCTGCTGCTTGCTACCGCCGAGCGCCTGGCTGGCGACTGGGAGCAATCGCCGCTCGGCAACGAGGGAGCCTGGGTCGAAGCTCAGGAGCGCTTCTTCAGAGCACACGCTTGCCTCCGCCATCCAACCTGCGGCAGGCGGTGGCTGAGCAGGCTTGCAGCTGACGGCCAAGACGCACATCGCGGCGGCCGTTGCTCGGCTGTGTACAGACACGTCTGGAGCTCACTCTAGCACCCAGTCACCTGCGGGTCTCGCGGCCACCGGACAGGCTGGGTTATGGTGACAGACATGCCAGCTGCACCGCGCCTGACGCTCGCTAGCGAGTTGAGTCCCTGGCGCATCATCGGTGGGCTTGCCATCTCGTCGTTGTGTGGTGTCGCTGTTGCCTTGGCAGCAGGCGAGGGTGAAGTGCTTGGCAGTGCCATTTTCGGGGTGCTCGGCATGTGCGGCTTGGTCACGGCATTTGGCCGCAAGGGTGCGCTCATCGAAGGCGATGTCTTGACCAAGTGGTGGGGACTGTTCTGGCCGCTCTATCGCAAGCGCCAGCCGCTGACAGCCTGTGACCGCACCGTCTTGGTCAAGGAAGTGCGCGGCGCCGGCAAGAGCAAGCGCACCGTCCACGTGGTCAAGCTCGGCGTCGCGGACGGAGCTGCGATGGAGATCATCGCGTTGGGTGACTACTACCTGGCGCGCCGCTTCGCCGAGCAAGTCGCCAACCATTTCTTCGTCGGCCTGCACGACGACACCACGGGTACCTTGGTCGTCCGAGAGGCGGGAAGTCTCGATGAGCCTTTGCGCAGTCGCTTGTTCCGGGAGCGGCCTGAGCTCACGGCGCCGAGCCCCGAGCCGCCTGGGAGGCTCCTGGTGTGTCGCGAGGGTGACAAGACACGCTGCGTCCTGCCGGCGGAAGGACTGAGTTGCACAACGACCGCGGTGTTCTTCTTGGGCCTTCTCATCGTTGCCTCGGGCGCGGCGGTCATGTTTTGGGGGCCCGACGACAGCATCGATGTGGCCGCGCAAGCACTGATCTGTGGATCCGGGTTTCTGGTATTCGGCATCGCGATCGCACTGAGCGCTCTGGCGCGCCATCAGGTCCTCTGGTCACGGTCGGGTATCACCGTGGTGTCCGGGATACTCAAGCGGCGCAAACACATCTCGGCCGATGAGCTCGAAGAGTTGTTCGTGGTGCGCTCCGATTCGTCATCGCGCAAAGAGGGACGCATCGCCGCCCGTAGCGACCGGACCACCCTCTGGCTTGGTGTCCTGACCGAAGAGGAGCTCGACTGGCTCTACGACTCCATCTGCTACGGGTTGGCCTCGATGTCGTTTGGTTATCGTGGCGGCTCGGGGCTGGTCGTCGGGGCCGCGGTAGCAGAGGACGGTCTCGACGAAGATAGCGTCTCGATGCAAGACGGCGAAGTCGCAACCGTCGAGGCTGTCGATTAGCCGGCGGGGGGCTATTTGCCGCTCGCGAAATAGGCGCGCGCTCCCGCGTGGAAGCCGACGCCATGCTTCATGTGCTGCTCGGCTTGCTTGCGCGTAGCAAGTCCCCACAGGCCGCTCTTCTCGTTGAGCTTCTTTTGGTTGCCATAGATCGCTTTGGCGACCTTGCGTACCTGGGCGGAGGTGTACTTGGCCTGCGCAAACAAGTAGCTCGGCGTGGCGAGCTGATGCACGTCGCGCTCTTGCCAGGGATAGGTGCTCTTGGGCAGCGACTCGACGACGTAGGTGTGCTCGACGGCTCGCGGCAAGGTGGTGCTGGTGCCCACGTCGAGAATCTCGATCTCTTTCGAGGCGCTGGCATCGATGCCTCCGAGTAGCGGCATGCCTTTGGCCGTGGTGATGAAAAGGGCGTCGAGCTGGCCCGCTCGCAACTTCTTCAGGGAGGTCTCGTAGGGCTCGCTGACGGCCTTGTCGTACTTCTCCAAGTTGATGTCGTTGAAGTACACCATGATGGTGAACGCGCTCACGAAGGACCCTGAGCGCTTTGTGCCCGCCGCGATGCGCTTGCCCTTCAGGTCGGCGATGGTTTTGATGCTCGCCTTCTTGTTTACGATGATGTGGACCTGCTCATTGCTCAGTGGCGCCACCGCGAGCGAGTTGTTTGCCAGCTTGGGGTAGGGGCTCTTCATCTTCAGGAACATCATCAGGGTGTCGTATTGGGCGATGGCGTATTGGGCCTTGTTGTTGCCCAAGTCGGCCAAGTTCGCGAACGAGCCCGCCGAAGCCTTGACCGCGAGCCCCTCGTCCGCGGGCAGTACGCTGTTGAGCTCAACAGCGGTCTTGTAGTAGTTGCCCTTCTTGCTGCCGGTCAGAATGGCTGGGTGCTCGACCGCTTGGCCGGCTTTTTCGGCCCCCTTCTTCAGATCGCCCAGCTCGTCGCATCCGGTCGCCAGGCCCGACAAGGACAGCGTCAACAGCGTCAGCAGCAAGGTTCGCCGAGCTGAGATGATACGGCTCCAGACACTGTGGCGAGGCTGATGCACGACAATCTCCATGTACTTTTCGTTTCCGTCGATCACGCTTCCCGTGGGCGAGCGAGTCCGTAGCGCCCTTTTAGGCCAGACACTACGCTAAGCTGCCAGCTGTGAGCAGAGCAATTGTCGTCCACGAGCTCGGTGGTCCCGAGGTCCTTCGTTACGAAACGGTACAGGTGGGCTCGCCGGGCCCAGGTCAAGCACTGGTCCGGCACACCGCCATCGGGGTCAATTTCATTGACACTTATCACCGCACGGGCTTGTACCCGCTGCCCGCGTTGCCGCACGTCCTCGGGGTGGAGGCCGCGGGGGTGGTCGAGGCTGTTGGCGAGGGAGTCGAGGTGGTCTCACCCGGTCAGCGCGTCGGCTATGCCGCCAGACCGGTTGGCTCCTATGCACAGCGCCGCCTCATCGGCGCCGACGTGCTCGTTCCCTTGCCTGATGATGTTGACGATGAATGCGCCGCAGCGGTGCTGTTGAAGGGCTTGACGGTGGAGTACTTGATCCGTCGCACTTTTGCGGTGCAGGCGGGCATGACGGTTCTGCTACACGCAGCAGCAGGCGGTGTTGGTCTCATCGCATGCCAGTGGCTTGCCCACCTCGGTGCCACGGTGATCGGTACGGTGGGAAGTGATGCCAAGGCTGACTTGGTGCGGGCTCACGGTTGCGCGCACCCCGTGGTGTACACGCGCGAGGACTTTGTGGAGCGTGTGGTTGAGCTCACCTCTGGAGCGGGGGTGCGGGTGGTCTACGACTCGGTGGGCGCCGCGACCTTCGAAGGCTCCTTGGCCTGCTTGGCGCCGCGGGGAATGTTGGTGAGCTTCGGCAATGCTTCTGGCAAGCCGCCCGCGTTCGAACCTCTACGACTGGCACAACGAGGCTCGTTGTTTCTCACCCGACCCCGCTTGTTCGACTACACCTCGACGCGCCAAGAGCTGCTGACCGCCGCGGCGGCGCTGTTCGAAGTCATCGAGGGCGGTGGGCTGAAGATCGAGATTGGGCGCAGCGCTCCGTTGAGCGATGCGGCTGAGGTGCATCGCGCCCTCGAAGCACGCAAGACGACCGGCTCGCTCGTTCTGCTGCCCTGAGCTGAGCGATCGTGTTGCTGTTGCTAGTGCTGACGTGGCGCTACTTGTAGCAGCTGGCGCATTCGGGCGGCAAAGCGATGGTTGCGAAGGTCGGGTAATCCGACGGGTCTTCCTGCGGCATGTTGGGATCGACCTCCATCGTGCTGGAGCTCTCGCCAACGATGCCCACCTCTTTGCCGATGCACTGCTTGGCCTCGGCATCGAGCTGCTCGGTCCGCTGAAACAACACCGTCAAGATGGTGAAGTGATGATTGATCAGCTCTTGCTTGCCCTCTTTCGAGGCGGCTTCGAGCTCGCGCTTTCGATCTTTGGCGGAGCGCA
Source organism: uncultured Polyangiaceae bacterium (assembly GCA_964599485.1). Classification (GTDB taxonomy): domain Bacteria; phylum Myxococcota_A; class Polyangia; order Polyangiales; family Polyangiaceae; genus JAPYTK01. The sequence goes on from CAZRGL010000328.1 coordinate 6,653, forward strand.
GGGCAACGTCGAGCTGATTGAGCTTGTCGTCGAGGCAGAGGATCTTGACGACGTCTCGTTGCTGGCGGGCCTCTGACAGTTGCAGGCTGATGCGCTGGCGAACAGATTCCATGCGCGTCAGATAGCTCTCAGCTTTTTGCAACTGGTCGGCGGTCGAGAGCTGCACCCGTTTGGCCGTTCCCGCAGGTCCGGGCGCTTGAGCGCTCGCCAGCCCCTGTCCGAAGAACGTCAAAAGCAGTGCAAGAAGCGAAAATCTTAGGATTTGTTTGCCGCGCATCGGTACCTTTTCGAGACCAACCACTATACGTGGGAAGAGTTGTGTCCGTCAAATGCCGGTTGCGCGGACTTTCACGAGCATTCATTTGCAGCCAGAGTTTTTTTGATCGCGGCGCAAAATGACTCCGCTGCGCCGCGTCATTTTCAGCTCGCTGACCAGCCCGCCATCGTTGTCGGGATCCACTCCGCAGATGCGGCGCAGTGGTGGCTCGAAGCGCACTGAGCCGCCGCCGTGCTGGGCGTAGACGGCTACCCCGTGCTCGAATTGTCGGACAGTTAGGCTCTTTCCCGCCCCATTGGTGACGACCTGAGCCGGGCCCAGCGCTCGGCCCAGCCAGCCGACGTGGGTGCGTCTGGTGGCGCCCTGGTAGCTCGGATGGTCGGCGCTGTAGCCACTTGGATCGACGCTGAGCTCGTCGAACCAATCATCGGGCTGCTTGGGACCCAGATCGGGCGAGATCGCGCGCAAGCGGGTGGCGTGACTACCGGTATGACCGTAGAAGCCGTCGCCCAGCACCAAGGTCAGCGCCAAGATGTGTCGGTGTTGTTCGAAGTTGTGAAGCTTCAGCGAGTCGCGGTCGCGCTCGTTGACGCTGACGAGCACCGGTCCAGCAAGGTTTCCGGGAGCAAACAGATCGGCGTACTGGGTGACGGCTCGAGCGTAGCTCTCCTGGAATCCGCCGTTGAAGTCCTCGAAGCGGCGGCCGTTGATCGCAGCCAGGGGAAAGTGGGGGATGTTGCCATTGACGGTCAGCACGAAGTCGCGGCCGAGCGCGCTGGCCGCTTCTCGTAGTCGCTGGCCGTAGGCCTCGTAGAGAGAAGGCAGCGCCGCATCGAGCTCGGCCACTTGGTCGGCCTTGCCGTCGAAGTCCAGGTCGAGCTGGTTCTTGGCAACGCCGCAATAACTGAACGGTTGGGGCTGCCAGACCAAGTCGTCGGCGTCGCAAACGATGCCGTCGACCAGCCAGCGCGCCTCGGGCCCAGTGGCAGGATGACGTGAGGCCATCAGGATCTCGCGGGCGTACTCGACGTTGGCATCGAGCCAACCGACCCCATCGACGATGGCTTCATCGCAACCGGCCGTCGCAGCGGCGGCGCATCTTCGATTCATCAAGAATGACAGCGACCCGAAATCCTCCAGCGAGTGTGAAATGAGCCCTGCGCGATGGCCTGCCGCATAGCTCTGGTGGCGCCCAAAAACGGCTCGGCGGTAGGTCCCCTTGCCCTCGTCCAGCATGCGCTTGGCCACTTCGACAGCGCCAGTCACCGGGTCGAGTGACTTGATGGCCATTATCTCGATGGTGCCGCGACCGGCGCCAGCCTCGTTGTCGAAGAAGCTCAAGTAATGCCAGTCATGACCCCCGTCCTCCTTTGCCCAATATTCCGTGTCGGCGCCTTTGACCCCGGCCTTGACCAGCGCCTTCACAGCGGCGGGCGGGAACATGAACACACGGGCGTCTCGCGAGGCTGCAACCGGTTTGCTCAGGGGCATCAAGGGCGTGTAGGCCAGCCACCGAGGGCTGAGCCGATCGACAAACCAGCGGTTGGGATGGCTCTTGCCGTAGTCGAAGTAGCTTGCCTCGATATGGGCAAGGCCGCGGTGCGCCAGTACGACCAGCTCGGGGTTGAGCAGCTTGGCGGCATGAATGGGCGCGAAGGGCGATTGGGCGGCGGACAGGTTGTATGAAGCAGAAGACCACGAGCCGAGGCCTTGCCATTTGCCGAGATCGGCGCCGCCCGCCTTGCCCTTGGAATAGATGCCACCGAGCTTGATCACACCAAAGGCTGCCAGGGCATCGGCTGACGCCTCGGTATCAGCGATGGTGCCGAAGAAGTTGGCATCCAGCCGAGGGAACGTCGGGCCACTGAGCTGTGCGCTGCCCCCGCTGCCGCCGTGGCCGTAGGCGCCGGCGTTGCCACCTTCGCCCTTGGGCGAGATATCGTTTGCTCCGCAGCCGGTGCTCATTGCTGCTGCTGAGAACAAACAGGCGCTCAAGACGATGGTGCGATTCATGCCGTCGGTTGAGCAAGTCCCGTGCCCGAGCAAGTGCGCGAGAGCTCGTCGGGATGCGGCGCGCGGCAGCCACGCCCGAGGCTCAGGCGCCATGAGCAAGCGACATGGATCGTGGTTGCTCGTCGGGCTGAGCTCTAGGCGATCCGCACGGCGGCCGCCGCATCGAAGCTATGGAGCGTTGCTCGCAGCGCTGAACGCGCTGAGCTCGTGTTTGCCCTGACGGTCTTGCCCAGTCCGCGGCTCACTCCCCGTAGCGGTCGATCATGTGCTTCATGAATTTGGGCTTGTCGTCGGGCCACTCATAGAGCTCGAGCCACACCTCGAGCTTGCCCTTGGCCGAGAACGCGAAGAAGTCGTGGTTGAGCGCCGACATCAAGATCCACATCTCGTTGTCATAAACATCGAGCAAGTAGGGCAGGTCGTTGCTGTCGACGATCTCGGTCGTGGTTTCGGGCGCTGTTTCGTGGGCCTTGGCCCGCTGAATCGCAAAGGTCGGTTGCGCGCCCCACCAGCTGGCGTGATCCTGGTAGGCCTGCCAGATGTCGTCCGCTACGTCAGCGCAAGCAGGACAGCGACTATCGAGGAAGATCAGTGCGAAGGGCTTGCCCAACAAGCTGCTGCTGTCGACCTTCTGGCCAAAGGTCGCCGAGCTCGGGTTGAGATCCTCCATGGCGAATGTTGGCAGGTCCATCCCGATGGGGTGGGGAACGGCCTCTCCGCCCGCTCCCCCGCTGCCGGCTGTGCCGCCGGCGCCGCCCGCTCCGCCTGAGCCCGTGTCGGTTTCAGTGGCCGTGCTCGTCGTCGCGGCCGTGCTGCCACCATCGACCGGCGGGTCGGTGGTGGAGTCACTGCACGCGGTCAGCAACAGAGTAAATAAGACAATCCATCGCATGCTCACCTCTGGTGGCGTTCGGTGTAGTGTGGGCGCAGCGGCTACTCGAAGTAGTAACTGCCAGCTTCGAGATCCTCAGGCTCGATTGCAATGTCGGTGTCGCCGACCACAATCGGGATATGACCCGGCCAGCAGCCGCCGCCGATGTTTTCGGTGCCGATGCCTTCGATCTTGAAGACTTTGCCGCAGTTGTTGCACTTCATCTCGTCGCCGACCTGGTCGTAGCCCTTCTTTTTGGGGTAGCAGAGGTCGCAGGCGTCGAAAGCCACGTGCGGCTTGTTGTTGTTGTCGAGCACGGCGAAGTACTTCACCACGACTGATTTCATGGCTTGGTACTCGTAGTATTTCGCCGAAGTGCTCAGGTCAGCCAGCGGGATGTAGATGGTGTCGCAGGCGTCGCCGACCCCATCGCTGTTGAAGTCCTTTTGATCGGTGTCCGCGTCATCAGGGCAAACGTCGACGTCGTCACAAATCGTGTCGCTGTCCTTGTCGCCGTTCGGGCAGTCTGCGCCGGTGCCGGTGCCGGTGTCGGTGCTGGTGTCCGTGCCGCTAGCGGTGCCGCTGCTACTCGTGCTGCTGCTGCTGCTGCTCGAGTTGTTGTTGCCGTTGTCGTCGGGACCATCGGCACTACAAGCAACAAACAAGGCTGCTGACAGCACAAAAAAGACAAAACTGCTCGTCACCCAAGAAAATCGTCGCACAGATCACCTCACGCCCGTTGAATTGCTGCGTGTAGGATACAACAAGACAGGGGCACACACACACCAGATCTGATATGGATCAACGCGGCTCCTTCCTTCTTTGGTTGTTGGGAGTGACACTGTTGTTGGGAGTGACACTGTTGTTGGGAGTGACACTGTGAAAAACAGGTTCTCGTGGTTGCGGGCGTCGGCGCGATGCCTGCTGCTAGCATCGAGTTTGGTGTTGGCGACGGCGTTTATGGCTTGTGGGGGCGACGAAGCAGGGTGCGACGACACCATCGACGACGACAAGGACGGGATCGGCAACTGCACCGAGGCAACCCTGGGAACCGATCCAGCCGACGACGATAGCGACGATGATGGTCTGCTCGACGGCAAAGAGGTCGAGCTCGAGACCGATCCGCTCGTCGACGACACCGACGCTGATGGGTTGCTCGACGGTCAGGAAGTCGATGAGCTCGAGACCGATCCGCTGCTGGCTGACACCGACGGCGACGGCATGGACGACAAGACCGAGGTGGACTGCGTCAGCAGTCCCACACCCCCCCCACACCCCGCCGGTACCGGGGACGGGCACTGCCCCGCACACGGGGGTGGTTGCGCCAAACGTCCAGCTCGTCGACCAATGTGGCGAGCCCGTGGATCTCTGGGATTTGGCCGGGGAATATCACATCCTCTACATGACAGCGGCCTGGTGAGGCTCTTGTAAGAGCGAGGCGGTCGGCCTCGCAGCAAAACAAGAAGCTTTCCTCGCCAAAAACGACATCAAGTTTTCTTATGTGCTGATGATCTTCGAGGACATCGTCGGCGGCGCGGCGGCGGCGGCGGTGGGGCAGAACAACCAATAGTGGCGAAAATATCCCCCCTC
>CAZRGL010000328.1:11413-12508 GCA_964599485.1 uncultured Polyangiaceae bacterium
AAGAACTACCATTCGTCCATCAACTCGCCCACCTACCCGGTGCTTGCTGACGTCAACGAAGAGTCACTCAGCTTCACGCCCTATGACGGCAAGGCACTGCCTGGCAAATGTGCCCTGGCTCCCGACATGACCATTTTGGCATGCAAGACCGGTCACGAGGACGCGGGACTTACTGAGCTGATCCTGCAACACGCTGCGTCGCGTTGAGCGCGCAGCCCCTAGAGCGGGGACGACGATGACGACGAGGCACAACTGCGGCGCGATTATGCTGCTGAGCGCAGCGCTGGCACTGGGAATCTTGGCTTGCAACGGTGACAGCGGAACCGATCCACCCGCCACATCGACGGGTGGCCATGCTGCCGGAGGCGGCGGCGCTAGCGGCGGAGGTGGCGCAGCCGCAGGCGGTAGCAGCGCGACGGCGCAAGTTCAGGTGGTCGATCCCGATGGCAAGCCCATCGCCGACGCCTTCGTGATGATGGGAGGCCACAGCATGGACTTGTGGGCCACGACTGACAGCGAGGGCAAGACCACCCTCAAAGTCGTCGATGACGGTGTGAGTGAGCCATGGATTCTCGCCGGCAAGGTGGGTTGGCTCAGTGGCGGGGTGTATGTCGACCCCGCTGAGGTGCCGGCCGACGGCGTCAAAGTAACCATGCGGCCGCTGCCGAAAGTAGACAACAAGGACTACGCCTTCCAGCCCGGCGGTGACGGATCCAGCAAGGACACCAGCGAATGTGGTCATTGCCACTGGACCATCGGTGACGACTGGGCCGGCTCGGCCCACCGCCGCGCGGCCGACAACCCCCATACTTGGGACTTGTACGCCGGCGCGGCGCTCGGAGCAGACGCCGCCAAGTGCACCACGCTCGGTGGCCATCAAGGTGACGGTCAGGTGCCGGGTGACAAGGACAAGACCACCACGCGCTGCTATGTGGATCGCGGCGTGCTGCCTTGGCTCAACGACGGCTGCGGCGGGGTCGGGCAGCAAGGTTGCGACCATCCCGATCAGCGTGATGGGCTAGAGCATTTTGGCGCTTGCGGCGACTGTCACAGTCCTGCGATAGATGGAGCAACACCTGGAAAGGTCGATCTCGC
>CAZRGL010000329.1:0-12504 GCA_964599485.1 uncultured Polyangiaceae bacterium
GCGCGCTTGTTTCGGGCTCGTTTTCGGCTCGTGCTCTTGCGTTTGGCCGCCTGGCGCTTGCTTCGGAGCTTTTTCTTGCGCGTTTTGGATTCGATCCGGTTGCGTTTCGCGGATTTCTTCTCTTGGGATACCCGCCAAGCTCGATGGGCCGCGCTCTCAGGGACGCGCAGCCGCTGGCCCGGGTAGATCTTCTGCCCCGACCTCAGACGGTTGCGTTTTCGGATAGCGCTTACCGAAGTGTGGTAGCGCTGAGCGATAGCGCCGAGCAGTTGGTCCTTTCGGACAACATGAGTGATTTCGCGAGCGTGTGAGACGCGGGGGGCAAGCCAGAGAAGCGAGGCCGCGATCAGCCAACACACCGCTCCGAGCAGTCGCCCGCGGTGGCGGAGTTGTTGGGCACGATTGGACTTGCGCGTGAGCATGCTCGTTCGACGGAGGAGGAGCCAAAACGTGCCATGTACGTCTCAGCAGGGCCAGAAAGCGCCCGAGAAAGCGCCGGCAAGTAAAGCGTATTTTTGGCCGCTGGCCCAGACTGGTGCCAAGCTTCACAAGATCATGGTGATGTTGATGTGGTTGGAGCACGTCGGTCGCCACCCGTGTATCTCGAGGGTGGTGCAGCCGCGGAGAGAACCGTATGTCCGAGGGTAAGCGTCTTGTAGGTGTCGACATTGGCGCGACCTCGATCAAGGTCTGCCAACTGAAAGAGACCCGCAAAGGCTTCAATCTGATTCGACTTGGCTTCATGCCGCTCGAGCCTCAGACGATCGTCGATCGCCACGTGATGAACTCACAGGCGGTCGTCGATGCGTTGCTGTCCGCCTTTCAGGACAACAAGATCAAACAGAAAGAGGTCGCGCTGAGCGTCAGTGGGCAATCTGTGATCAGTCGAAAGATCACAGTGCCGATCATGACCACGGCCGAGCTCGACGAGCAGATCCAGTGGGAGGCGGAGAACCACATCCCCTTCGACATCAAGGATGTGAACGTCGACTACGAGATCCTGCGACGTCGACCCGAGGCAGGGCAGATGGACCTGCTACTGGTCGCGGCCAAGCGCGACGAGATCAACGACTACGTGCAGATCGCACGCCAGGCAAAGCTCAAGCCCATGGTGGTGGACATCGACGCCTTCACCATTCAAAACCTGTTCGAATACAACCGCGGGCTGCCCCCAGACCAGACCTTCGCGATCATCAATGTCGGTGCGACGCAGGCGTCAATCAACATCATTTCACGCGGTGCGAGTGCGTCCACCCGCGACATTGCCAACGGCGGCAACTACCTAACTGAGCAAATCATCAAGCAGGTAGGTGTGCCCTTTGATCAAGCCGAGGACCTCAAGTGCCAAGCCGCTGCTGCGCACGCTGCCAGCGCGCTTCCAGCAAAGGTCTTTCAGGTGGTCGATTCGGTTTGCGACACCATCGCGGGCGAAATCCAGCGTTCACTCGACTTCTTCTTGGCGACCAGCGGCGAGGAGCGAATCTCGCGTGTATACTTGACGGGTGGCACGGCCAATCTGCCACAGTTAGCCAGCGCTATCGAGCGACGCTCGCGGGTCGCAGTCGAGGTCATCCAGCCCATGGAGCGCATTCCCGTCGACGCCAAAGAGGTCAATCGTGAGCTGCTCGGGCAACGTGCGGCGCAGCTATCTGTAGCGCTTGGGCTGGCCATGCGCCAGAGCAAGGAGAAGCGAGTGTGATACGCGTCAATCTTCTCCCACATGCAGCGGAACGTCGCTCGGCACCGGAGTCGAGTCAGACGTGGTTGCTACTTGTCATGGGGGTGGTGGTGGTCGAGATCGCCGCGCTCTTCTTCTTCCACCAGACCAAGGAAGACGAGCTGGCTGCGGTTGTGGCGCAGGTGCAGAAGCTCAACAACCAGATCGAGAACATTCAAGCGCTGGTCAAAGACCACAAGAAGGTCAAAGACGCGTTGGTCGTGTTGCGGGCGCGCGAGGACGCTATCGCCAAGCTTCAGACCGATCGAAAAGGGCCCACTGCAGTCCTGCTCGAGCTTTCGAAAGTCTTGACGCGGGGCAAGGGGCCGACGGCCGACCCGGTCAAGCTGGAGAGGCAGAAGCAAAAGAACCCGCTGGCAATCTACGATGTCGCTTGGGACCCACGGCGCGTTTGGCTGACCCGCTACGACGAAGGCGAGAGCAAACGCCAGCTGTACCTCACGGGGTTGGCCCGGGACGCCAGCGATGTGACCGAGCTCGCGCAGCGGCTCAGGTTGTCGCGCTACTTCGATAACGTGAGGCTCGAGGAAGGTGGGGAAGACCCCGCCACCAAAGATACGATCAAGCTGGTCAAGTTCGGCTTGAAGATGAAGGTGAAGTACTGATGGCGCTCAAGCTCAAGTCGTCAGGTGGTCTCGACAACCTATCGTTGCCGGGGAAGCTTGCTGTGGGGCTGGTGTTCACCCTAATGGTCGGTGCCGCCTACTTCGTCGTGTTCTACGGCGAGGTCAACAGCAGCATTACCGCACAAGAAACAGCATTGGTGAGCAAGCGAACCGAGCTGACCAAAGCCAACGAGGCCAAGGCTGCGTACAACAAGGATCTTGCTGAAAAAGCGCGCCGCGAGGCCAAAGAGCGAAAGCAGAAGAAGATCCTGCCCGACTCGGCGGAGATGCCGGCGTTTCTAGCGACGTTGCAGACCCAAGCTACGATTACGGGCGTGACGCTCACGCAATGGACGCCCAATGACGAGGCGCCAGCCCGGTTCTATGCGCGCGTTCCCATGCAAGTGAAGCTGCAGGGTAAGTTCCACCAAGTCGCGAAGTTCTTCTACAGCATTGGACAGGTAGACCGGATCATCAACATGGAGGACATCGTCATGACCATCAAAGACATGCCCTCCAAGAAGAAAGAGGGCGAGCCCGAGAGCGCGACCGTGGAAGTGGCTTGCCTAGCAACGGCCTTCCGTGCGTTGGCCGGCAGCGAAGTGTCCGCTGGTGGCAAGAAGCGGAGGCGCCGATGAGAGACAACAAGTTGATGGGCTCGTGCGGGCTGCTGCTGCTGATTGTGCTCATGTTGGCTGCAGTTGCGTGCGAGGAAGACGAGTTGATGACCCACGAGGAGGGTGGCGCGACCGACCCCGCGGCGACCTCCAAGAAGAAAGTAGACGCTGCGCCTGACGCCGGTCTGCCGCCGATGCAGTTCACCGAAGCAGATTTCGTCGAATCAGAAGAAGCGCGCGATCCGTTCCGAGACTACTCGTACCTCTATACCAAAACAGCCAAGACTCCGCGGGACGACCAAAAGAGAGTCAAAGCAGCCGCTTTCGCGCTCGATGAATTGCGCTTGGTGGGCGTGATCACCCGTTCGACGCGTCGCGCGATGCTCACCGATCCCAGTGGTTTTGGCTGGGTCGTCTACCCGGGCGACTTCGTCGGCAAAGCCGAACGCGTCTCCACTGGTGGGATCGATGCTGACGATGTGCCGCTCAATTGGCGCGTGGATCGCATCCGACCCGCCAACGTAGTTTTCATCCGCGAGGATGCTGCACACCCCGAAATCGCGCCGACGACCCGCGTGATCCCGCTGTATCCGATTGGTGACGAAGGAAGCTGACGGCTCCGAGCCCCTGCTGGCTTGGTTGCTGCCAGGTATGCACGGCTCGGGCGAGCTGTTCGCACCTCTTGCAGCGGCGCTGGGCCCCAAGTTCGAGCCCTGCGGTCTGGACTACAATACTGCTGGGCTTGGCTGTTATCGGGCCCTCGAGGATGCGCTTCGCACCCGGATGGGTTCGGGACGCCGTTTCGTCGTCCTGGCCGAGTCTTTTTCTGGGCCTGTGGCGCTGCGGTTGGCGGCTCACCCTCCGCAGGGATTGTTCGCCGTCGTAGTGGTTGCGAGCTTTGCCAGCAACCCGAGACCGGCCTTGGCACCTCTGTCCAAGCTGCTGGCGCACGTCGGGTTTGCCGCCCCTCCAAACTGGCTGATACGGCGCACCATGCTCGATGGCAGCGCTTCGAGCGAGCTCGTGCAGCAAGTTCACGACGTCATCGCTTGTGCGCCTCTTGCGATGTTGCGCGCGCGTCTCGAGGCGGCTCTTCAGGTCGACGTGCGCGATGTGCTTCATCATTTCGAGGTGCCTGTTCTGTGGGTAGCGGCAACTCGGGATCGACTCGTTCCCAGCCGCTACGTGCGCCGCTTGTTGGCTGCTGCCCCCGAGCGTCTCGAGCAACGAGCAATGACGGGGCCGCACCTGCTCCTGCAGCGCTATCCTCAGGATTCGGCGAGGATTATTCGCTCGTGGCTCGACCACCAATCGAGCAAGCTCTGAAGCCGCCTTCTTATTGAAGCGTCACTCGCTCTGTCCGCTTATTGGGCCCGCCTCAAGTCCGGGGACTAGCATGGCACGCGTATGAATAGCGAAGTGGTGAATTTCGTGCGCGGGGTCTTGACCAAGATGCTTCGAGGCTTATTGCCGCTCTTGGCGTTGAGCCTCGCGATGTCGCTCAGCAGCAATGCGCGCGCCAAAGCGCCCCTATGCCGTGTCTCGTCGGTGAAGCTGATCCCGGCTCCAGGGGGTGGCAGCGAAGTATATGTGCGAACCGATCGTTCGCCGAGCTATTCGGCGCGCATCGCACAGAAGGGCAGGCGCCTCATCGTTGACATGCGCGATGCGGTGTCCTCTGGTGCCGAGCCAGCCATCACCGATCCGGTCGGCGTGGTCGGCGGCATCATGACGCAGGAGTACTTGGCGCAGGGCACGCGCACCACTCGCGTGCTCATCCAGCTGCTTCAGCCAGCGGCCTACCGCATCAGCTCGAGCCAGGAAGGTCTGCGCATCGTGCTTCTGGCTGCGGAAGAGACCGCGCCCATGAAGACCAACACCAAGCTGGTTGCCAAGCGGTCGAAAACCATCGCCAGCAAGCCTGCCGCGCAGACTTCGGTAGCCGACATTCGGTACGACCACGGCAAGGCTACCGACCGCGTGATGATCAAGCTCACCGCAATGCCCGCGTATACCCATTCCCTGCGTTCGGCTACTCGGTCTGTCCTCGAGCTCAGCGCGACTCAGCTGCCCACCGTGTTGAAACGCAAGCTCGATACGAAGGCCTTCGGCGGCCTGATTCACGCGGTGTCGAGTTACCGCAGTGGCGACAAGGTATTGATTGACGTCGATCACGCCGAGGGAGTCTCGGGGGCCGTGGTGCGTCAAGGTTCGGCTTTGCACTACGTGTTCACCAAGGGCAAGCCGCATTCGATGTTCAGCGGAGTTGCCTCTGATGGTCGCGAAGCGCGGAAGACCAAGACCATTGGTCAGAGCCCGGCCAAGCCTCTGGTTCCTTTCGCAGCGCCATCGTCCGAAGCCGAGTGGAGCTCGGAGCCCGACCGCGCTGGTGCATTCTTGCTCACTTCGACGCCATTGCAGCCGCGGGTCCGTTATGCCGGACGGCGCATCGACTTGGATCTAAAAGAAGCCGACATCCACAACGTCTTTCGAATGATTGCCGACGTCGGGCGCATCAACATCGTCGCAGCCGACAATGTCGATGGCACTGTGACCGTTCGTATGAAGAACGTGCCTTGGGACCAGGCGCTCGAGGTCATCTTGCGAGCCAAGAAGCTCGGCATGGAGCGGCGTGGCAACATCATCCGCATCGCCTTACAGGCCGACCTCGCCAAGGAACGCGAGATCAAGATTGCCGAGTTGCAGAGCCGTTTGGCTCTCGAGCCGGTGGAGGTTCGCCTCATTCCGGTTTCCTACGCTGACGCCAGCGAGATGCAGCAGCGCGCCAAAGAGATGCTCTCGCCGCGCGGTTCAATATCCGTCGATACGCGCACCAACGTGCTGATTGCCCAGGACGTAGCCGGCAACCTCAACCGTATCGAGGAGCTCGTTCGTGCTCTCGACACGCAGACCCCGCAGGTTCTCATCGAAGCGCGTATTGTCGAGGCCACGAGCAGCTTCAAGCGTGACGTGGGTATCCAATGGGGTGGCGACGTGCAGTTTGGCGCGGGCACGGGCAACGAAACCGGCCTGTTCTTCCCGTCGAAGGTCGGCCTGGTGGGTGGTGGTGCAGATGCTGAGACGCCTACGGGCGGTTTGTCGCCCACCCAGGTGCTAATCCCCAATCCGAACTTCGCGGTCAACCTGCCGGCCACCGTCGGTACTGGTGCTGGTGGTGCCTTGGGTCTGACTCTGGGCTCCATCGACAACACGGTCAACCTGGCGATTCGTCTCTCGGCAGCCGAGGCGACCGGTATGCTGCGCATCGTTTCGAGTCCGCGCATTTTGACGTTGGACAATCATGAGGCACGCATCAACCAAGGCACGCTGATCCCCTTCTCGCAGGTGAGCGCGCAGGGTGTGCAGACGGTCTTCCAAGAGGCCAAGCTGCAGCTGTTGGTGGTACCTCACGTAACCGCCGACGGTAGCGTTTCGATGCATGTACGCATCAACCGTGACGAGCCCGACTTCAACCAGACCTCGGCGCGCGGTGATCCCACCATTCTCAAGCGCGAGGCAGAGACCGATTTGCTGGTGCGCGATGGTCACACCGCTGTGATCGGTGGCATCTACACCCGTAACACCGGTCGGAACGTCAACCAGGTTCCGGTTCTCGGTGACATCCCCGTGCTGGGCGTGCTGTTTCAACGCCGCACCTCGAGCGACGTCCGCGGCGAGTTGGTGATCTTCATCACCCCGCGCATCGTCAACCGTTCCGAATCACTCGGTCGCTAGCGGGTTTGCGAATCACGCGGCAGGGCGGCGATTGCGTCTCTGTCCAAGCGCATATCTGAGCTGCAGACCGTGGGCTCTCAGAGACGGGCTCTTCGACCTGAGGCGTGCTCTCGACGACAAGGGTCTGCTACTCAGCCGGATGGCCCACCCAAATCATGTACAACGGCTCGTAGGCTTCGGGCAGGCCGAGCCGGCGCTGCAAGGAGAGGTCATCGAAGGCGCCGATGGGGGCCGCTCCGAGGTCGAGCGCTACGGCTTGCAACAACAGGTTCTGGGCCACGTGGCCAGCCTCGAGCTTGACGTAGCGCTCGCTTCGCACGCCGTACTTCACCTCGGTGCGCTGATAGATCGCCGTGATGACGATGATGACAGCTGGGTTGAACTGCGGCTCGACGAGCGAGGCGCGGATGTCATCGCGCGACAGCAACTCGAGTCGATGGCCCTTGGGCAGGTAGTGGAACACGCCGTCGGGGGTCAGGGCGAACACCTCGACGGGGTAGAGTGCGCCAGCTGAAGGAGCTGTTCGAAAGCCATTCGAGCGGGTCGTGCCCTGCGCGGCCCAGAGCAACTGCGAGAGCTGTTTGGTCGTGAGCGGCTCGGTGGTGTGTAGTCGCACCGAGCGTCGCAGCTTGAGGGCGCGCTCGAGCGACATCGTGCCGTCCTCGTCCGCCGCGGGTAGATCGACCGTCTCAATTGAGCTCAGCTCAGTAGGAAGCGTGGGGGCAGGGCCTTGCTCCACGCCACAGGTCATGGTCACCGCGATCATGGCTGCCGCCGCGCTGAGCGGCACGAGCCGGCGCGTCGTTGTGGCCACCGAGCCCGACGAGTTGCGAGCGGGTTGTCTCATCACCGACCTCCGTTGACGCTCATCTTAGCGCACGGGCAAGCAAGCAGCCGCCTGTGCCTCTGCTAATATCAGCGGAAGTGAATCCAATGGCTCGCCTGCTGTCGACAGCTCTGTGCCTCGCATTCCTGAGCGGTTGCGCTGCGGTCAAACCTTGGCAGCGCGGGCGACTCGCCAAGCCATCGATGTTGCTCGAGCCGGAGCCCGAATCGGCGTTGCTCGAGCGGCGCGTATACCAAAACCGCGAAGGCTCGACAGGCGGACACGCCGGTCCCGGTGGTGGATGCGGCTGCAACTGATCGCCACCGTGACCGCGGCGTTTGCGATCGGCACGTTGCCGGCAGCAGCCCAACCCACCGTCTCCGTCGATGCCCGAGCGGCCGTTTACGACGATAGCGACGACACCACCGTGATTTCCAGCACAGTGGCGGCTCGTGGCAATGTTGCCGATACGTACGCCATCAAAGCGCGATATCTGGTCGACATCATCTCGACAGCCTCGGTCGACGTCGTCTCTGCTGCCACGCAGCCTTTCGAGGAGCTTCGTCACGAGATCGAGGCGGCGCTGAGCTACCAGAAGGACGCGCACGGGTTGCAGGCCAGCTACGTGTACTCGGTCGAGCCGGACTGGCAATCGAACACGCTGGCCGCAGGCGCCTCAGGAACGGTTGCCAACGGCCAGTTGGCCCTGGGCGTGGCCACGACCTTGGTACTCGACGAAATCGGGCGCATCGACGACCCCACATTCGAGCAGCAGTTGACGAGTCTGTCTTGGCAGCTGAGCGCCACGCTGGTGGCGAGCCCCTACGACTTGCTCAGCGTGGCATATTCATTCAGTCACTTGTTGGGCTATCAAGCGAGCCCTTACCGCTACGCGTTCTTCTCCGGCACCATGGGTAGCCGCCCAATTCGAGGGCCGGCAGAGCGCCACCCCAACCGTCGCCTTCGCCATGCGCTGTCGCTGCGTCACAACCGCCACCTGTTCAAGAGCAGTGCGTTGCGCTCGCATGTGCGTGGCTACGTCGACAACTGGGGCGTCGCTTCCGTGACCGCTGCAAGCGAGTACGTAGTTGGCTTCGGACCGGTCGATCTCGCAGCGCGCGTTCGCGGCTACCTGCAGAGCCGAGCCTCGTTCTACGAGGCTACCTACACCGAGGCGAAGCTGTTGATGACTGCTGACCGCGAGCTGTCGCCTTTCGTCGATGGCTTCGTAGGGATGCGCGCCAGCTGGCGTCAGCATACCATCGGCCCTTTCTACCAGTTGAAAGCGGACCTGAGGATCGACGGCTTCGCGTTTCGCTATTTCGACTTCCCGTTTCTGGCCAGCCGCACTGGCGTTGTTGCCGAGCTTGGCCTGGGCGCGAGCTTCTGACACGCGACTTGTCCGATTGAGCTATCTCGTCGATTTGCTGAGACTCGGCGCGGATCGTAACGCCCACGTCCTGGGTGCTTGCGAAGCCTGCCCGCTCGTCATTGCTTTGCTTTGCTCAGGTGCGGCCCGCAATAGCGCTCGCCCTTTTGCGGGACGTTGCTACACGGCTTGCCCTTCTTCGTGACGGCTTGGCATCGGTCGGGGAGGGGCCCCTTTGCTTCGGCCGCGCGGAAGAACGCACGCCAGGCATCGTGCTCGAGTGCAGCCGCGCCTTCACCGAAATGCGGGTGCGATACCCGAACCACCATGTGCGCTCGCTTCGTCGGGTGAGCGATGCGCTCGACTGTGACGCTGTTTGCCGAGATCCCGAGCGATTCGCAAAACAACCGCTGTTCCTTAGTGACCATGGTGACCCGGGAACGACCCTACTGCCTTACGAACCAGGCCAGATCGGTGATCATCTCACCGGTCTGGCCGCAGTCGCGAATTCGGGTCGGGTTGTCGGACTGTGAGCCGTCGGAAGCTACGACCTCGACGTGTGAGCACGCCTTGCTGTTGTCCCACAGCAGATAGGCAATCTTGCTACCGTCTGGCGACCATTGGGGCGAGCTGCCTGCCCGATCGACGACGAGCTTTTCGTCGCTGCCGTCGAGACCGCTGCTGTGCAGCGCGCTCTTCTTGGTGGTGTCTGCGTAGAGGTAGCGGGTCCCGTCGGGCGAAAAGAGCACACGGTATGCATTATGGCGCACCACCGCCGGCGTACCGTCAGGCAAGCTCTGCTTCATGATGGCGCGGTTCTGTTTGCCGTTCTCCACCAGAATCCGTGCGTACCAGAGCGCGCCGCCATCGGCGGTCAGCTGTGGGTTGAGCTGCAACTCATTGTCGCCAAGGGGGAGCGAGAAGCTCGCTTCACCGTCGGGAAGGCTGATTCGCGCCAAGCGGTAGCCTTCGAAGCTCGGCTCGGAAGTGAAATCATAGCGACGGCAGACATGCACCGCTTCGTCGTTTGGGGCGAAGTGGTGACACTCGTCGTTGATGTTGCCGTAGGCCAGCACTTGGGCCGACTCGGTCGCAAAGTCATAGATCCAGCTGTGTTGAATCGCGTCGCCGAGGGTTAGTCCATAGTGCTCCTCTTGCTTGGGATCGCCACAAGCAAACGCGAGCCGATCGCTTTGACGCGACACGCCCATGCTCCACACTCGGTAGATCTGAAAAACGTCGACCGCGTTGCTACCGTCTGGCGCCATCGATCGAACCACGTCGGGGAAGCTCCAATCGTTGAATAGGATCTGCTCGCCTTGGGGCACTGGAGCGAGTGGCTTGAAACCGACATCTTGCGGGGTGGGCACGTATTGCTCGCCGGCTCCGCCCCCAGCGCTGCCGCCTTGTCCGCCGCTTCCCCCCGCGCCGCTAGCGGTGCTGGTGCTCGTGGTGGTGGTGGTGCTGGTGCTGCTCGTAGCACCATTGTCGGTCTCGTCAGCGCTGGAGCATGCAACAGCAGTCACAGCGGAGAGGAGCAAACAGATCTGTGCTGTTTGGGTCTTCATGTTCATTGCCCTAGTCTTCATTGCCCTAGTCAAGGTTCGTAGCTGACCTTGGCCTCGGCGGCACCAGCCTTACCGGCTTGAGCCTCGTCTTGGGCGTCGCCTCTCTTGCCACCAAGGCCGCCTTGTCCACCCTCGCCGATCTGGAAGATGCTCGGAGACAATTCCACCACGCTGGCGCTGCCGAGCAGGGCAATGCCGATCGAAACCCCACCAATACCGCCCGATCCTCCGCCCCCCGGGCCGCCATCGCCTCCGCTGCCACCTTTGCCGCCACCACCAGAGTTGTAGTTGAGCGCACCACACTTCTGCGAAGCCGCTCCCTGCCGTCCCGCCTCGCCATCATTCTGCCCAGCCTGCCCGTCGTGACCGTCACCGCCTTTGCCGCCGTTGCCACCCTTGCCGCCGACCAAGGTCACGCCGTCGAGTGTGATCTTCGATGCGTCGAGCACCAGCGCGAAGGAGCCACCGCCCGGTGTCCCGGCCTCACCTCCGAGCCCGCCACAACCCCCGGCCGAACCGTCGCCGCCCCGTCCGCCGAGTAGCGTGCCGCAACCAAAGCAGGCCTTGAATCGCTTAGAGCCGCCGGAGCCGGCCCCACCGCCGCTGGTGCCGTGTTTGCCCCGTCCGCCCGCCATGCCCTGGTCGCCCAGCCACGCGCCTTGGCTGAAGCTCCCCAGATCATTGGCAGCCGCGCTCCCGTTCGAGCCCGCGTCGCCGTCGCCACCAGGCTGACCGACCTTCCCTTCGGAGACGCCGTCGCCCCCGACGAGCGGACAAGCGCTCGGGCAGTTGCTGGAACCAGGGTCGCCTCCTTCGCCCCCGACTTTGGGGTCGCCTCCGGCTGAGCCAGCCGAGCCTTTGCTGCCGCCACAATCGTACGCCTCGCCGCCCGATCCTCCCGCCACGGCGCATTGCGACAATGTACCGTCGGCGCCTTGTGCTCCTGCCGCGGCTACCCCACCCTCGAGGATGCTGTCGACGACGGTCAGCGCCTCAGTCGAGGAGCTGACCCACACGGCATAGGTCGACTTGCCGTCGGGTAGCTGGGCGAAGCTCGCGCCCACGATGTGCAAGCCCTCCAGCCGGGTCGGCTCGCTGATCGCGTTGGCCACCACCGTCTTGTCTTGGGTAGAAGTGATCAATACTTCGTACGACTCGACGTCGAGGGCTGAAAAGTCTGGCGCGTAGCCGCCAATCAAGTCGACGCCTTGAGCCAATGTGACCGCGCCCGTGTACGTCCCGGCGGCGATGCGCACCTCGCAAGGATTGGAGGGACAAGCGAGTGCGCGATCGATGCCAGCACCGATTGTTGCCAGTGGCTCGCTAGGGGATTCGCCGCTGGCATTGTCGTTACCAAGAGCGGAGACGTAGACGGCGACTTGCTCGGGCTCGCCCCCCCCGCTACCGCCCCCTGAGCTGCTACTGCTGCCTGGGTCGCTGGTGTTTGCGTTGAGCCCCATGCGGTCGAGCATGCAACCAGGTGGCAACACCGCGGCAAGCAGCACGAGCATCGCAAGGTAGGGGCCGTTGAGTCGACGCATACAGGATCGTTGCAAAGCTACCAGACTGTCGTTCGCTCCGCGGCCAAAGTTCCCATCTAGAGCCTGAATGGGGCATGTTTCCTTTCACGGGCCAGCACCGAGGCTGCGCTCGCGCTCGGATCTCACGTCAGGGGTTTATCTCTGTTGCTCGGAGCGCTACAGCACGGCTCGTGCGTCCGCACCTGTCACGTTCCCCGGCTGTGCTCCTCGGGCCCACCGATGTCTTTCACCTGCGGGCGCATCAGGAAATGCGTGCTCAGGGCTTGTCGGGCAACAACTGCGCTGTACTTGCCGAGCTCGACGGTCGCATCGAGCTGTCGACGTTGTTGGCGCGCTTGCAGCGAGCCCACGAGCTGCTGCCCGAGATGCGTTGGCAGCTGTCGGCAGACCGCTGGATGCGACCAGTTTGGCGTGACCGCGAGACTCGTGTGCGTGGTCGCTTGCAGGTCGTCGGGACGAGCTCGGAGCGATGGTTGGGCACCGCGTGTCAGAGGCTCGAACGACC
>CAZRGL010000330.1:0-12502 GCA_964599485.1 uncultured Polyangiaceae bacterium
TCCAGGCTTTGAAGCACATGGTGAAGTTGGCCATGAAGTGATCCTTGCAGGCCGGCAAGTTGATCAGGTGGTCGATGTCGTCGAGCATGTTGGGGATTTTGAAGCCGCTGGGCCAATGGCTCGCGCCGGCCGGCGTGACCGTCTTGTAGCCTTGATCTCCAACATCGATGACCTCTGCTCCGGCAGCGACGGCGGCCTGGTAGATGCCCGCCTTCTTCATGGCGTCGGTGGTCGGTTGGTAGCCGGGGTTGGATCGGTCAGCGACGATCACTTTGCCGGCGCCGCGCTCCTGTGCCAGTGCGATCGTCGTGGCGACCACGTCGGGGTTGGTCGAATAGGGAAACGGATCGCCCGAGTTGACGTTCACTTTGAGCAGCACCGTGTCGCCCGCGGAAATGAAACCTAGTCCGGCGGTCAATCCAACGGCTGCGCGCACTGCCGCGTCCACGCTGCTATCACGCGCGATGCCCACCAAAGCTGCGCCGGGATTGCCCGAGCCGCCCGCTCCCCCGCTACCAGAGCTGGTGGCAGTGCTGCTCGCGCCCCCCGCGCCGCTCGAGGTGGTGGACGTGCCACTCGATGAGGTGGAGGTGCTTGCGCCTGGACCGTTGCTGCTCGTTCCGCAGCTCAATACCGCAGCAACACTGGCTGCTCCGGCGGCCTCCATCAGCTGACGTTTGGTCAATTGCCCGCGCTTCTTGTCGTTCATGGTCTCGTATCGTTGTTCTTCATGCGGGCGGTTTCGTCAAATGCCCAAACCCGTTCTCAGTCAGATCAATCAGCCCGTTCATCAATCATTCGAGTGGCATCCCTTCGGGGCATTGGGCTCGGTGGCACTGGGCGCGTTGCAAACAGAGCCCGGTCCGCACGCCCCGCGGTAGAGCGTGAGCGTGCCGCTGCCGTCATCGACACACTGCAGGACGGTGACCAAGTCCTCGCAGCCGGCGAAGCCCGCCGTCGCGCAAGGGCCTACTGGATCGCCAACGCAGAGGGCGGTGCCGGTGGCGAGCTGCAAGCAGTTGGGCGCGCTGAAAGGACAGTCGAAGTCCTCGGTGATGTAGACACCATCGAACCATCCGCAGGTCTGGTACATCCCATCACCGGGTCCGCAGCGACGGCCTTCGCCGAAGTCGGCCGGATCGCATTTCTCGTCGCTGCAGCTGGCATGGGCGAGCATCATCGACAGCGCGAGCAGTGGCAGCAGATGGCGTGAGGTCATGGCATCAGCACCATGCGCACGCCAGCGACGAGCCAGCCGTGCAGTTTCGTGTCTGTGATCGGGTCCTCGCGCTGATAGCGCGGCGTTTCAACACTTCGGTGGGTATAGACGCCAAATGCGCTCTCGACGTAGGGGCCGAAACCGAAGAAGCGGCAGAATCGGTAATCGGCGCCAAAATACAGCCGGGGCAGCTCGTAGCCGCGCACGCCCACGGTCAGCTCGCCGTCTGCCTCATCGATGAATAGCTGGCTGAAGTCGTAGCCGGCACCGATGCCGAGCCAAGGGTTGAGTCGCTCACCCGGTAGGAAGGAGAAGGCCAACTTGGCGCCGAAGCGGTAAGCGGTCACGCTACAATCAGCCGCATCGTCGCAGTGGTCTGCAGCAGGACTGCCGGCACCGCCGAACGCCACGGCGGCGGACACGCCGAGATACCAGCGCGCGTGCAGTTTCGCGCCGACCTCCAACGTCAGCGGAATCTGATACGCAAACAGCTTGTGCAGCACGTATTCATCGCCGGAGGCGGTGTTGCCGAAGGGACGCGCGTAGCCCAGGCCAAACGCGGCCTGGATGCTGTCGGCGTTGGCAGCCGGAGCGGCTCCACGGGCGTGAGCTGTGGTGAGGAGGGCTACGAGCCCGCACACAACCATCGCCACGTTCCTCATCGCTGAGGTAGTGTAGTCGATGATGGCTCGTTGGCGACCGGCAGCTTTGCGATTTGCGCTGACTCTGGCTTTGCTCAGCACAGCGGCGGCCGAGGTCGGTGCCGAGGAGTCGAAGCCAGCTGCACGCTACGCCGACGAGCTAGCATCTTGTTACACGGTGATGGTCAGCGCCGAGCGACTGATCGTGCTGGGCCCCTACGGGCAAGAGGGCAGCGAAGGCGAAGGCGGCATGACCCTGGCGGCAATGGGCTACATGCATACTCAGGAGGCGACCAGCGATCCATTCTTGCCGCATACCGTGCCCCGGCTGGCTGTGGATGTGGTGGTGGGCACTCAGGTCACCGTGGGCGCGGCCGCTGGGGTTGGCTTGTCTCACGCGGAAAGAGCTGGCTACGAGTACTCCTCCTCCGGTAGCAGCGAGCGCCCCACCTCGAGCGCTACGACTGCCATCGTGGCTGGACGGGTCGGCTTCATCGCACCTGTGCGCAAAGGGTTGGCGCTGTGGCCACGCGTGGGTCTGAGCGGCGCCTGGTCCAACAACGAGCGCGAACGGTCCAACGGCTCGACGGTCGATGACGAGACGACCTCCACCACCCTCAACCTCGAGATGGTGTTGGCCTTCGCCGTCAGCTCACACGTAGCCCTGTCATTGGATTTCGCTGCTGATCTCGCCCTGCGTGGCTCCAGCGACGTCGACGATGGCTACGCTTCCGAACCCACCGAAGCGCGACGTATGCACGATGGCTTCAGTGTCTCCTTCGGTGTGGTGACGTTCTACTGACACCTGACCAGATGGACCGTTGACGCGGGGGGTGTCAGCACCTTGGCGCTCGCGGCTACCAAGCCGCGCCAAGTGCGCGAAGTCATGTGCTGGATGTTCGCTCTAGGAGCGTCTCGACTAGGCATCGATCTTGCGATGCGGATGTTCAGTCCTGGTTAGAGGAGTCAAAGCCGTGTTGAGCGAAGCCTGTCCCACCCCCGCGAGCAACCTTCCCACCCCAACGAGCCCCAAGCCCTGGTTCTCGATTACTCATCTGGCTACCCAGCTGGTGAGCATCGACGATTTGAGCCGTGACGCTGACGAAGCGCGCCGCCTCGGTGACGCCACTCGTGCCGTCGATCTGTACCGGCGCATGACCGAGCTAGCGCCTGACGTATCAGCCGGCTATCTCGGTTTGGCATCAGCGCAGCTCGCGCTCCAAGATCATCCTGGGGCCATTAGCTCGCTCAAACGCGCTTGCGCGCTCGAGCCGACTTGCTTGCAGCTGCGCTTGCGATTGGGCGTCGCCCTTTCGCACGCCGGAAGATTCATGGAGGCTCAGCAAGCATTCGTCGAGGTGCTCGACATCGATCCACGCAACGTCGACGCGCTGGTCAGCCTGGGCCATCTCTGCCGTGCGGGTCGCCACTTCGTCGAAGCGATCGACCTGCTGAACTTCGCCAACCAGGAACATCCGTTGCACCCCGATGTAATCGCAGCGCTCGCTGCCGTAGCGGTCGATATGGGTGACAACAGCGGTGCGTTGCGGCTCTTGCGCCAGCTCGATCGCCACGCGCCTCACCATCCCGAGCGGGATTCGCTCATCAGCCGCCTCGCCGGCGGAACCGCGCAGCCCTTGAACGCAGCTCCCTGCGCTTGATCTCCAAGGCCGATGAAACTGCCTGCACCGACCATCGTCGAGGGCAGCAAGCCAGCCGCCCCGTCCGGTTGGTCTCCTCGTTGTTTGGTGGAACCATGGGCAACTGGCCATTGGTAACGCGCACAGCGAGCAACAGAACACCAATGCGGATCTTCAGGGGGGCGGGCCCGAGCTCGGTTCGCTCGACGCGGCAGCCTCGTTCTTCTTTCTTCGGGGCAAGCGCAGCTTCGATTTGCCGGGTTTGAACTTGGGCGATTTCGATTTTTTCTTGGGCTTTCGCAGGGTGGTCAAGCGCTGAGCAGGGAGGCCCGCTGTGCGAAGCGTGAGGCCCGAGGCGGTAACCTCCGCCGCAACCTCGGCAGCGCTCAGCGCGCGCCGGAAGAAACGCAGCGTGCCAACGGTGCCGCTGAACGCATGCTTACGTCCCGAACGATTGCCTGCGATCCACGGCAAAGCAGCAGTGGGCGATGGGACCTCTTTTCCGCGCAGCTCGATGACCAGCGCGCCGTCGACGAACAGTGCGATGCGCCGCGCCGGCTCGACCACCGCAGCGAGGTGCATGACCCGTTTGGGCAGCAGCTTGCCCTCGCCGGTGAGGATCGCGGATTGCCGCCGCGCGCCGCCCACGGCCACATAAGGTTGCCTCCGGCGATTGACGCCCATCTCGAAGCCGAGCCCGAGCACGCCAGCCTGCGACACCACCACTGCGCGTTCCTTTGGGACTTTGCTCAGCTCCGCTTCCGCAGTGACCGTGTAGGGGGCCGCGGTGTCGAGCGTTGCGAGCCGCGTGTCGTCGAGCTGCAGCTCGCTCCGAGCCGATTTCGCTCCCTTCAGACCATAGCCTTGCCGAAACGGTACGACCTGTGGAATGGCAGAGCCGGCCGGAACGGATGCTGGGCGCCAGCGCATCACGATGGCTGCTGTGTCATCACGCCACGATTGCAGCGCCACTGCCGGACTCCAGTAAAGCGATGCGAACACACCCGCCAGGATCAGTTGGGCCCCAGCGAAAGCGAGCCCGCGCCGCAGCTTGATGCTCATCGTGCTGCGGCTCATAGTGGTGGCTCCAGTTTTGCGACCGCTTTGACGAACACACTGACGAACAGGTCGGCGCCTGCATGCAGCACGTGGGTGTCGTCGCCCATCAAGCGATCCGGCACGGCGTCGTGCAGATCGAGGTAGTCCACGCCTGCCTTGTTGGCCAGCGCTCGAACCGCTGCCCGCTTGTGCTCACGGTAGTAGCCGAAATGCGCTTTGCGGCTCCAGCTCGGTGTCGGCAGCTCCACGATGATGAGGCGCACGCCAGCGCCCACCACTTTCTCCGCCAGCCGCTCTAGCTCGATGAACTGCTGCTCAGCCAGCCTCCGCCGGGTTCCGATTTGCTTGATGCGCCTCTTCTTGACTGCGACTTTGCGCCATTTGGGAGTCGTCCCCTTGCGCCACGGATAGAGCAGCTTGGAGATCTCGGTGCTCAGCGCACGCTTGTCGAGCTCACCTTTCTTCCAGAGCCGGGCGACGAGCTGTTCGACTCTCTTTGCAGTCAGAAAGGTGCGGTTGAGCTTCTTGGTCAAGCCGAAACCCAGCCGCGGCTGAACCCCGCGTGCAGTCTCGGAGTACAACCCGAAGCGGTCCATCTCTCGCAGCACGGGAGTGGGTCTGCCCCGGTGCAGAGACTCGTTCTCGGCGAACAAGCCAGAATAGATGCCTAGCACCAGCACGGTGTTGCGGTTGGGCGGCCCGGCGCCGGCCGCGAGAACCAGGTCGACGACCTGGCGCACCGCAGTCACGTTGGAGGAGGGCACCGACAGGTTGTGCACACGTCGATGGGGCATCGCCTTCTCCAGACGTTTCGATCCCAGGCTGTACATGGCGTTGGACGAGCCGACGACCACGAAGCGTGGGCCCTCATCGCGTCCCAAACGATGAACCTCGTCGAGCACGATGGCTGGCGCCGTCGTCGTTAGCGGCGACCGGGTCCTGTGGGTGTCGATCGAATCGCGAAAGTCCTCTTTGAAATAGAGCGCGCTGGCTGTGTGGAATGCGGCCATGAGAAGAGCCACGACGAATGCTACGGATGCGACGTACTTGGTCTTGGCGAGCATCCTAGAATTCCTCGTACACAAAGGGTGGCGCATCACTGGCGCTGAGCGCGAAGTACAGCAGCAACCAGAAGACCTTGAGGCCCATATAGGTGCGCTGCGCGAACAGATTGGCGGCGATGCGTTCGAGCGGCAGCTTCGTCGCCACCAAGCTGCCGAGTCGAAGCAGGCTCATGATCGCGATCGAGCTCACCAACAGAACGACCATCACGAGCGCAGTCCCCAATGCGCCCAGCCCGACCACCATGGCGACGAGCTCCTTCCACGGGCGCCAAAAACATACGAGGGCGGCGGCGAAGTACGCGATCGTCATGCCGTTGGTCACCGCACAGTAGAGCTTGTGCTTCATCAACGCGCGGTGACGCTTCTTACCCAGTTTCTTGCGTAGCAACACCTCGTAGAGCTTGTTCCCGCTCACGCCCAAGCCGAGGAAGAGGCCGTAAAACAGGAACAGTTTGCTGGTTCCGTGCCACACCCCCATCACGAAGAAGGCGACGAGGAAGCCAAGCACACCGAAGTAGGGCATCAGCGTCGGTTTGGGGTACTTGCGCGCCAGCGAGGTCACGATCGGGTTGAAGGTGTAGGTCTTGAACCACTCCGAAAGGGTGATGTGCCAGCGTGACCACAACTCTAGGAAGCTGGTTGCCAAGAAGGGCTTGTCGAAGTTCTCCGGAAGATCGAAGCCCATGAGTCGACCGAGGCCGATCACCACATCCATGTAGCCCGAGAAGTTGACGTACAGATAGACGGTGAAGGCAAAGCAGGCAGCGGCCACGATGACCCAGAGGGGAAGCTGCGAGCTCGTCGTTTTGCCGCTCAGCATCTTCTCGATCAAGACGACGCTCCGCCGATGGGCGTCGCGCACGAAGAACTCCACCAGTGTGAGCTTGACGAGCCCGTGGCTGATGCGACTCAACCCCTCGTGCAGCTCCGGCACGTCCAAGGGAGTCCGGCCGGCGTGCTCCTCTTGGGCGACGAAGTCCTCATAGCGCTGGATCGGCCCCGAGACGAAGCTCAAGAATCCGCAGGTGTAGTTGAACCAGCGAACCAAGCCCAATCGCTCCACCGGCAACCCTGACTGGGCGTCGATCATCACGTGCAGCGCGCGGAAGAGGATATACGACAGGCCGACGGTGACGTACGGGCCTGGCAGCGGCATCAGCCCGCTGACCAGCGCGTAGCGGCGCAAATGAGCAAACAACAATACGTAGGCCGTCACACTCACCAGCAAGAGCCAGCGCCGCGGCCAAGTCTGCATGAGCCGCACGAGCAAGTAGCCTTGGACCACGAACAGTGCCAGTGGCACGAGGGCGAGCGGATTTGGCGCGTAACTCCAGAGAAAGTACGCGTTGAGCGCCGTGAGCACCGCCACGCGGTAGTGCTTGTGCCCGTGCAGTCGCCAGGCCGCGATGGCGATTAGACCAAAGAGCAGAAACGCTGGCGATAGGATCCTCATGCGAATCGAGCAGCGGGCGTCGTTAGGACTTCGCCCGTTCGACGAGCAATCGGATCATCGCACCGACGTTCTCGAGCTGGCCGACCTCAGCCGGAGCGAGCCGCACACCGAACTCCTTCTCACAAATCACCACCAAGGTGATGTGCGAGAGGGAATCCCAGTCCTCCACGTCGGCAGCCGTCATCTCATCGGTCAGGACGATCTCGTCGTCGTCGAAAACATCATGGAAGATCGCCGTGAGGCGGGCCCGAATCTCAGCTTCTCGATCACTCATTGTTTGGGTCACTCAGTTTGGTCCTGCGGGCCGCCCGGGTTGTCGGTGGGCAGCGGCAGGATATGGGTGTCGTATGCAGGTGCGGTGTTGACGTCGAGTGACCAGCTGGTGGTCCCGTCTCGATCTTCGGTTTGTTCGAAGCTCAATCGTTCGTAGAGCAGCCGTACCAACTTGTTCTTCGGACTTGGAATGTAGCGGCCTACGACCCGCTTCGCGCCGTGGTTTCGTGCTAGGGCGAGCACGCTTCCGGCGATGAAGTCCTCCATGCCGCGCGCCAGGACCCGGCAGCTCATGGCCCAGGTGTCGATCACCAGATCGCCTCCTGGCTCGGGCAGATCGAGCACCAGCACCGAAATTAACCCGTTGTCGCCGAATCGATCCTCGAGTCGGAAGTAAAGGCAGCGCCGCGACGGATCGTTCATGAAGCCACGAACCTGGCCTTCGTTGTAGCGCGTGGTCGTCAGGTGGAATTGATTGCTCTTGTTGAGCAGCTGAACGAAGCGGGGCAGGTGAAACTCATCGAGCGGGCCGAAGCTCGACTTCATTTCCAGACTGGTCAGGAACGCGCCCAGATCTGCAAAGCTGGTGCTCGCCGTGGCCCGCTGGGCATTGGCACGGTAGGCGGCTGCTCTTTTCCGATCGTCGTCCGAAAACGCGGTCGTTTCGAAGTAGCCCTGCTCTTCGAGACAGCGGATGTAGCGCGCCGGATCGGGCGGGATTTCGGGTACGGCCACCATGGGCAGCTCGGAACGCACCAGCGCGCGCTCCACGGGGTTGTCGTCCACGAATACAATCGAGTCGAGGCCGATGTTGAGCGCGGCGGCGATGTCGCGGATGTTGGTGGCCTTGTCTACCCAGTTGGCTTTGAAGACGGCGATGTCCTCGAGATCGAGCACCATCTCCGGATGCTGCTCGAAGGGGATTGTAGCGGCCTCCTCCTCGTTCTTGCTGCATACGGCGAGCACGATCCCGCGAGATTTGAGCGCCAGCACATGGCGCTGAAAAGCGACGAAGGCCTCGCCCTCGGCGTCGCCTTCGCCGAGTCGAATCCCGTCGACGCCATCGTCTCCGATTACGCCGCCCCAGAGCGTGTTGTCGAGATCCAGGACGAGGCACTTCTTGGCTCGGCCGCGCACCGAAGCGATCAACTTGCAGGCCGCGTGGGCCACGACGGCAGTGGCTTCCACCGAGAAGGCGTGCTTGGAGTGGAACCACCAGCGCGGGTCATCCCATTGGTCGCGCCCAACCTGTGACGCCAGGTATTCGAGATCGAGGATCGCCACGCCGGGCCCAGCCGCCTCGGCCAACGCGAGGTTGTAGCGGCGCATCAAATTGAGCCCGCTCCACGCAACCGAGCCTTCGTAGTTGCCCAGCGGACGTCGCGGCGGCAAATCGGCGTTGTTTTGGATGATGAAGCAGTTGTGATTGGACTGTAGTGCCTTCCACAACGAGACCGTGCCTTCAACAGCAGCGGCGACAGCGGCCATCGGATCGGTGTCAGCAAAGTCGGCGGCCAGCGACACGTCCCGTCCTGAGGTCAAGAGCCATACCAGCTCCGGCTCGAAGCGGTACAGCGCGCTGCTCGGATCGAGGATGGTCTGCTCGAGGGTGTCGAACTCGGAAACGAACAGCGGGGCGTCGAACCCTTCGGTGGCCAGCCAGAATCGCAGTGAGTCGGCCACATGGTCCACCGTGCTGGTCCCGATCAGGGCTACTTTGAGCGGCTGCAGACCGAGCGCTCCGCTAGGGATCTTTCGGTACAGCTTGGCCAAGCGCGATTGGCTGCGGAAGTCGCCGCGGGGGTGGGCCATGGCGCACATGGCGCGCAGCGCTTCCTCGTAGGCTCCCGCTCGGATGAGGGCGCGGATGGCTTTGCCGTCCGTTGCCTTGTCTTGGTGCTCTGTGCTCACTTCGTCACCGGAGGCTTCACATGGCGCTGCCGGAGGTCACCGGCACATTGACGCCGTTCAAGTAGCACGCTTGTGGCGACAACAGAAAGTGCACGAGGGGTGCAATGTCGTCGGGGGTTGCGTTGCGTTTGAGTGGGCTCTTTTCGGCGCTCATCTCCACGACGATGCGCGGCACCTGCGCGAGGAATTTCGTCTCGACCATCGATGGCGACACGGCGTTGATGCACAGTCCCTTCGCTCCGTACTCGGCGGCCAGGGCCTTGACCAACCCATTGATGGCATATTTCACGGTCACGTAATCGCTCAAGCCCATGGGCGGCACACCGATGGTGTAGCTGCTCGACACGAAGACCACACGGCCCTGTTTGCGCTTGGCCATGGCGGGTAGCAACCCGCGCAACAGCTGCGTGGGGCCTCGAAGCTGCACGTCGATGTGGTGTTGGAAACATCCCCAAGTCTTCTTGTGGAAGCGCTCAGTCTGGGCAGGCGGGGCGGCCAGAAACACGACGCCATCAGGCGCGCCGAGCTCGGCCACCGTGTCGATCAGCTTCGCGACGTCAGCCTCACGAGCGAGGTCGGCTTGCACGCATACCAAGCGCCCCGTGAGGCTTCCGGCGAGCGCGTCTAGCTTGTCCTTCGAGCTGTGGTAATGGCCTACGAATGTCGTGTCGGGCGCGTCTTCGAGGCGGATTATCGCGTCGCCGATGTCGGATGACGCCCCCACCACCACGATGAGCCGGCCAGCGTCGCCAGCGGAGTCTGCCGTCGTCATGGTTGGTCGCTCCCGCCGTCATCCGCTTTGTGCTCGTTTGCTTTTTGAAGGAAGCCCACCATCACTTTGCCTCGGGTGGTGGTCTTCCCGTCCGCCGCGCGTCGAATGCGGGCCCGCAGGATTGCCGTGCGGGTCGCCTCCGAGAGTTGTCTGACGGTGATCTCGGCCTGGAGCTCGTCGCCGATGTACGCCGGCGCGGGGAACTGCAGATCCATGCCGTGCAACAGACAGCTCGCAGCCGGGAATTGGGTGCCCACCAGCTTGGAGATCAGCGCTGCTTGAAATGCCCCATGGACCACCCGCCCCGCGAATCCATGGGCCACCGCGAATACCGCATCGACATGAAGCGGGCTGTGGTCGCCCGACAGTGCCACGAAGGCGTCCAAGTCGGCCTCGGTGACCGTCCGGCTCAGACCATAGGTATCCCCGACGGAGGCATCCTCGAAGGCAAAAGTCGGCGGGCAGACCATCGCCAATGGGCTTACAACGCCTCTGGTCCTCTAACAAGTCGTCGCCCCCCGCTCTTGTTCTCAGCCATCGGTGGCCTCGAGGAAGCGCGCCGGTGAAAGCCGCGTGGCGTCGAAGCGTTCGGTCTTGCCAGTAGCGATGAGATCGGCCGCGATGGCTCCGAGGGCGGGGCTGGTTTCGATGCCGCAGCCGCCCTGTCCGGCCAGCCAGAAAAAGCCCGGTCGCTGCGGATCGGCGCCAACGACGGGTGCACGATCCGGTGCGAAACTGCGCAAACCGGCCCAGCTGCGACGCAGGCCCTTGGGAACGAGGGCGGGAGCGAGCTCGGCTAAGCGCTGGAAGCCTTCGGCGATGGCCAGATCGCTGGGCTGGGCATCACAGGGCTCGCTGGGATGCTCGTCCATGGGGCTGAAGAGCAGTCCGCCCGACTCGGGCTTGAAGTAGATCGCGTGCGCCTCGCTCCAAACCAATGGCCAGCCCGAGACGGGCACGCCAGCTGGCGCCGCAAAGGTAGCGGCACAGCGGCGCAGCGGTGTGATGTCGATCGGGCTGGCTTCGGCCAACTGGGCGATGGGTCCTGCCCACGCTCCGGCAGCGTCGACCACGCAGCCGGCGCCAATCGGTCCGTCGGTGGTGAGCACACCCGTGCATCGTTCAGCTTCCCGCTGCAGGCCCGTCACCTCGAGCCCGAGGCGCAGCTCGGCTCCACTGCGTTTGGCATGACGAAGGTAGCCTTGCAGCAGCTCGTGGATGTCGATGCCGCCATCGGCGGGCAGCAGTGCACCGCCTGCGAACTGGCTCGGCTGGAGCGGTGGGACCAGCTCGAGCACCTCGCGTGGTGACAGCAACTGCAGCCGCAGACCCTGCTCTTCGAGGGCCGGCAGGTTGGCAAGCAAGCTCTGCTGCTCGGTCTCGTCGAACAGCCAAACCACGCCGCATTGATCGAGCAGTGGCTGCTCGCTGAAGCCAGCCGGCGGCTCCCGCAAGAACGAGCCGCCCATGATTTTGAGCGCTTGGAGCGTGTCGTCGGCGTCGAGCTCCACCAGCGCGGCCGCCGAACGTCCACTGGCGTGGTAGGCGGCTTGCTGCTCACGCTCGATCAGCAGCACATCAGTGAGCCCTCGGCGTGCCAAGAAATAGGCGAGCGAAGCGCCGGCGATGCCGGCCCCGATGATGACCACCTCGTATTGCTCGCGTTTGGCAGACACGGCCTCACCTCAACTGGCGGCTCGGTCTACCATGGCCTCGTCCGTCGCGCTCGCTCACTTTCTGGGCAAGCGCTACTGACCGTCCGTCTCGAGGATGAAGTGCCGTCGACGCTGACCGGTTACGGTCAGGAAGGCTCGCTCTGGGGAACTGGCTGCAAAAGATGAGGGTATTGCAGTTCGCCGCCCGCGGGTCCCACCGTCTGTTGTGCTGCGCTGCAGGTGGTCGTTGCCCATGCTGCGCCAATGGCTAGGAGCGCGACGGAAAACGTGCGCGGTGCGAGTGATTTGGCGCTCATCATGACGTCAGCGAGCGTAATCCATGCGTGAGCCAGCGCGTCGCTGAGTTTTGGCCAAACGCTACTGACACCCCGTTGGCAGTAGGCCGAAGTCGACCGCTTGCGTCGCCGCCGAGCCGCCCGCAAGCTGCTCGCTGTGTCGCAAGTCGCCGACAGTGCAGGCGTGCTGCAGGTCTTCGGTCCGGCTACCGGTCGTTGGTTGTGGCAGTCCTTCCCGTCGCCCCCCGAAGTTGAGAAGCTCGGCGGGCCACGCATCGCTGCCGGGGAGCACGCCCTGCTGCTCGCCCCGACCGGAAGCGGCAAGACTTTGGCGGCCTTCTTGTCGTGCATCGATCGGCTCATTGCTCTGCCCCCGGCCCAGCGCGAGCAGGGGGTGCGGGTGCTCTACGTCTCGCCGCTCAAAGCGCTGGCCTACGACATCGAACGAAACCTCCGCGCGCCGCTGATCGGCATCGGTAGGGCGGCCCGCGACCGCGACGAGCAGCTGGTCGTGCCGCG
>CAZRGL010000331.1:0-12384 GCA_964599485.1 uncultured Polyangiaceae bacterium
ATCTCGCCAGCCAAGCAGAGGCCAGTGCCCATCACCAGCAACTGCGCGCCGAGCAACCGCGGCGCTCCGCTGCGCGTGAAGGCCTGCGCTACGAGGGCAAATGGCGGCCGGCACCAGATCACGCTTTTCACGGTTTGCTGCAAGGCTTTGCCACTGCCCGCGGACGACAACTGCACAACGCCGACGGCAAGCTCACCTTGTCGTGGCTCGACGAGCATTGGTGGGGCGCTGCGCCTGATTGCTTGCTCTACTCGCACAGTGACCTGTCTCGCTGGCACGTCGTTGGGCACTGCGATGGCATGCCGGCGCTACTCGTCGTTTGCTGGCTGGCGCACACCATCCCATCCGCTCGATCGATTCTGTCTGTTGCTCGCCGCCCCGCGCAAACGGGCGCTCGCAGCCAACCGCGAAGGGCGCGACCCAATCGACAAGCGTTATCGCCAGCAAATATCCTGGGCAGGTGTGGCCATCCAGCGCAGCGATGTCGACGCTGATGCCTTGAGTATCGAGCTGCTCGACCGAGTTTATGACCACGCCAAGGCCCTCGCAGACGCCTGAACCGTGGCCAAGGCCCGTTTGAGCAGCTCGAGCCCCCAGCGCCGAAGGCGCCGCAATCTGGGGCTTTTTTGGGCGTCCCGGAGACACCTCGTCGAGCCGTGACAATTCCATCACATTGGGCGGTCGATGGTGATGGAAGGGTGACGATCTTTGCGCCAACAAAGGCGTCTAATCGTCTGAACAAGGAGCTCATCATGTCCAGGACGATTCGCCGCCTTCTCCGATCCCCCCGCACACGCCGCGGACTCGCCGCCAGCGTCGTGGTTCTTTCGCTGGGTGGACTGGTACTGGCCAGGACGCCCGCGAGCGCATCTGCGCCGCCCCACCAAACCCAACTCGATCCAACCGGCCGCAATGGGATTCGCTTCCAGGGCCCGGGTGCCCACGGCAGCCTCTCGCTCAGTCACGGCAAGGTCTTGCTCGGCAACGAGCAACGCGTGCTTGCCGAGCTACGGCTGCGCGCCAATCAGCTCGACGATGGAGTGCTCAGTCGCGCCCCACTATCGCTCGTAGTCATGCTCGACACATCGGGCTCGATGGATGGCGACAAGCTCGCCCAAGCCAAACGCAGTGTGGTCAGCTTGATTCGCAAGATGCGCAGTGATGATGAGATCGCGCTGGTCAGCTACGACAGCAGCGCGCGCTTGCTCCAGCCGATGACCCGCGTAGCCGACGTGCGCGAGCGGCTCGTCTCGACGGTCTACGAGCTCGACGCCGACGGTGGAACCAACATCCCCGCGGCCATTCGCGCAGGCCTGAGCGCCACCGACAGCGCTGGCAGCGGCCGCGTCAAGCGGCTGGTGCTCGTCAGCGATGGGCTCGACGACACCCGACTGGAAGCTGAGCGCCTTGCCCGCGACGGAACGGACCGCGCGGTGACGATATCGGCCCTCGGCATCGGCCTCGACTTCGACGAGTCGTACTTGTCGGGCGTGGCCAACGCGGGTCGTGGCAATTTCGGTTTCGTCGAGAGCCCTGCCACTTTGGCTCGATTCTTGGAGCGTGAGCTCAAGGAAACAGCCGGGACCACGGTGTCTGCCGCGGTGGCGAAGCTGCGTTTGCCGCCACAGCTGAAGCTCGTTCGGGCGGTTGGAGCCGACGTTCACCAAGACCCTGACGGACTGCTCGAGCTCAGGCTCGGCGCCTTGCACAGCGGCGACGAGCGCAGGGTGGTGTTGGAGCTACGAGCCAACGCGTCTGCCGCAGGCGAAGCCATCAGCATCGCGGGCCGCATCGGCTGGACACCGACCGGCAAGGCGCGAACCGACCTAACACTCACGCCCTTACTCATCCACGGCAGCGACAGCCCTCAAAAGGTCGCGGAGGGACGAGACCACGCTGTTTGGGCAAGCTGCATCAGCGCACTGAGCTCCCTGCGACAGCTCGAAGCGGCCTCGGCATTCGGCCGCGGCGACCGCGCTCGCGCTCGAAAGCTCATCAACGACAATCTGGCCGATCTCAAATCTGCGGCCGCCGACGCGCCCGCCCCCGTGGCCAAGAAGCTGAGAAAGCAGAGCAAGACCTACCGCCACACGCGGGACCAGTTCTCTTCCGAGGCGCCTGGCAGCGCCGCGGGGCGGTCAGCCGCCAAGAAGGCCACTGAAGCTGACAACGCCAACCTCTCTCGTCCCAGCTATTGAATCGACCGCCCTCGTCATTTGGAGATCACCATGAAGAAGATCGCATTGTTCTTCGCCGCCGCTACCGCTTTTTCACTTGCGCCGCTTTCACAGCGGCTGGGTCCTGTGGTCGGCGCTGCGTTATTGGTACTGATGGGGATCGCGCTGGCGCTCGCCGCCAGCGGCACAGCCAATGCCATCGCCGTGGCTTTTGGCGCGGTCGGCGCGTTCGCCTCCGGCGTGCTGTGGTCGACTTCTGCCGCAGCGGCCGGCGCGGTCTTGCTCACGCTTTGCTATGCCGAACGCACCATGCGCGTGCGTGGAGCAGCCGCGCGGGTGGCGCATTTGGCGGGCGCATTGGTCGCTGGAGGGCTGGCCGGATTGCTGGCTGGGCACTACGAGAGCGCCGACTTGCTCTTGCGCTGTGTGGTCGTGGTAATCGCCGCGGTGCTCGCTGCTTTGCCACTTCTCGTCGAGGCCGACGACCCCATCGCCCACACGCTGGACGGATTGGCCGAGGATCTTCGTGACCCAGCCCAGAGCTCGCTGCGTGAAGGCGCCGAGCTACGCCGCAGCGCAGACGCGTCGCTATTGGACCGAAGCACCCGAGGCCAAGTCGCCAAGACTTGGCGCAACTTGCTGCGCTTGGCCCAAGCCCGCTCTCGACTCGAGCACTCTTACGCCGCGGCCGTGCCCGTAGCCGAGGCAATGAGCGCGAAAAGCGCACAAGGCACAGTCGCGACGGAGGCTGACGCTGAGGTTGTCACCGAGAAACAAATCGTCCCGCGACGAACCCACCGCGAAGCCGTCGTGCGGCGCCTCGATCAGAGCATCGCCGAGCACGTCGCAACGCTGGCGCGCGCTTTCACCGCCGCTGATGATGCCAGCGCCGCAGAAGCAAGCTTGGACGACCAAGCCATGCGAACGGTCGAGACCACCGGCGAGTCCCTCGAGCAGATGAGCAAAGCCATCGTCGAGGAAATGGCCTGAGGTGGCTGTTTGTGACAAACGTCAGGAGCCGATCGGCACGGCTTTGCCTGAGCCCTCGACGATGCGGTAGCGGCCATTGACGGCCGCTCCGCTGATCTGCTCGGTGGCGCCGCCGACCCAACGTACGGTCAACGTACTGACATCGGTCTTCTTACCCAACCCGAAGTGCACGATGCGCGTCTGCTGAGTATTGGAGTGGCCGCTACCGCCGGTGACTTCACGCAGTCGCGTCACGCCGTCTGTGGTCAACGCGACCCGTGCACCGACGGCGTCGCGATTGCTACTGCTGCCAACCAGATCGAGCTGCAACCAGTTGTTGTCCTGGCCAACGCGATTGATGAAAAGTTGCACGTTGGGGGCGGCGGCGCGGTCGGCGATGAACAAGTCGAGGTCGCCATCCTCGTCGACGTCAGACCAGACAGCGCTGACGGCATCATGCACTGCAGTGCCGGTTTCATAGGTCACGTCGACGAAGCCCATTTCGCCATCGTTGCGATACAACTTGGAGTAGTGGGTGGAGTAGAGCGTGGCGACGACCAGATCGAGATCGCCATCGTTGTCGTAGTCGGCAAAAGCGGCGTTGACGTCTCCCTCGTCGTAGATGATCCCGCGCTTTTCACGCTCGTCGGTGAAGCTAAAATCGGGCGCACCGCCATTGATGAGCAGCATGCTGGGATCACTCCACGGCCGAGTGCGCGGATGGGACAAGTTGGTTTGGAATAGATCCATGTCGCCATCATGATCGATGTCGCCCCAGGTAGCCCCATAGGAGTGGCCGCCGGGGTAAGCGACGTAAGGACTTGGGATGTCGTCATGATCGACGTGAACCTTGCTGGCAACATCGATGAAGGTTCCGTCGCCCTGGTTGCGCCAAAGGTAGTTGTTCACCAGTTGGTAGTTCGACACGAGGATGTCCTGATGGCCATCGTTGTCGTAATCGTTCCAACCCACACCGTAACAGGGGCGTGGTTTGCTGGTGATCAAGCCAGCCTTCTCGGTGGTGTCGACGAAACTGCCATCGCCTTGGCCGACGAAATACCGATCTTGCACGGCCTTGGCATCGGGATAGTGCTCGAGCCAGTTGCCCCAATGCAAATCGAGAAAACCATCGCCGTTGCCGTCGCCGAAGGCCGCTGCGGGTGAGGGATCGAGCTGTTCTACGCCGGAATTGGCGAGGGCCGTGAACTTGCCGCTGGCGTCGTTGAGCAGGATCCGATTGACGAAGTCTTCGTCGACTTCGAGATCGCAATCGTTGTCGCGCTGATCGAGCAGCTCTGGGGCGCCGGGGAACACGGTGTCTTGGGTGTCATCGCAATCACCTTGATCAATTCCGTAACCATCCATGTCGGCGTCAGAGCTATCGGAGCCGTCGTCGGCGACGCCGTCGCAATCGTCGTCGAAGCCGTTGTCGACTTCCTTAGCGCCGGGTTTCACGGTGGCTTCTGCGTCGTTGCAATCTCCTTCGGCGACCGTGACGCCGTCACCATCGGCGTCGGCCGAGACGTAGGTGGAGGCAAACGCGTCACGATCACCATCGTTGTCGAGATCGCCGAACACCAACATGTTGGCCCGTGGGGTGTCTTGGAACGGATCGAAGCCCGCTGCGGTGAAGGAGCCGTTGCCGTCGCCGAAGTAGGCGATTGGACCAGGGGCGATGACCACCACGTCATCGTGACCGTCACCGTTCAGATCGGACACAGCGACGCGAGGCGACTTGTCCTGCGCGAAAGGAGTGTCGGCAGCCACACCGAACCAACGCTCCGATTCGGTCCACGCACAGAAGCTGTCTCCGCTGAGCTGCATGCGATAATTGACGGGACCGAGTCCCCAAGGCGTATCTTCGCCGGGCACGTGGATCATGGCGCGGCTGGCCTCATCCTTGTCGGTGAGCTCTTCGACAGCGAGACGCGGCTCGAGACCGAGTTGCTCATAAACGAGCACGTAGTGCTGCGTCGGCTGCAGGAAGACCCCCAAATCTGAAACGTCGATCTCGATCCACTCCTCGGGGTCAGGCTCGTCGGCCACCATGAAATCGACCGGCTCGATCAGGTTCGCCTCAGCGGCTTCGATGTCGGGCCAACCACCTGGGTAGGACCTGCCGAAAGTGGTCATCAGCCGAATCCTGGCCATGCCGCCTTTGCCACCGAAAGCGAGCCTGATCTTCTTGACGAAGAAGGGATGGGCCGGAACGACCTTCATGGTGTGCAAGGTGCCCACGTCCAGCGGAGGATCAACGTTGACGACGCCTTTGTATGCGCCGCCAAGCTCGCCCACGACGGCCGCGGTGCTCGTCGTCTGCCAGTCTTTGCCGTCGCAGAAACGCTCTAGCTCCGGCCCGGGTTGCGGGTCCGTCTTGCCTCCTTGTCCGCCACCACCCCCGGCCCCGGCCGAGCCGCCGGCCGCCGTCGTCGTAATCTTGGTCGCGGGGGAGGTGCCATCGTCGCCGCAGGCGCCCAATGCGATGGCCGCCACAGCGGTACACAGCACCACACAAGTGAAAGTAGTCGAGTGGCTCACCAGCCCATGGTAGCAGCGGGATAGCGCTTTCCGAAGGTCGGCAGCTGCGGAGGAGTCCAACCGCAAGTCAGCGCTTGCGGACACGCCAGCGACCCAGCGATTGGGTCAATCATCGTGGTCGATGTCGCCAGCTCGCCTGAAGGTCAGCAAAAGGGGACAGTCCACGACAGGTCCGCAAACGCATACCCGCGAATGAAGACCAAGCTGTGGGCTACCTGTGGTGAACCTGGGGGTTGGCTAAGCGCAATCACTCAACTTGGGCTGAAGGTGGGACCTGAGCTGAAACTGCTCTCGTCGCGGCGACGATAAGACAGGTGAGGCCCAGAAAACCCATCACCCAAGTGCGAGGACCTACCCGCCATGAACCACCCAATCGTTCCCCCGACCAACACCACCCCTGACGCCGGCGAGCATCGGCCACCTCTTGCCGGCGCCCTCCCCATCATCACGCGCATGGCACATTGGTACTGGCTCGCCGCCAAGCAGCGCGTTCCTCTGGAGGACTTGCTCGGTCTCGGAGTGGCCGTCCTGCGCAAGCAGCTAGCCATCCAAGACAACGCTTCGAGCACGCCAGCAGGCTGCTACGGCCCCGCACAGCTGAGCCCGCTACTACACCAGGCGATGCGCATGTACATGATGCGCCACTCCGCCCTGATCCGGAGCCCCGGCTCGAACTGAGCCGGGCAACTGGACTGGAGATGAAGGAATCGCGAAACACATCGATAGCGCCGGACTCGAGCAACTCGACCGCTGGGGCCGGAGCCTGGTGGTCGCCGCCAGTAGCGCTAGGCCTCGGCGGCGGAGCGCTTTCGCATCACCGCTTCGAGTGCCTTGACGATGGTTGGGTCGAATTGTTTGCCGCGCTCGGCCAAGATGACCTCCATGGCTTCGTCGTGGCTGCGACGACTGCGATAGGGTCGATCGGAGGTGAGCGCGTCGTAGGTGTCGGAGACTGCCACGATGCGTGAGGCACGAGGGATCGCATCGCCGGCCAGACCATCGGGGTAGCCATCGCCATCCCAGCGCTCGTGGTGGTGCTTGACCATGCCAGTGACCCGACCCAGGAATTTCAGCGGCGCCAAAATCGCATCACCAAAAATCGGATGGCGGCGAATGGCTTCCATCTCATCGCCGCTCAACGCTCCTTGCTTGAGCAGCACCTCGTCGCGCACTCCAATCTTGCCGATGTCGTGTAGCAACGCAGCCGAGTAGATTTCGCGCCGCTCTTCTTCGGGCACGTCGAGCTCGGTGGCTAGCTCGAGGGCCAGATCGGCCACGCGCTGAGAGTGACCTCGTGTATAGGAATCACGCGCCTCGAGCGCGCCGGCCAGGCTGCGCAGCGTGTCGTAGTAGGTACGCTGCGTGTCTTCGAACAGGCGAGCGTTTTCAATGGCGATGGCGGCTTGGGCGGCGATGGTCTCGAGCAGCTGGCGCTCTTCGCTGCCGTAGCCGCGGGCGCTGGCCAGCTCGAACATGCCAATGGTCTTGTCCCCAACCCGCAAGGGCACATCGAGCCTTGCCATGTCCTCGTCATCACCTTCTTTTCCAACGCGCACTTTGATACGCAGCTCTTCGGTCTCCCGATCGATGAGCTTGATGGTGGTCGATGAGGAGTCGACGATCTCTTGGGTCATCTTCACGATTTGTTCGAGGGTGGTGTCGAGATCCAAGCTCGAGACCACGGCCTGGCCCGCGTGGTGCAGAGCGGTGAGCTGCTTGACCTGTCGGTCGAGCGAATCGCGGGCGGTGGATACTTGCTTGGTGTAAGCCTCGAGCTCGCGATTGAGCCGTTCCATCTCCAGCAGATTGGCCTTGAGCATGGTATTGGCGTCTTCCATGGCTCGAAACGACCGCGCGTTGCGCACCGCTGCGGCAGCCTGGGCGGCGAAAGCGCAGAAGACCTCCAAGTCCTCGTCGTCATAGGCAGCCACGTCGGGACTCTCGGCGTCGAGCACGCCGATGACCTCACGCTCGACGATCATTGGCGCGGCCATCTCGCTGCGCGCATCTTCGGCACCGGCGATGTAGCGAGGATCACGCCTTACGTCATCGATTCGTTCGGCTTGAGCGGTCTCGAAGACGGTACCGCTGATCCCTCCGCCACGGGGAATACGTCGCCCTACCGCATCGCCATAGCCGCGGGCAGCGCGCACGACGAGCTCGCCACCTGGTTCGGGCATGACCACGGCGCAGCGCTCGAAATGAAGCGCGCCTGAAGTCAGCTCCAAGATCCGATCGAGCACCGCCTCGAGATCGAGCACGGTCGTGACGGTACGGCTGGCCTGGTTGAGCAGACTCAA
This sequence comes from uncultured Polyangiaceae bacterium, assembly GCA_964599485.1. Taxonomy (GTDB): domain Bacteria; phylum Myxococcota_A; class Polyangia; order Polyangiales; family Polyangiaceae; genus JAPYTK01. Next base: position 7,985 of record CAZRGL010000331.1, read on the forward strand.
CCTCCGCGCCCGCATGCGCAGCGCCTCTGTGAATCGCGCATTGCGCAGCGCTGTGGCAGCGTGGTTTGCAAAGGCTTGGAACAGCTCGACATCCGATTCGTCGAAGGCGTTGGGCAGCGGACTTTCAGCGTCGAGCACACCGACCACGCCACTGGCATCACGCAGCGGGACCGCCATCTCGCTGCGCCCGCCTTCGATCCCCTCCACATAGCGTGCGTCGCGGGTCACATCGCCGACGACCTCGGCTCGGCCGGAGCGAAACACCGAGCCGCTAATCCCTTGTCCCAGTGGGATGTGCTTGCCAACCGCGCCGGGATAGCCGACCGCGGCGCGCACCTCGAGGGCCCCAGCTGCGGCGGTCGCCGGCAACACCAAAGCAACCCGCTGCAGGCTGAGTGCTTCACAGGCCAAGGAAATCAGCCGATCGAGCAGCTCTTGCTCATCGGTGATGCTCTCGATGGCTTGGGACGCGCGGTTGAGCAGCACCAGTCGCCCGATGCGTTGCTCCATCTTCGTTCGCTGCTCTGCGTTGTGCAGCGCAGTGGCAGCTTGTGCCGCGAACAGTGAGAAGATCTCCAGATCGACATCGTCGAATGCATCCAGCTCTGGGCTCTCGGCGTCGAGCACCCCGATGACCCGATCGTCGAGTTTGAGCGGAGCGGCCATTTCGGAGCGCCCCCCTTGCAGCCCAGCCACATAGCGTCCGTCGCCGCGCACATCGCCAACAGCCTCGGGCCGACCGGAAAGGAACACTGTGCCGCAGATCCCTTGGCCCGCCGGGATTACTTTGCCGACTACGTCGCCGTAGCCAATCTGCGCGCGCACGACCAAATCGCTGCTGTTGGATTCACAGGTGAGCACCGCGACCCGCTCGAGCGACAGCGCTTGCAAAGCAAGCCTCAGAATGCGCGCTACTTGTTCCTGACCCTGGCCGTCACCCACAGCGCTGATCTTGTTCATCTCGAGCGCAGCGCCACCCAACAATCTCAGCTTCACCAGGATGTTCGACAATTCGCGTCCCTGTTCGCCCACCGTGCCGTCCCCGACACGCCCGTTTACCCAATGTGAGCCCGACAGTGTGCCCAAACCAGCGTCTAGCCACAATAGGCGCCTGCGTTGCGAGGCTTGATCGCAATGCCGCTCAAGACGCGTCGGCTTCGGGCAGCTCGTCGCTGATTTCACTCACGTATGATTCCAACACGTCCCTGGACTCGAAATCGGCAGGCGGGACGGTGGAAAGCCGCGCCCCTTCTCGCTGCATGAGGGCCTCGAGGAGGCGCTCACGACTGGGGTGAGCCGCACCCCGCAATCCTTCGTCGGCCATCTCGCAGCCGTACCGGATCCGCCCTTCGTCTGCGAGCTGCCGATTGCGAACACGGACCACCAACTCGAGCGGACTTTCGCAAACGGGTGGCCCAATTGACAGCGCCAGCCGCTCGAAGGTGGAGAGCTTCTGCTCAGTTTGCGGATCGACGAGCAGCGACACGCCACTCAACGAGGCTCCGCTGAGCCAGGCCAATTGGGCGCGGCCCGACTTGTCGCCCAAGTAGACCGGGGCAACCACCACCCGTTCTGGAGCACTGAGACGCACACGATAATGTCGCCGACGATTGAAGATGGAATACAGCCCCATCGGCAGTTTTCCTTCGAGCTCGCTACGGGAACTGAAACGAAAACCATAACTGCGCCATTTGCTGCCTTCCTCACGGTCGCGCACCACGGCTTCCAGCTCGATGAGCGCTTTGGGCACGCGACATTGAAGGCGAAGATAGACGCGCTTGCCGATCGCTAGCTGGGGCGAAGACTGGGCACCGAAGCGTGCGCTAATCCCATCGAGGTAGACGTCGACGACGCGCCCTGTCGACGGCGCACAACCAGCGGCAAACAACTCGACCTCGATCGCCCGGCCTGCGTCCGGGTCCGCTCGGAAGTACACCTGTTTGTCGCCACTCACATGCCCACGGTGGTGGTGCGCCAACAAGACGCAGCAAGCTCACCCCTCCACTCGCAGAACGACTTAAATATGAAGTTCTTTAATGCCCTAGGCGGCCCAACGCAGATTGTGCGAGCAGATGCGCCGTGGGAACATGCGCGCCTGCGCGGTGACCATTACGCCAATGTGCACAGTTCGAGCGCAACCAGGAGCGACGATGCCTGAGGCGATTCACAAGCTGCTCGAAGGGAAATGGCAAGACGGCACGCGGCCCAAGGACCTGTTTCTCGAGCGTGTTTCCGTCGAGCCCAAGCGCTATGTCGGAGTCGTCGTGGACGGGCTCGCCTCGAAGCATCGACGAGTCCAGAATGGTTGCGCTGAGCTGGCATCGCTGCTTTCCGAGCAGCACCCGATGCTTCTGCTCGAGCATCTGCCGCTATTCGTTGCCAGCCTCTCCGCCAAGGCGCCCATCCTGCGCTGGGAAGCAGCCTGCGTGCTGGGGAATCTAGCAGCGGTGGACGAGGGCGGTGTCGTCGTTGCACAACTGCCGAAGCTGGCTGACAATCTCGACCACAAGAGCATCGTGCTGCAAGGTCACTGCGTGCGCGCCCTGGTAAAGATAGCGCGGGCAAACCCAGAGCACGCCGGGCGAATCCTGGGGCAGTTGCTGCGCGCCAGCGACCATTTCCCCGCCAACCGCATCGGCCATCTAGTCGATGCGATGGAGGGCTTCGTAGATTTCCCGAAGCTGCGCAAGAAGGTGCGCGCTTTCGTCACGCCACACGCCGACAGCGAAATCAACTCGGTGGCCCGCAAAGCCAAACGGGTGCTCGAGCTACTCGACCGCAATTTGCGCGGCCCGGGCTAGCCCACTGCTGTTCGCTCGATACCTTGGGCAAGCGACAGCAGTTGGACGGTCACGCATCAGTGCCATTCGCGGCACGTTCCGACTCGTCGTGCTCGAGGCGTTTGGCGCGGTGGTAGGTCAGCCAGTTGTCGAGCTGTGGTTTGATCCGTTCTGGCGAACGAGCGAGCCCGGCGTTGATGCGCGTCCAGCCGGCGTCGGTCCGGAAGTGGATCTGCCCGTTGCGAATCGCCACTGCTTTGATCTGGTCCCAGGACAAGCGGACGCGCCTGCGCCAACGAAGCTGCGCACTGATACCGTCGTGGTCAGCCTGCAAATGGCAGCGCCCCTCACCTCTGAGCAAGATCAGCGGGCCGATGACGCCCATCGCCGCAAGTAGCAACATGGCCAGTCGGGGCGACTCGAGCAGCAGGAAGAGCTCGAAGACAATGAGCAAGGTAAACACCACGCGGCCTTGCTTGGAGGAGGCAGCGCGGGCGCGAAAGGGCTCGGGCGGCTCGGCCAGCAGCTGGCGCACACGTTGCTCGTCCAGTTGCGACTCGAGCGAGCCGACCTTGCTATGCGCGTCCGTCGCCAACACCCGTTGCAGCTCACTCAGCTCTTCGCTCTTCTGCTCGAGCTCCGCCCGGCTTTCGGCCAGCTCCTCTTCGAGCTTGCGCTTGCTCTGCCGCAGCGCCTCCAGCTCGTCGCGATAGCCCATCTCAGCGGTGGTATCTCGATCGGCTAGCCGCCGGCGGCGGCCAGTACGAAGGAGACCACGTCGCCGTCGCTCAGCTCGGTCTTCATGCCACGCATGTGGTTGACCAGCACGCCGTTGACCGCCACGCCCGCCAAGCGAGTCAGCCGCTCGAACTCGGGGCCAACTTGGCGCTCGGCTTTCTCGATCAGCTCGGCAACTGTCCTGACGTCGCGGACTTCGAAGCTATCTGATCCGAGGACCTTGCTCATCTCATAGGTAGGCTCGACTGTGACCTGCATCGTTGTCTCCTCCCAAAACCTTCCTCAGACAGTGACCTGGAGCTCTTGCAATGTTTGACGGGTGGGCACGCCCTCTGAGTCCCAGCCCCGCAAGCGATAATAACGCGGCAGCAGCTCGTGCAAGGGATGGCCGCTGCTCAGGTGCTTGAAAGTGGGCTCGTAGAGAATGCGCGGCGGCAAGGTGTCGTCCTTGGCGCTGAGGCCCTCGCGCAAGTTGTACATGCGCTCGAGGTTGAAGATCCGCGCGCCGAACTCTTGCATGTGACCCGTCGAGAAGTCTTGGCCCGTGATTTGGGTCATCCATTTCTCGAACCACAACATGGGCTTGCCCTTGGGCCGCTTGGTGATGATGAGCCGCAGGGCCGGTCCAGCATTCTCCAACGCGAGCGAGGCGAGCTTGTACTTCCAAGAAGAAGGCGACAGCTCGTGAACGAACTTGGGGATCATCCCATAGGTGGTAAAAATGCAGAGCACCATCGAGTTGATCACGCATATGCTGTTCTGCTGCATGACCGCCAGCTCGGCCTTGAGCTTGAGGCTGTGTGGGTTGATGGTGAGCGGCCCGGTGGACTCCACATACATGCTGGCGCCCTGCGCGTGGTCACCGCCGCGGTTGGTGGTGGC
>CAZRGL010000332.1:0-12375 GCA_964599485.1 uncultured Polyangiaceae bacterium
CAGCGGCAGCTGGAACAATCTTGCGCAGCAGTGCCGCCAGCGGCGCCTGGCGAGCCAGCAAGCTGCCACGTTTGTGGTGGCCCCGTGGCGGCGGCAGACGGGCAAGCGGTCGTCCGCTGCAGATTCTGCCAGGCGGATAACATCGTGTTGCCGCGGGTACTGCAGCGCAGCCAGCACGCTTTCGTCAAGTCGGCCCAAGAGCTCATACGGGATCTCGATCGCCTCGCCGTCGAAAAGAACATCACCCGCGTGCTATTGATCCCGGTAGCGGTTGCCGTGGGCGGGCCGTTGATCTCCTTGGGCGTGTTCAGCATTCTGGAGAAGATCGCCGCGGGCCGTGCGCCTGAGCTCGTTACTTGGCCGAGCAAACAGGGGCAGTGCTTGCGCCTGGTGCAGTATGACCTGTTCGGTCGCGCCTACATCACCGAGTATGACCATCGACTCTTCAGTCGCTCTCCTCGACTCAGCGATCACCCGGAGCTGAAGCCTTTTGCTCCCAAAGCGCTACGAGGCAAGAAGGTATACGCCAAGGCTGGCCAATTCGGTGTGGTGAGCCGGGTGAGCGCGAAATGGGGCACGGTACGAATCCAGATCACGCTGCCCGATTCGAAGTACGAAACGAAAGCGCTGGGAGCCTGCCTAGCGCGCGGGCCAGCGCCGCATCGAATCGGTAGTTTGCCATTCCGTGGCGATGAGAAGTCTCTGCTCGCGGCGGCGGCTACCAACAAGTACTTCCTCGCCGCAGAAGGGCAGCGGTTGTTCGTGGCCAAGCGACCCAGCGGGCCCATTGCGCCGGTTTACATCAGTACTGATCCGGAAAAGTCCAAAACCCGCTCCTACTTCGTGGCCTCGGGTTTTGGATCCATCCGGCAATTGGAGGTCAGCAATCGCCATGTCATCTTGCTCGACAACAAGGGTGGTCTCGCTCGCCTGAATCTCGCTGAGCTGGCGGCACCCGGCTCCACGACGAGCCTCACCTACGTCAAGATTGAGAAGCTGCCCGCGGCGACCGCGGGTGCGCGCCAGATGGGGGTTGCGGGCAATCATGTCTATTTTGCTAGCGATCGCGGTGTCATCTCGCGCGTGCCTATTGGCGGCGGCGAAAAGGAGCGCGTCGCGACAGGCCAAATGGGCGTGCTGGTCGTCACGGTAGGCGGCCAGCATGTCTATTGGGCGAGCTTTGGCGGCATCTATCGCACCAGGATCGGTTCGGCCAAGCCGGAGCGGCTCGGCAAAGATGCTGGAGGTGACGTGCACCAGATCATCGCTACGCGGCGAGGCTTGCTGTGGCGTGCGGTCAAAGATGATGCCCAAGCGCTGTACCGGTTCGATTTCGGGGCGAGCAAGCCGCAGCGGGTGGGTGCCATCAAGGAAGCGAGCGTCATGCAGGGCGGCCAGCGCGGTGCGGTGTGGGTCGATGCGAGCTGGCATCAGCGGGGCGTCTGGCTGCACGACGCCAAGACCGGTGTGGGTCGCAGCGTTGCCCCGAGTGCCCGCTCGGTTCGAGCAGTTGCCCTCAGCTCCTCTCAGGTGTTTTGGGCAGCGCTGGTTGCCGACCCACAAGACAAGACGCCTTCCAAGAGCCTCGTCTTCATGCAGCGACCGTTGCAATGACCAACACGTCTGCGATGCGCCTTCCCTGAGAGCAAGCCATGAAAGTCAAATTCGACAGTCTTCCTCAGCCCGTCCGCGAGCGACTCGTCGCCCTCTTCAACAACCCCAAAGACGAGCGGGTAGTGCATTATCAAAAGAGCATCGTCGGCGACGGGATTTTCATTTTCTGGGGAGTCATCGCTGCGCTCGTCGCCGCAGCATCCTTGAGCGCAGCAACCGCCTTGGGTGGTTGGGCACTGCTGGTGTTCGCACCTGCCTGCTTCATCGCCCTGATGGCTGCCAGCTACTTCATCTACAAGGCCAAGTGGCGGGCATTTCCGTGCCCAACCGGCACCTTGATTCTGCCGAGCGCGATCGTCACCACGCTGGAGTCGCCAGACATCCAGATTCTCCCGTTTTCGGACATCACCGAGATGAAACAGGTGAAGGTGATTCGAAATGGTGTCTATTCGCTCACGAGGTTGGAATTCAAGGGCCCGAATTACGAGTCAGCGTCCGTAGCCTTTGGCAAGCACGAAAAAGCGATAGAAGCTGCCGATGCAATCGCAGCGGCGCGCGCTGGCTTTGCCAAGGCGTTGCAGGACAACAACCAAGAGGCTGTTCAATGGTTGGACCCATTCTACGAATGCATGGTTTCGGGACAATGGGCGGACCCGTTGGGTACTGCGATCGCCGGGCCGACGACGAGCAAGCCGCCGGTTGCAGCCAAGATCGGGCGCTGGGTCGGCTCGATCCTGCTGTCGCTGTTGCCACTGGGCATCTTTGGCGTGGTCGAGTCTTGCAGCAAATCTCCTGTGAGACGAAACGCTGCGGATCCAGACGCCTCGGCGCGCGCTCACCACGACAAGGTCGTCAAACCCCTGGTCGCCAAGGTTGCGAAAGACAAGCAAGCGGCTGAGTTTCTCGAGGGCATTTCGAGGTGGTACAAGAAAGCCGGCGAAGAGGAGCCCTATCTCATGCTCGCGGTCCTCGAGCCCAGCGAGGAAGACTTGGGCAAGCTCGACAAGTCGATCAAGATCCCGCACGAGAGCGTCGAGGACAACGTGCCCCATGTGTGGCATCGGTTCCATGATGCGATCGATGACCCTCTAGGCACCGCGTTGAACGACAAGCTCGTGGGGCCTTCCCATCACGAGGACTTTCCCTGGGTCAAGCGTGGTTATGGGGGTGAGCGATTGGTCAAGGACATGAGCCAACCACTCATCGTCGTGAGCTACGAATTCGTCGTCACCAAGGAGCGCTACCGCATCCCGGGTCGCCGAAAACCACTGCTCGGTTTGGGTGTCGTGTTCGAGGTGATGGCGCGCTTGCCCCACGGCGGGCCGCTGATCCAGTACAAGCACACGACCGCGCCCCGTTCACCGAAAGCGCTGAAGGGCAAGCTCACGCGGAAGCTCGACGCCAAGGAAGCTTACAGCTTGATGGTGCTGCCTCAGTTCGAGGAGCTCGCGAAGACCTTGCCGGGGCATTTCTTCAAGTAGTAATGCGCTCTAGCTAGGCCCCGTTCCATATCTCCGAAATCGGTGTAGGGGAGGGGGTTGAGCTACATTCAGTGCGCTTCGCGCTTCGCGCGTCGCCGACGATGCAGCAACAACATTGCAACGATCCCGAATAGCGCTGCTAGCCGTCCACCGATTCCCCCACTTGGCGCTCCTGCTAATCGACAACCACAGCCGGTCTCGATGGTCTGCGCCGCGCTCCAACCCGAGAAGTTGCCAGCAAGATCGAACGAGCCGAAGCGTACTCCGGTTGCGTCGCCGTCCTCGTCGAAGTCCCAGTTGTGGCGGCCGCAAATCACGTTGCCGACCACGATCTTCTCGCCATTTGTGGCGAAGACGTCGTTGACCGTGCCGCTCGGCACGGCTGACTCGAGCGCGCTCTGTCCGGCTACGTCGAGCACCAGCAATGCACCGTCGTGCTGCACGTTCATGGTCGAGTAGAATTCGTCGCCGCACGAGCCCATGCTTCCCTCGGTGATTTCCCCGGCTGTGACGCCCGGAATTGCCGGAGCCTGTTCGTCTGGCCCGGAGGACACAGTAAAGGTGGTATGGCCTCCCTGGCCGTACACGTCGCAGTCGACCAGCTTGTAGCTTACGCCCTTCATCAGCGGCTGTTGCGGAGTGAGAACCAGCACGTTGGCCCACTTCTTGTCCGGCTCGTAGAGCATGCTGAGCGTTGTCGCTACGGTGGCATCGTTGCCGTCCTTCAGGGTCGGCGAAGAGCAGGCCGCGATCTTGTCGATGCCCGGGTGGCCGATCCAGATTTTGGTGTTGGCTGGCACGCTTGAGTCGGACGGGGCGGGGCGCACCTGAACGGGCGGACCCGCGCAGTCACAAGCATGGACCGGAGCGGTCAGGCTGAGCAGCACCGTGGCGAGTGCGCTGGCAACGATCGCGGCCAGTGGGCAGGGTACAAATCTTGGTGAAGGTGGGCGCATGGGTCGGATCCGTAAGCAGCTAGCGTATGTGAGGGCCGAGCATCGCCGCAACAACCTATCGCTTGCTTCCCAGTCGGCTCGAACACCATTCCCGCGGCTCGCTCGTCATCTCATTTGTTACCGCTCGTTTCCACGGCGCCTCACTGCCTCGAGGAAAAATGCTGCGTGCCCACCGATGGTACTTGCACGGGCGACGGCGACTGCTGTGCCGACGATGGTGTCCCCTTGACCTGTGAGGGCGGCACCTGCCAGGACTACATTTGAGTCAGGCCGCTGCCCAGGCGGCTCCTCTTGGCGTCGGCCAGCCGGTGGTGGTGCAGTTTGTGGATCTGAGGCAGTCGCGGCTGTTGCTCGAGCCAGTCGGCGATGGCGCTCAGGTCTTCGCGACATGCGTTGAAGCCTGGCACCAGCGTTAGCCGCAGCTGCATTGCGACGTCGGAACGAAGTAGCGCTGTCAGGTTGTCGAGTAGCTTTGAGCAGTCTCGACCCATGGTGGTCCGCAGCTTGGCCAAATCGACGTGTTTGAGATCGAAGAGCACCAAGTCGACATTGCTGGTGAGCCGCGGGGCGAGCCGCATAGGCCACATGCCCGCGGTCTCGACGGCCACGTGCACACCTTCGGTCCGCAATAGCTGGGCACAGGCGAACAGCCAGTCTGCTTGCAGCAGCGGCTCGCCACCTGAGAAGGTCACTCCGCCGCCAGTTCCCTGGAAGAAGTCTCGATCTTCGAGCAGCTCGGCGCACAGCTCCTCGGGCGACAGCCGTCGACCGAAGAGCCGCCGCGCCCCGCTGGGACACGCCTCAGCGCAGCGACCGCAGGCTTTGCAGGCCTCTCGCCAGCGATCGCCCAGACGTTGCAACGCGCCCCCAGGCCCGCAGGCTTCAGCGCAGCGATTGCAGCCGAGACAGCGATCGATGTCGAAGCCGATCTCGGGCTTGGCGGACAGGCCCTCGGGGTTTTGACACCACGGGCAGCCGAGCTGGCAGCCTTTGAGAAACACCACTGTGCGCAGCCCGGGGCCGTCGTCGACACAGCCGCGGGACACATCGAAGACCACCCCAGTGTTGCTCACTGCGGCTTGGCTCACTGCGGAGCTCCAAAAGCGGTGCGCGAGATGATGTCCTCCTGGATGCTGCGGCCGAGATCCGTGAAGCAGGCCGAGTAACCCGAGACCTTCACGACCAAGTCGCGATAGCGCTCGGGATGGCGCTGGGCGTCGCGCAGCGTTTCGATTGAGACGACGTTGGGCTGCAGGTGCATGCCGCCTTGGGCGAAGTAGGTCTGGATCAGACTCGCGAAAGCTGCCAGGCCGCTGTCGTGGGCCAGGAAGCGTGGATGAAAGCGCATGTTGAGTGCGATGCCCGACGACACTTGTGCTGGAGGCAGCTTGGCCACACTGCGCATCACGGTGTGAGGCCCGTGCGGTGGCTCGATGCGATCGCTGGGCGAGACACCGTTCGAGATCGGCGTGCCGCCGAGGCGGCCATCAGGCGTAGCGCCGAGCATCAAGCCGTCGATGACGTGGTTGCCAAGAGAGAAGTACGCCACCCGGTAGCGGCCGCCGCGCACGTTGCGTTTGGCCGCGACCAGCCGATGCAGCAGCGCAACGATTTGGGCCGTGAGCTCGTCCGCGCGACAGTCGCCGTGCCCATACTTGGGCGGCAGGCGACAGAGGCGCTGGCGCAGCGGCTCGTGACCTCGAAACTCTTCGGCCACGATGGCCATCAGCTCGGGCAAGCTCATCTCGCGTTGCTCAAAAACGAGCCACTCGATGGCCAGCAGCGCGTCGACGAGCGTGGCCAGTCCGCGTACGTCGATGCTGGTGAAGTCGTAGCGGGCGCCGCCGCCGGTAATGTCGACAGCGCTGTCGATGCAACCATCGACCAACGCGGAAATGTAGGGTGCCGGCAGCATGTCGCGGTGGGCGATGTCTTTGCCGGCGACGGCCTTGACCATGGTTTGCACTTGGTGATCGAGCTGCCGCTCGAAGGCGCACATCACATTGGAAAACGATGTCTGCAAGCTCGGATCCCCACTGCGGTAGGGCAGCTGCTGACCGGGCGAGCGCGGCGGCAGTGTTCCATTGCTCAAGGACAGCAGCAGCACTGCAGGTAGCACCAGATCGTGGCCCGCCACGCAGCCTTGCATGTTGCCGTGACCGCAGGTTTCGACGCAGCCTACGATGCAATAGTCGCGGGCGTCCTCGGCCGTCATGCCATCGGCTAGCAGCCCCTCGACGATAGCCTCGTCGTTGTAGAAGGCAATTCCGCTGCTGTGGCGGAATACGCTGCAAGCGCGCTGAACGAAGCTGTTTGTGCTGGATTCATGCAGCCTCACACAGAGCTGATTGACGGTGCCCCCGAGCTGCTCGTAGGCCGCCAGGATCAACTCGCTGAGCTCGTTTTCTGCCGACTGGCCTGAAGGTGTCAGTCCGCCGATGGTCACGCAGTGCTGGCTGTTGCCCAACACGGCGTTGCTCTCCATGCCCATCTCGGGCACAGGCGCGACATTGGCCGACAGTTTGAGAAAGTACTCTTGCAGCAAGGCCATCGCCTCGGCCTGGCTGAGCGTGCCCGCAGCAAGGTCGGCTTGGTAGAGGGGAAAGAGGAACTGATCGATTCTGCCGACGGCGAAGACATCCATCGTCCCGAACTGGATTTCGGCGACGACCTGGGTGAGCCACGCCGACTGCAGCGCTTCGTGAAAGCTGCGCGCAGGATGACGGGGCACGTGGCGGCAGTGCCGTGCAATGCGCTCGAGTCGCTCGCGCTCTTGCGGCTCGGTTGCGGCAGCAGCGCGCTGGCCGGCTAGCTCGGCGAAACGGTCGGCGTAGGCCATTGCTGCCTGCAGACTGATGACCATCGCTTTCAGGAAAGCAGTGCGCTTGGGGTCACCGTTCAGCTCAGCGCATCGCGTCTCGGCTCGATCCACCAGCAGCTGCATGCCGTGTTGGACCACCTCGCCGATCCCGAGACAGAGATGCCCCTGCACATCGAGGCAATAGACCGCTGGTGTCGGGTTGGAGCGCGACAGCTCGTCCCACAATGGCCACAGATTGCGCAGCCGGTGCCAGGTCAGTGGCGCCGTTGCGGCAGCGCCGAGCAGGGTGGTCAGTCGGTCCCGGCCGAGGTAGCGAAGCCAGCGGCGCGTCTCGCCCCAGCCGCGCGCGCGTTCGATCGGGCCCGGCCGAGGCGCCGTGACTCCCTCGGCGAGCCAATGTCGCGCTTTTTCGTCGTGAACCGTGCGGCCGTCCCAGTAGGGAAGAATCTGCTGCCAGAAGCAGGCTCGGTCATCTGCAGAGATGACGAAGGGGCGCTTCTTGCGTTCGAGCACGTCGAGCTCGAGCTGCAGCACCCGCAAGAAGTCGCCACGCTCCACGGGCAGCGGGGTCGACAGAAAGCGCTCGGTCTTGCTGCCGGCGAGCCGCTCGTCGGGATGGATGAAGATCGCTTGGCGCTGCAGGGTGCGCTCGAGGGCCAGCGCATTGCGCATTGCCGGATCGCGGTCTTCGGTTTGTTGGTACACCTCGGTGAAAAAGCGCGCCCGCGCCAGGCAGATCTCGTAGTCGGCTGTGAGCAAGCGTTGTTTGAGCCGGGCGACATGGGCCGCGAGCGGCGCGGGTTGTGGCGGCGCGGTAGTTGGCTCGAGTAGCTCGGAGAGCAGACTCACGAAAAGAGCTCCTCGGCCGGCTTCAGAGTCAGTCCATCGCTATCGAGCAGCCGGGCAGCGAGCCCTTCGGTCTTGGGCAGCTCGTAGGCCATGAAGAACTGCGCCGTGGCCAGCTTGCGACGATAGAAGGAGCCGTCCGCTTCGGTCGGCTGCTTCGACAAAGCCTCGCTGGCCACGGTTGCTTGGCGCAGCCACTGCCAGCCCACGGCCACGATGCCTACGAGCTCGAGCAGCAGGGTGGCATCGGCCAAGAACAAGTCGATCTGACCGCCAAGCGCCAGGCTGCTGAGGTGTTGCAGCACGCTCTTGACCCGTTCGGTTGCTCGTTCGAAGCGGTCCGCTAGCGGCTGGAGCGAGGGCTGCTCCTTGGCTCGAGCGATGGCGCTGTCGAATTCGCCCATCAGCATCATCACCGCGTGGCCGCCGCCGCGCACGACTTTGCGGCCGAGCAAATCGAGCGCTTGGATCCCCGTCGTGCCTTCGTGCAGCGTGTGGATCCGGACGTCTCGGTAGTACTGCTCGATGGGGAAGTCTTCGCAGTAGCCATAGCCGCCCAGGCGCTTGGCTGGTTGCGGCGATGGCCATCTCGGCGGGGTAGGATTTGGCCACCGGCGTGAGCAGATCGAGCAGCGCTTTGCAGCGATCCCGCTCCGGTCCTTCGAGTACCTCGAGCCCGTCGGCATAGCGAGCACATTGCAGCACCAGCGCGAGGGAGCCTTCAACGACCGCACGCTGAAAGAGCAACATGCGCTTGACGTCTGGATGCTCGATGATCGCTAGCTGAGGGCTGGCAGGATCTCGGTCGGTGACCTTGCGGCCTTGCTTTCGCTCTTTGGCGTAGCTCAGCGCCGCGTGGTAGGCCGCCGAGGCCGACGCGGTGGCCGCGATGCCGACCTCGATCCGCGCCTCGTTCATCATCTGAAACATCGCCCGCAGGCCCTGATTGGGCTCACCGACGCGCCAGCCGCGACAGTTATCTTGCTCGCCCAGATTGAGCTGCATGATTGGGGCGCCGCGATAGCCCAGCTTGTGAAAGAGTGAGGCGACGTTGATGTCGTTGGGCTCGAGGGAGCCGTCGCTGCTGGGCCGCTGGTTGGGTACCACGAATAGGGAGATCCCTTTGACGCCGGCCGGTGCGCCCTCGATGCGCGCCAACATCAGATGCACCACGTTGTCGACGGCGTCGTGCTGACCGGCGGAAATGAAGATCTTCTGTCCCTTGATTTGGTAATGGCCCGAGTCGGTGGGCGTGGCGCTCGTGGTGATGTCCGCCAGCGACGAGCCCGCGCCTGGCTCGGTCAGCGCCATCGTGCCCTGCCAAGCGCCGCTGTACATTTTTGGTAGGTACTGCTCGCGTAGCTCGGTGGTGGCAAAAGAGGCGAGCAGGTGGGCCGCCCCAGCAGTGAGGCCAGGGTAGATGCTGGCCGACAAGTTGGCTGCCGCGAGGATCCCGCGAAAGACGGCCATCACCGTGCCGGGCAGCTGCTGACCGCCGTGATCGTAGGAGGCTTGAGCGCTGATCCAGCCGCCCTCGCCGCAGGCCCGCAAGAAGGGCTTGATGTGTGGATGCACGCGCACCTGGCCGTCTTCGAGCCGGGGCGGGTCGCGGTCCATTTCGATGAAGCTCGGCCAAAGCAGCTCGCTGGCCATCTTGTTGGCCGTGTCGATCACCAGATCGAAGGTGTCGCGATCGTGATCGGCGAAGTGCTCGTGCTCGGTGAGCTGCTGCACCTCGAGCAGCTCGTAGAGCAAGAACTGGACGTTGCGTGAATCGATGAAAACTTCACTCATGATGTCTTGGCCTTCAGGTGCCGAGCTGGGCAATGCACATCGCCTGGTTGCGGTCCTCGAGGGCGATGGCCTGCTCGAGGCTGACACCGCCGGCGTTTTGCTCGAGCGCTTCTTTGGTCAGCCGCAGACCGAGTGGCGATTTGCTTGCCATGATCTCGGCAAGAGCAAGAGCACGCTGCTGGAGCTGGTCCTTTTCGACCAGCTCTTGGACGAAACCCATACGCAGCGCCTCGCCCGCCATCATGAAGTCGCCCGTCAACAAGTACCGAGCTGCGTTGGCGACGCCGATGGCGCGGGGCAGCAGCCAGGACGAGCCCATGTCTGCGCCGCCTACGCCGACGTTGATGTACGCGGCTTGGAAGCGCGCTTTTTCAGTAGCGATTCGGACGTCGCACGCCATGGCCAGCGAGAAACCGGCCCCGCAGGCTGCGCCGCCAATGGCGCCGATGATCGGCTGCGGACAGCGGCGCATCAGCAAAATGAGCTCGGAGAAAGTGCGCTGGGCTTCGTAGGCCTTCTTGGGTGACAGGGCGCGCCCGGGGGCAACGAGCGTCTCGTCGCGCAAGTCCAAGCCCGCGCAGAAGCCTCGCCCAGCGCCCGACAGGACGATGACACGGCTGTCGCTGCTGGTGGCTTGTTCGACGAAGAAAGCACGCAGCTCGTCGCGCATGACGTGGTTGATGGCGTTGAGGCAATCGGGCCGCTCGAGCTGAAGCTCGGTGATCGCGCCGCTTTGGGTGATTGTGATGGTCTCGTTGGTCATGGCTATCTCAGGGGGTTGGCCAAACGGCCGGGTGGTGGACGCCGAAGGCTTCGGCAAGCGAGTCGAGGAGCTTTCGGCAAGCGCGCGCCGCAGCTGGAGCCTGGCCTCTACGAATCGCCTGCACCATCCGCCGGTAGCTCTTGCCTCCGTCGGTGAGCCGCTGTTCGTACATGGCGGTAAACAGTGAGCGGTAGGTGTCGTAGACGCTCTTGACGGAGTTGAGCACGAGCAGCAGCGCGAGATTCTCGCTCGCTCGGGCGATGAGACAGAACAGCTCCAGATCGAGATCCTGCAAGCGCGCGCTCTGCCCTGGCCCGCACGCTTCAATCTGACTGACCACGGCCTCCATCGCCTCGAGTTGCGTCACGTCAGCCCGCAGCGCGGCCAGCCGGGCCATCTCGGGCCAGGTGACGGCGGCGAGCTCGAACAAACTACGCGCTGCAAGCGGGTTGAGCTGCCCGCCGGGCGCTACCAGATCGCGGAGCAGATCGAATCCGCCGTGGCTGCGAAAGTCGAGCACCGTGCTGCCGCCCCCATGACGTGTCTCGATGAGCCGCACGTGCTCGAGTCGTTTGAGCGCTTCGCGGATGGAGCTGCGGTTGACGGCAAAGCGCTCGCACAGCTCCCGCTCGGGAGGCAGCCGCTCGCCCGGCGCGTAGGTGCCGAGCAAAATGCTGTCGCGCAGCTGAGCGAAAACTTGGTCGGAGAGACTGGCGCGCGCCACGGGTTTGAGCATCGTGGCCAAACATACGACTTGTCCGATGGTCTGACAAGTCCATCATTCTAGAATCCGTGAGGCGGCGCGGCTCAGCCCCGAGTCAGCAGCAGCTCGAGCTCAGTTTGGCAGGCGCCGCGGGACGGTGATGCCGAAGCTGTAACGCTGAGCAAACAGCGTTAGACCCGCCTTACAGAGGCCGTCTCATAACCTAGCTTCGCCGTAGGGGAATCTCGGGCGGTTTATCCCCTCCCGCAACCGCAGCTCGAGCTCAGTTGGCTCCTTCCTTGGTGCAGTTGGCGGCGCAGCCATCATTGGGCTTCTTGTTGCCGTCGTCGCACTCTTCGTGCTCGGGCTGCACCACGCCGTCGCCGCAGCGCGGACCGAGCAAGCACATGGCGGCACATTCACCGTAGCCGCCGTCGTTCTTGCCGTCGTCACATTGCTCGCCGAAAAGGCTGTCGACTACACCGTCGCCGCAATAGCCGCCCGGGACGCAGCCAGGTGCGCAGCCGCCGTAGGGGCTCAAGTTGATGCCGTCGTCACATTGCTCGTATTGCATTTGGACGACGCCATCGCCGCAATAGGGGCCCCATTTGCAGTCGGGTGTGCAGGAGCCATAGCTGCCGTCGTTCTTGCCGTCGTCACAGACTTCGTCGGGGGTCTTGACGCCGTCGCCGCATACCGGGTGGCAGTCGCTGATGGCCTTGTTGAAATTGGCCAGCGTCAGCTTGTAGTTCGAGCCGGTGGTGTGCCGTTCGGCTTGAAAAACGACCGTCTCGTAGATCTTGCCCACGACCAAGCCGAGCTGCGCGGCTTTGGCGGCGTCGAGCTTGACGCTCCCGCTCTGCGGCCCATGCACGCCGCCCAAGTCGACGGCGAGCTGGTTGTGCAGGAACACCCTGACGTCGTCGTCACCGGTGTAGTCGAGCTGCTCGCCACCCTTGTACTCGAACCAATAACGGACCTCGCTGGTGAAGTGGTAATTGTGTCCCCAGCCCTGGTTGCCGAAACCCTGGCCGTCGATCGGGAAAAAGGCGCCATTGTTGTATTGGAACTGGTTGCCCTGCTTGGCCAGCGTGATGGTCTGCAGGATGGTCTGATTGATCCCCTGCGTGTCGTTGTACCACTGGTCGAAATTGGTCTTGTTGGTGGTCGTCGGGGTCGAGGACTTGGCGTAAACCGGCTTGCCGTTGGCATCGAGGTTGGCTGCCAGGATGCCCTTGTCGGTGGCGATGACGTATTCGAAATCCGGGTGGCTCGACTTGAAGTCGCGGATCACGATGGGCAGCACGAGCTGGTTGGGGTTGGCGACGATGTCGTTGCACACGTAGCCGAGCTCGAGGGTGCAAGTAGGCGAGCATCCATCGCCGGCGTCGGTGTTG
>CAZRGL010000333.1:0-12369 GCA_964599485.1 uncultured Polyangiaceae bacterium
CTTGTCTTCCTTGTCGCCCTCGACCTCGTCCATCGAGCCACCCGCACCGGCGAGCGCTTGCTCGAGCAATTCCGCGGCCTGCTTCATGACCGTGCGCTCTTCCGGAGGAGGCATATCGGCTTCCGAATCGGCCTCCGGGAACATGGGCGCGTCTTTGGCCTCTTCTTTGGGCTCTTCTTTGGGCTCTTCTTTGGGCTCTTGCTTCTTGTCGTCTGAGCCGATGTCGCCGAGTCCGAGCAGCGTTTCTTTCTTCTCGTCCTGCTCGAAGCCCTTTTCGTACTTGGATTCCCCGTCGCCTTGGCCGTCCACCAGGCGGGAAATCAAAGCGCGCGATTTTTCATCGAGCTTGATGAACTTCACACCCATGCCAGCCGGCGAGTCTTCGTCGCGCGGCTCGTCGCGTTTCCACACGACGCGGCCCACACCGGCGAGAACCGCCTCATCGTCCGCGATGCGGATTTCGAACTTCAGCAGCGTTCCCGGTGGGAACGGTGAGGTCGTCTTGATGAAGATACCTCCACGGCTCACGTTGTCCGAGTGGTGCTCTACAAAATCATCAACAGTCGCGCTCTTGTAGCGCACCGTCATGCTCAGGACTTTGGCGCGTGGGTGGTTTCGCTTGTCGTCGCCCATATGATGGCTCCCGCAAAAAGGGCAAACCGACAAAGTGCCGGTTCTTGTCCCCAGGGTGAACGGGTCGGATGTTAGCCTCAAAAAGGGGCAGAACCCAAATGGGTTTCGTGTGAATCGTGTCCGAGCATTGTCAACGGGGCTCGACGCCGCTATTCGCAGCTTTTCGGCGCCCTTGCGGCTGAGGGGTCTTTCGCCGTGGTGTTCAGGCCCGTTCAGGCCTGGGCAGCGGTGACGGGCTGGGACAAAGCGCCTGGCCCTGGCAAGCGTGGAATGTCATAGGGATTCGGGTATGTCTGCACTGGTTGTCGCGCGATCTGTGGTCAGGCTCGGTCGGTCGGGACCGCGGGATCTGCTCCTCCCTCTCTTGACCGCCGCTCTGTTGACGACCGCTCCGGCCGGCTGCGGCGACAAGGAGAGCCCAGGTTCTCCCGCCTCGAAGACCAGCTCAGCGAGCGCTCTCGGGGCCGCTGGCACGTCGAAACCGGCGACAGCGGGCAGCGCGGCGGTGGTTTCAGCCGGCCAAGATGTACCTTTGCTGGGGATTCGCGGCTATGCGGTGACGGTTTACGCCAAACCCAGCACCGCCTCATCCAAGCTCGGTTATTTGCGTGTCGGCGCCAAAGTGCCCCGATCTGCGGAGGCTGTGGGGCGGCGTGGCTGCAAACGTGGATGGTACCGAATCCAGCCGCGCGGCTACGTGTGCGCGGGGCCCGATGCCACCACGGAAATGTCAGATCCGCTACTGCGTGCTGGCGCCACGCGACCAAGGCTCGACAAGCCTTTGCCTTATCGCTACGGCTTCGTTCGTGCAGTGCTGCCGCTGTACTTGCGCATTCCGAGCTCACAGCAGCAATTCAAGGCGGAATTCAAGCTCGACGAGCATCTGAAGTGGTTCAAGGAGCACAAGGCGGAAGTGCAGACCGCGGTGCTCGGGGCGCACGACGTGGCCGTGGACAGTCGCGGCATTCCCATCGCTGGCAAGAGGCTCGGCGAGCTTGGACTAGGAAGAAACAGCACCGAGATGAGCGTCGGGGAGCTGTTTGGTGGTCGCAGCGACGATGATCCACCGCCTTTTTGGTTGCGTGACGGCAAGCGGCTGATCCCCAACATCAGCGGTTTCGAAGTGCCCGAATACGCGACTTTCGCGGATCGAGCGCGCCGCCACACGGGTTTGGCGTTCATTGGTTCCTTCCCTACGTCAGAGCACAGTCTCAGACGGCGTTTCGCCATCACTACCGATCTGCGATTGGCACCCACCACGAAGGTCAAGCCCGATTCAGGCTCACCGTGGCATGGCGTCGCGCTCGGTGATGGCCTGCAATTGCCCATTGCTTTCGTTCGTTTGCGCGGCAGCAGAGCGTACCAACTCGAGGATGGTGGGGTGGAGGCTACCGGGGCGCTCCAACGTCGAAGTGCGCATCCGTTGGCCGGGAAGCTGAAAACCGTCGACGGCGAAAAGTACTACAAGCTCAAGGATGGTCGTTGGGCGCGGAGCAAGGACGTGGGCATCGCCGTTGCCCCGCGCAAGTGGCCCCGTGTCGCCCGCAGGGGCGCCAAGTGGATCGAGATAGATCTAAGTGAGCAAACCTTGGTGCTCTGGGAAGGGCGCAAGGCGCAATTCGCGACCTTGGTCTCGACGGGGCGGCCCGCAATCGCAGATCCGGAAGAAACTCCTTCGACCGTGCGTGGCGTTTTCCGAATCTACGCCAAACACATCAGCGCGACGATGGACTCGGACGAGGGGATGGGACGCCAGATCAACAACGCCAAGAAGCTCAAGCCTGGAGATGAAGGCTACGTTCCGGCAAGAGGTGATGGCGTGTACGGGGTGACCAAGCGTCGAGGCCACGGTTTGTTCAAGCTACGTGATGTGCCCCATATCCAGTACTTCCATAAGAACTACGCTATCCACGGGGCCTACTGGCACGATGTCTTCGGAATCGCACGTAGCCACGGCTGCATCAATCTGGCACCCGCAGATTCGTTGCGGGTCTTCAAATGGACCGAGCCCAACGTACCGACTGGTTGGCATGGGGTGCGGGTCGGCAACAAGGGCACGGTCGTCATCGTCCACAAGTAGGCAGCTGTGAGCACCAACACACGCACGTTGTGGGTGGTCGCTGGGGTGATCGTCGAGGACGATCGCGTACTGATTGCGCAACGCAACGAGGATGATGAGCTGGCGGGCGCATGGGAATTCCCGGGTGGCAAAGTGGAGCGAGGCGAGGACCCGCGGGCCGCCTTGTCTCGTGAGCTTCGCGAAGAGCTCGGCGTCGAGGTGGAAGTAGGAGAAATTCTCGAGCTCAGCTTCGAAGCGCGTTCTGACGGGGCGTTGGTGTTGCTTTTCTTCGCAGCTCGTCGGCTTGGCGATTCACCCCCGCCACGAGCGATCGATGCCGCTGCGCTAGCCTGGGCAAGGCCGGCCGAGTTGCGGCCAGAGGACTTCGCCCCTGCCGATCGGGTGATGGTTCGCTTACTGCAGGGTCGCTCGAGGGGCCGCTTGCTGGCTTCAGGCCGTGACGCCGCCGCGTCTTCGTGGCACCCAGGGGCGACATGACGATCACGTATCGCGATGCGGGTGTCGACATCGACGCAGCCGACGAGCTCATTCGCCGGATCGGTCCGCTGGCGGCTGCCACACGGACCTCCCGGGTGGTAGGCGACGTGGGTGGTTTTGCCGGAATGTGCCGGTTGCCGTCAGGCATGTCCGAGCCGTTGCTCGTTAGCGGCACCGATGGCGTGGGCACCAAGCTCAAGCTCGCGTTCGCCACGGGCGTACACGCCACTGTGGGCATCGAATTGGTGGCGATGTGTGTGAACGACATCATCACCACAGGTGCCGAGCCGCTCTTTTTTTTGGACTACTTCGCGACTGGCAAGCTGGAAGTGGAAGTTGCTGAAGCCGTCGTGCGCGGAATCGCGGCGGGTTGCACCCAGGCCGGCTGTGCGCTGCTTGGTGGCGAGACCGCTGAGTTGCCGGGCATGTATGCGCCGGGCGAGTACGACCTCGCCGGGTTTGCTGTTGGCGTGGTCGAGCGCAGCAAGATCCTGGGTCCGGACCGAGTCCAAGCGGGTGATGCGTTGATCGCCCTGGCCTCCAGCGGGCTTCATGCGAACGGCTTTTCGCTGGCTCGACGTGTGCTCGAAGCGCAAATGGAGCTGTCGATGGACGCCCCCGTGGCTGAGCTCGGGGAAAGTTTGGGACAGGCGCTGCTCAGGCCCACGAGCATCTATGCAACTGCTGTGGCTGCCTTGCGCGCAGCGTGTGGCGATTCCTTGCACAGTATGGCGCACATCACCGGGGGAGGCCTGGTCGAGAATCTGCCGCGGGTGCTGCCGAGTGGAGTGGCCGCCGAAGTGCGTCTCGGGACCTTCGAGCGGCCCCCAATCTTCGCGCTCATCGAGAAGGCCGGGCCAGTCGATGAGCATGAGCTGCGCAGAACGTTCAACCTCGGCGTCGGGATGGTTGCCGTCGTGGCCGCCGACGCTGCCGAATTGGCTGTACAGACCCTGTCGGCCGAAGGACAAAGTAGCTGGGTGCTCGGCGCAGTCGTCGAAGCCGAACAACCTACAACCCTCTTTGTGTGACCCATGCTTCAGCTAGGTGTTCTCATTTCAGGCCGTGGCAGCAACCTGCAAGCCATCCTCGACGCCATCGCCGCTGGTCGTTTGGACGCCGAGGTGAGGCTGGTGATCTCCAACCGGCCCAATGCGGCCGGGCTCGAGCGCGCTGAGCAAGCGGGCGTGCCGACCCATGTGATCGACCACAAAGCGTTCCCCAAGCGGGAGGCATTCGACCGGGCACTCGTCACTGCCCTGCGTGAAGCTGGCGTGCAGTGGGTGGTGTTGGCGGGCTTCATGCGCATCCTCACGGCGTCGTTCCTGGATGCGTTCCCCCTCCGCGTGGTGAATATCCATCCCTCTTTGTTGCCGGCTTTTCCGGGGGTCGACGCGCAGTCCCAAGCCATCGATTATGGTGTGCGCGTTTCGGGTTGTACGGTCCATCTGGTCAACGAAGGCGTCGACGCAGGGCCCATCTTGGCCCAAGCGGTGGTGGCTTTGGGGCAGGACGATGATCGTGACAGTTTCGCTTCGCGCCTGTTGACGCACGAGCATGATCTGTTGGTGCGCTCGCTGCAGTGGATTGCGGAAGGCAGGCTGAAGATTCTGAAACCTGCTTCGGATGATGGTCGGCCGCGGGTTCGACTCGAAGGCATCTCGCCGGTGCTCGGGCTGGGGGACGAGCGCGCCGACAGTCATGCCTGACAGGTATTACGACGTCATCGTGGTGGGGCGCTCTCTAGGTGCCCTGGCGGCGGCGGCTCTCCTCGCTCGACGAGATTTTACTGTGATGGTCGTGGGGCAGGCCCGCCGCCCCGCCAACTACAGCTTCGAAGGGCGGCCTCTGCGCCGTCGCGCCTTCACCATGTTGGCCGCCAGCTCACCGGTGTGGCTGGGGATCATCCACGAGCTCGCCCAGACCCAAACGTGGAAGCAGTCGGTTCATCAGGTCAGCCCCATGCTGCAACTGTTGTTGCCCGGTCGGCGCTTCGAGTTGCCGCCTGATGCCACACTATTCAGCGCTGAGGTGGAGCGCGAGCTGCCTGAAGTGAGGCGACTGGTGGCGGAGCTGTATGCTGATTTTGCGCGCGTTACCGCGGCCGCTGACGCGGGTTTTGGGCGCGAATCGATATGGCCACCGGGTACCTTCCTCGAGCGTCGCCAAACGGGGCGCGTGGTTTCGGGGCTTCCGTACGCGCGCGCCGAGCCACACGCGGATCTGCTCGCGGGCTTTCCACGGGACCATGTCTATCGTCGCATCGTTGGCGACTCGGTGCGCTTTGCTACCGACCTGGCCACCTGGCCACCAGCCTTCGCCGTGGCGCGTCTTCACGGCGCTTGGACACGCGGCTTGCAAGTGCTCGATGGTGGGGAACAACAGCTCGATGAGCTGCTGCTCGATCGGATCGCAGCCAACGGTGGTGTGAATCTGATGGGCGAACGCGTCGGCAGGATCGAGGTGCGGCGCGGCGCGATCAGCGGGGTGGAGCTCGATGGTGACACCACTGCGATGGGCGCGGGTTTCGTCATCACCGATCTGACCGGAGAAGGAGTGGCGATGCTCACAGCCGGGCAAGGGATCAGCAAGAGCGCCCAGCGGGAGTGGCCACGGATCAGTCCGTCGGTGGGTCGTTTTGTGGTTTCTTTGGTCGTGCGCAGTGCGGGGGTGCCCGTTCCGCTGGGCCGCGAGGTCCTCATCTTGCCTGACTCCGATGGAGATTCGGCTCACACCATCCACTTGCAACGTGCCCCCGCGGGCCAGGACGACGAGACCCTCCTGGTCGCGGAGTTACTCCTCTCGGAGCGCGACCCGCTGGCTCTTCAGGAAGCCCGCGCCCACATCGTGCGACGCTTGTGCGAGCAGCTCCCTTTTCTCGAGCGCCATCTGCTGCTGGTCGATTCGGTGCACGATGGCTTGCCGCTGTGGCGCTACGATTCCGCCACGGGGCAGCGATTCGAGGTCGAACGTACTGGGCTGGAGGGCGCGAGCAGCCGAATCGAGCCGATGACGCGTCAGCTCGAGGTCGATCCGCCAGGTTATCTCGGTTTGGCAGGCGAGCCGCTCCGCGGCCCGGTCGACCGGACCCTCTTGGTCGGCCGGAGCGTTTTGCCTGGATTGGGGCAGGAAGGCATGCTGCTCGCCGCCTGCAGCGCCGCCCGACTGGTCACGCGTAGTGACCGGCGCAAGGCGCGGATGCGTCGTGAGATGTGGACCAAGCTCGAGATCAGTTGAGGGTGCAGCTCGGACTAGGAGCAGCGTTTCGTTGCGCTCGACCGGGCACCAGCGCTAACGTTGTCTAGATGTCATCGGCGCACACTCGTTCAGGTAGTTCGGGGTCTTTCGTTCGTTGTAGCTCGCTGGCCGCGCTTTTTGCGGTGGCCGTCTCCTTGCTGGCGGGACCGCTATGGGCTTCACCACCAGGCCCCGACGCGTTGCCGATACAGGTCGTTTCGGTCAAGTCTGATCATGCGCTAGACCAGGCCGAGGCGCTTACCACCACCATCAAGAAGGCGGTTCGCGACTCGCAAGGATGGTCGCTCGCCGATTCCAAGCACTCATTGGAGTTTTTGGCGCTGAAGATGAACTGCGCCGAGCCGATCGACGCTGCCTGCGAAGCGCGCATCGCAGAGGTCATCAAAGCGGACCGCTTCCTGTGGTGTGTGATTGGCTTCGCCGACGACAGCAAGCAGATGGTCAGCGGAACGCTCAATTTCTTCGAGCGTGGCAAGGGGACCAATCGGATTGGCCTCAACTACAGCGCGAACCTCACCGAGCCGACGGCCGACGCGCTCATCAAAGTCGCGCGAGACGCTGTGAACAAGGCGACGGGCGGTCCCCCCAAGGGTGGCCTCAAGGTGCAGACTGGCGGTGTGGCCGGTCAGCTCTACGTCGACGACGAAGCACGCGGCGCGCTGCCCGCTGAGGGCACCACGATCCAGCTGCCTGCCGGTCCGCATACCATCGGCGTCAAAGCGCGTGGCTACGCCAATGCCCAGAGTAGCGTCAGCATCAAGCCAGCCACGACCGTGGAAGTGACACTCACCATGGTCGAGGTGGAGGAAGAGACACCCCTGGACGGCCGCATGATCGGTGGTTTTGTCAGCATCGGCGTGGGCGTTGCGGCGGGCGCGGTTGGATTGTGGGCGGCTCTCGACGTCAACAGCATCCGCAACGACGAGACCTTTACGCTGTA
Source organism: uncultured Polyangiaceae bacterium (assembly GCA_964599485.1). Taxonomy (GTDB): domain Bacteria; phylum Myxococcota_A; class Polyangia; order Polyangiales; family Polyangiaceae; genus JAPYTK01. The sequence goes on from CAZRGL010000333.1 coordinate 7,389, forward strand.
CCGCGATGCCGTGCCGAGCAATCAGAACGCTTGCGAAGTTGCCCGAGCGGGTGGCCTTGGCTCGATAGCCCCGGGCGCGGCGACCGATGATCAGGTGGTGAGTTTCTGTGACAGCGCCGACACAGCCGAGCTCATTCAAGCGATCACCTTCCCCGTGGCCGCTGTGGCGGTTGGCGTGGGCGCGTATCTTTTGGGAACGAGCAGCTTGGCTGGTGGCGAAGATGACGCCGATGCCAAATCGGCGATCTCGATCGAGCCGCTGATCGGTCCGGATCTGCAAGCACTTTCCGTTCGATACCAATTCTGAGCCATCTGTGCGCGTTATTGCGGGCGTGTTCGGTGGCCGGCGCCTGACCAGCCCGCGGACGGGCGCGACCCGTCCGACCAGCGATCGGGTGCGCGAAGCGCTCTTTTCCTCGCTCGGCAGCGTCGCGGGCTTCCAGGTGCTCGACCTCTATTCTGGCTCCGGTGCGGTGGCAGTCGAAGCGATATCGCGTGGTGCCTCAGGGGCTGTGCTCGTCGAGAGCGCTTCCCAGGCGCTCGCCGCACTGCGCGCGAACCTTCGCGATTTGGCCATCGAAGATCGTTGTCGCGTGCTCGCCATGCCGGTGCAGCGCGCCAGCGGCGCCATCGTAGCTGCTGGGCCATACCAGCTGATCTATGCCGATCCGCCCTATCGAGATGTGAGCAGTGGCCGCCTGGCCAAAGTTCTCAACAGCATGATGGCTGACGGCAGGGCGCTCGCTCCTGATGTCCAACTCGTGGTCGAGCACGCGGCCCGCGATGAGTCCCCGCAGTTGCTGAACATGCAACTTGCTCGCTGCCGCCGCTATGGTGACACGGTGCTGTCATATTACGGGCTCGTTACCTGCGAGCTTGCGGCCGACACTGGGCTTGTGCCAGATTGAGAGCCACGCTAGGGGGGGGGTCGAAATCGCCAGTCCTCGAGCGTTTTCGCGCCATCGGTTGCACTCGTCAACAAGTAGGTAGGTTCTTTGGCCAAGCCAAGTCGTGCCCCACCCTCTGAGCCCCCGCCCTCGTCGATATTCCCGGGTCATGGCAGTCATGGCAGCGGCCCCTATGTGTTCGGCGTAATTGCGCTCGCTGCGCTCATCGTCGGACTGATCGTGTGGCGAGGAGGGTGCAATCAACCAACACAGCAACCGGCACCTGCCCCGGCGACCACGTCCTCCACTGTGGTCGATGAGGGGCCAATGCCCGATTTCGCACCGCCACCGCCTGAAGAGGAAGACGCTGGCGCCGAAGACGCTGGGGTCGACGCAGGCAAGAAAGAGCCCAAGAAGGGCTCTAGCAAACCTTCTGGATCCGGCAACGGCCCCTGCAAAGCATGCGGCAAGGGGGCTGCAACAGGCGCCCTGACTGCGGCCGTGCGCGGCCGCGCAGGCCTCGCCCGAGGTTGTTACAATCGGGCACTTCGTCAAGGGGGCGGTGAAGGGTCGATCGTCGTGAGCGTCAGCGTGGGCAATGACGGCAGCTCGTGCGGAGTCTCAATCATCAGTGATACGATGAAGAATCCGGCGGTGTCGGCCTGTGTTCTCGGTAAGTTCCGAGGTCGGGCCTTCCCGAAACCGTCGCGCGGCTGTGTCATCGTCAACGTTCCCATCTCCTTCAAAGTGAAGTAGCAAAGAAGACAACCATGGGGTTTTCAGCAGGTTCGCATCGGTGTCGCTGGCCAGCAGTGTTGCTCGTCACTGCCTCGTGCGGACTGCTCGCGGGGGCATGCAGTTATGGCGACACCCGCACGCCCGACTGCGACCCTACTGCCGCACCCAACGCAACCAACTCCTGCCTCCGAACGCCTGAATGCGACCAAGGAAACGGCGTCGTGGTGGCATCGGATTCGTGTTGCGTGAAGGTCGGCAACTATCACTATGGAGCTTGCGAAGGCGCCCTACAGGGTGATGGCTTCGATTTCCGCACTGTATGCGGTGACGCCGGAACCAGTGGTTGCTGCAACGAGGGCCAGAGCAATTACGCCAGTTGCATGGCTGGCAAGTACCCCATTTCGGTCGGCTCGCAGACCACGAGCACCACCAGCAGTAGCACCACCACCACGACTGGTGGTGGCGGCGGCGGTGGATGATGGCGCTGCGCTCCGTTTCTTTGTCGGGCTTGGTGATGTTAGCGGCGGCAGCAGCCGTGTCGCTGGCTTTCGGCTGCGAGACCAAGCGTCCCAACGGGGCGGCTTGTTTGAAGGATCGCGACTGCGAGAGCGAACGCTGCCGTAGCGGCGTGTGTGTTCCGGTGGCCACCGACAACACCGCGACAGCGGGCACAACCACCGCTTCGATGGGGGGCGCTGGTGGCATGGCTGGATCTGGATCGGGCGGCCACGGAGGCAGTACGGGCGGCAGCGGCGGTCAAGGCGGCGTCGGTGGACAAGCGGGCGCTGGTGGAGCCACGGGCGGTGGCGGATCAGGTTGAGCAAACAGCACCTGCGGATGCGCAAGCGCATGCTGTGTTGCTCACCGTTGCGTACGATGGGCGTCCGTATTGCGGTTTTGCGACACAAGCGGGACAACCTACCGTCGCCGGCGCGCTGCTCGAGGTGATTCGGCAAGTCGACCCGACCGTGAACAAGCTCTACGTGGCGAGTCGAACTGACGCCGGAGTGCATGCTCGGGCCAATCTGACGGCGTTCGACACGTGCCATCAGATGCCCATGCGAGCCTGGGTGCTGGGGATGATGAAGCACCTCCCCGAGACGGTGGCGGTGCGGGGCGCCAAGCGTATGTCCGCGGGCTTCAACCCACGTTTCGCGGTTCACCAGAAGCACTATCGCTTTGTCGTGCTCTGCGACCGACTCAACGATCCGTTGCTGGCTGGTCGCGCTTGGCGTGTGCACAACGTAGGGGGTGACGCGCACCTCGCGTGCATGCGCCGGGAGCTGAGCGCGGCACTCGGCGAGCACGACTTTTCTGCCTTCGCTTCCGCTCGTGACCGGCGGCTGCACACCGTTCGCGAATTGAGCGATGTGTCCGTGCAGCGCTTGCAGCGCGAGCCAGAGTTGCTCGCCATCGACATTCGCGGCAACGGCTTCTTGCACAACATGGTGCGCATCTTGGTGGGCACCGCCTTGGACGTAGTTCGCGGGCGCCTCGCCGAAGGGGCGATTGCCAGAGCGCTGGCAAGTGGCAGCCGCCGTGATGCTGGCGTGACCGCGCCGGCCGAGGGCCTCTATCTGGAGAGCTTGACGCTCAAACCCGAAGTGGATGGACGCTCGGGTGAGTGCTGGCCCTAGTTTGGGCGAGTCCGAAGCGCGCGACTCACGCGCCCGCCATTTGGGCCATCGCAAAAGAGCACACGCTAGGCTCGGTCTTTCGCCGAGCGGACGGCAGCGAGCACCTCGGCCGGCGTGCTCGTCGGGTCGCCGAAGCGCGCCCTGAGGGTCTCTTCGGCGCAACGCATGAACGGGTTGGTCGCCAGCTCGTCAGCGATGGTCGAAGGAACCGTTGCAAGTCCTTGCCGGTTCTGCTCCTCGGCCCAGGTCAGCTTCTCGCGCACAGCGTCGTTGCTGGGCTCGGCGCTCAGCGCGAAATGCAGGTTCGACACGGTGTATTCATGACCGCAGTAGACACGTGTTTGGGGGGGCAGTGTGCCGAGCTTGTTGCACAGTGAGTCGTGCATCATGGTGGCGGTACCTTCGAAGAGCCTCCCACAGCCGGCGACAAATAGGGTGTCGCCTGTGAATACCGCGTCCTCGATGACGTAGGCCATGCCGCCCAGCGTGTGCCCAGGGACGTGCAGCGCCGTGAACGCTAGTCCGGCGGCCTCGAGTTGCGCGCCGTGCTCGAGGCTGTGGGTCTGGCGGACGACGCGCGCTCCGTCAGAATCACTGCTGTGGGCATAGACCTGCAACGTTGGGAAGCGGCTGATGAGCGTTTCGATTCCGCCCACATGGTCGTAGTGGTGGTGCGTGCAGAGGACCGCCGTCAGCTCCAACCCCGCTTGTTCGAGCGTGGCCAGCACTGGGTCCGCCTCGGCGGGATCGACCACGAGCGCTTTGGAGGAGCCGGGGCGCGCGAGCACATAAGCGTAGTTGTCCGCCAGACAGGGCACCACGAGCACTTGGAGGTTGGGGCTCATCGTTGCCTCGCGGGCGGGGCAGCGCGTTTGGCGCTCAGATCAGCGGCCGTCACTGGCTCGGTGGTCAGCACGCGGTACTTGCGGTTTCTGACGAACTCCGTGCGGGGCACCCTGACTGGTGCCAGAGCCACCGTAAGTCCCCCTTTTCGGTACAAATCGGCGGCGTGCTGGAAGTCTTTGCCCGTCTCGTTGTAGGCGACGAACTCCAGCTCGTCGCCCATCGGTGGCGGGAAGTACTTGATCTTGACGATTTTGTAGAGGCGCACGTGATTCGCCTTCGTTTCCCAAGCCGCCACGATCGCACCGAGGATCAAGTCCTTGCCCTTTGGGTCCGACGATGCAGGTATGGGCGGGCCCTGGCCTTTGCCGTCGGTGCGGCAAGCTGGCGCTCCGAGCAAGACGATCAGCAGACAAATCAAGAGGCCACGCATATCTGTTCAGATACTCAGTGTTCTTTGGTTAGGCAAGCGACGGCTGCGGGCATGTGGTAGCTCGTGACATTACGGACTGACCAATGTGTGGTAGCTAGCCCTTGATAGGAGGTTCGGCATGCGACTGGACGAATGTAAAATTATCGTTACCGGTGCGGCTCGAGGACTCGGTCGCCATTTTTCCATGAGGCTGGCGGAGGCGGGCGCCCAGGTGGCAGCTGGGGACGTCAACGAAGAAGGTCTCGAGGTGTTGGCCGAAGAGTCCAAACCACTCAAGGGAGCCATCCACACGCGTCGACTCGACGTAGGTGTAGAGGCCGAAGTGGGGGGCTTTGTCGACTGGGCGCACGAGGCCATGGGCGGGCTGAATGGCTTGGTCAACAATGCAGGCATCTTGCGCGACGGTCTGCTGGTCAAGAAAGACCGCAAGACTGGTGAGCTGA
>CAZRGL010000334.1:0-12351 GCA_964599485.1 uncultured Polyangiaceae bacterium
AATGTCGAAGGGATCCAGAGGTGTGGGCACAATTTGCTGTCGTCGAACACCTTCTTGCCTGCCGATGCCGACGACGTTGACGGTGCTTCCTGCTGGGGCGCATCAGTTGGAAGGGCTTCTGTGCATGCTGTGAGCACGAGCATCAAACCGACAAGACTGCCACGCAACAACGTTGACTCTGAGATCATGTAGTTCCTCCAGCTGAAAAATAGGACCACGCCACTATCGGGTTGTGAGTGCGTGTCACACACCCAGACCGGCCCAGAAATCTTCGAAATCCTGCGTTTTTTCTCTTTCTGAAGAAAAATGGGCCGATCGAGTGCCGATGTAGGCACTGTAGTTATTTGGGGCCCTCAATCTCAGCTGAGGATCCCGTGGTCTTGGCTGAGGCTGGCTCCTCGCGCGTACCCGCTTTGCGCTAGCTGCGAGCGTGATCCCGGACTTGGGCGGCGGCTACGCTCAGCTGGGTGTGCTTCGGGCTAGTCGGGACGCACTGGCCCGCGTCCAGATGCTTGGAGCTTGCCATCGACGGTGGTGCTGCTGCTGACGATCACCGGCCGGTTGCTGTCCACGACCAGGTTGCGCTTGCCCGAAGCGATTGAGCCGCCTTGCATGTTGAAGCGGCCATTGCCCGTGGCCTGCAACAGGTGTATCTCGCCCGGCTTGGGCGGTCCGGCAAATATGATGCGGCTGTCGCGCAGCTCGACGCGCTTGTTGCCGCCAACACGAAATACCACCACCGCCCCGCCGGCATGGGAGGGAAACAACTCGAGCGTGCTACCGCTCAGCTCAACCTTGTGGTTGCCGTGGGCATCGAAAGCAACAACCGTCGCGCGCGAGCCTGAGGGCTTGACCCGCAAGGAGCTCTTCTTGAGCTCCACCGCAGAATTCGACTGGAGCGATATTCCTTGCGGCCCGGTGGCTGTGAGCTTGCTACGTTCGATGGTCACGGTTCCATTGCCACGAATCTCGAGCAACATTTTGGCGCTGATGGTGCTCTTTACGATTCTCAGCTGACAGTTGCCGCTGACCACAATCGCGGGCGACGCTGTGGCCTTTACCTTCTCACCGTCGATTGAGACCCGATCGTTGCCACCGCATTCGAACGCTGCTTTCCCATCCCAGCTGTAGAACAGACCCTTGAGCGCAGGACCGAACGCGATCAGCAGCGGCACCAAAGTCGTCAGGAGCGTGATGACAAGCCCGAGAATCATCGAATTGCGAGCCGCCCGCGCCGGGTTGTAGCGCATCGGAACAGCGGGCATCTGAAACTGCGGCGGCGGCGTCCATTGCTTTGGGGGGCGCCAATCCCGAGGCGTGCTGTTGCTGACTACGCGAGTCTTCGTCAGCTGGTTCGTTTGACGACAGTACGCGCACTTGACGCTCGACTTGCCCGGCTTCGCATCGAGAGGCGCGCCGCAGTTGGTACATTCGATGATCAATGCGGCTAGCCCTCGCTGTGCTGCGGCTCGTGGTCGCTGGCCGCTTCCTTGGCAGCATCAGCGTCCTCTTCTTCCTCGGGCTCAGGGCAAGGATCGCCGGTATAGCCGTCTTCCCCGTGGGGGATCTTGCAGGGATGAACACGCACCCGCCGAACGCGTGGCTGGTAGACCACCTTGCGACGCTGCTTCTTGGTCGTTCCGTCCGGGTATTTGATGATGCGTGCCACGTGCACGGTCCAGCCCGATTGGCCCTTCTCTTTGACCTTTTCTTCTTCTGGGTCGAGCTCAGGATCGGCGATGTACTCGATGGGTGGCTTGACCACATTCGAGACACGAGAGACCCGCCGGCGGACTTTTCGCCCACCGTTGTCGCCGTACAGCTTCACCATGATTGAGGTGTTGCTGTAGACACAACGGATCAGCAGCCCCGCCTCGGTGTCGTTGCGTATGACGAGATCAGGATGGGGGAACGACAGCGTGGCTTCGTGACCGACGGGGTAGCGTCGGAAATAGAATGAGTGCGGCGCGCGCTCGACGATGTCGTAGCCACCATGAAAGGCCGCATTGAACAGCGTGGTCGCAAACTGGCTGATGCCTCCGCCGATGGTGTCCTTCATCTCGCCTTCGACGATGGTCGGCGCCGGCTTGAAACCCTTGGCGGCTGTGCGGCGACCAACATGCTGATTGACGCTGAAGGTGTCTCCCGGCTTGAGCAGCACACCATCGATCAGATCGGCGATGCGGTGGATGTTCTCGACTCGCGGGCGACAGCAGGGGTGGCGCGTGGTGAATCTGGAAACGAGACCTTTGATGTTGAGCAGCTTGGCCTGCTCGGTGTTGAGCGCGGGCTCGGCACCGTTCTCGACCGGCAACACGGCCTCGCGCTGTGTGGTCGAAGCAGCGACGACCAGCGCTTCGGCGATCTTGGCCGCATCGAGCAAGCGTCCTTTGCGTGATTGCACGATGCTCACTTTGTCGCGCTTGCCCACCAAGAAGCGAGCGTCCATCGGCTTGGCCTCGACCCTAGCGCGTACATCTTTGAGCGCTGGCTCGATGGCCTTGCTGTCGAAATAGATCGCAAGTGTTGGCACCGGCTTGTCGACCAAGCGGCTGCGCAGCGCAGCGCCCAGAGCTTGGACGGAAATACTGAAACGAAGTGTGGTGAGCTCAGCTGAGGGAGCTTTCTTCTTGGCCTTTGGCGCGACGCGTTTGGCCCCTTTGCGAGCCTTGGCCTCGTCCGACTGAGGCAACGGTTGGGGCTCTCCTGGATCTTGCCAAGTGAGCACAACCGGGCTCGACAAGAGTTGTTCTGCCTTGCGTAGGGCTTGCTGCACCGCAGAAGCACCTCGTACCGGAGCGCGCTCGATTAGCGGAACGACCACCGCTTGGCGCGACTCTCTGACCAGGCCCTGCAACAACGCGACCGTTGCCCCGGCGCGATCAATCAACCAACCACGACGAGGGGGCTGGGCGCGCGGCTTACCTTCTTCGACGACAATCGCCCCTTCGAAGGGCAGGTCGTCGATCGCGTTGGGTTGCCAATTGTCGATCAGAGCATCCAGCTTGGTCTTGTCCAGCACGCCGACCGCTTGGAGGGACTCGGCGCTGCGAAAGCGAGCCAACCACCACCAGAGCTGCACGTGCCAGCCGCCGCGACGGCCAGCACTGAGCACCAGGTTCCGAGTCGCTTGCCGGTCGAGCTCGAAGGCAAGCTGAGCTGGCTCGAGCTGGACTTCGAAGCGGCGGACGCGGACAACCAAGTTACTACCGTTGAGACGTCGCTCTAGCTCGACGACAGCCTCGTCTACAGCGGGGCCATCGAGACCCGCGAGCGATCTGCCCGAGAGCGTCACACCGCGCAACACCTGCCCGCGATGAAGGAGCCGATCGACGCCGAAGCCGCCGAGCACCACGACCAAGGGCAGCAATACCAACAGGCCGAGCAGCATCCGTTTGCGACGGCTGCGCTTGGCGAGCTGCGCCGGCGGCGGGCATGGCTGCTGCGTTCCTTCCTCTACTTCAGGCGGAAGGGGTGTCGCCGCTTCGGAGTGCTCGACCCGCTCAGACATGTGCTCGCGCCCGGGCCGCTGCAGATTCGGCCGGAACTTGGTTCTTTGACGCGTCGAGCGGCGGGCTGCAACCGCAATGATCGAGCCGGAGGGCTCCGCTCACACCGCCAGAGGGAGCTTCTGCTCGTAGCTGAATGACGACGGCAAAGGCTCAGACTCGTCGTAAATGGCGAAATATATGATGGCCTCGCACTTGTCAGCCAACGACAACAAGCGCCCAGGACGCCATCCCCGGCGCATGGCGACCGCATGCTTGGCCGTGGGCACGTCGAGCATGAACGTCATGCCAACGGCAGCGGTGGGAAGCGAGCCATCAGCGGGTTCCGCAACAGCACAAGCTGGCGAAGAGGCGCGCCAGCGGGGCGCAGCGTAGATGGTCAACGCATCATCGAGCTCGTCGAGGTGGGCGATCACATCAGCCAGCGTTCTCATGGCAAAACTCCGTGAAAATACACGTCCAGCGCCCCCTGAGCGGACGCGCCGCTGGTGGCGTGTGCGGGGCTGAGAGCCTCCCGCGACAGCTGCAGAGCAAGCAACTGTCGGGCCAACTCACACAAAGGAGGATAACGTGCTGAAATGTAGGACAATCGTAAGGCTCGCCTACGTCAAACGATGGATCCTGTGTGATCGGCGATCCACCCCTTACGCACCAGCCAACCGCCGGAGCAGCTGCGCGGTAGCGGTCTCGGCTTGAGCGACCTGCTCGACCGTGCCTTGAGCAACGACGCGGCCCCCATGCTCACCGCCCTCGGGGCCGAGCTCAATCAAGTGGTCGGCGGCGGCGATGACCGCTGGGTGATGCTCGATGATGACGAGGCTGTCACCGCGCTGAACCAGCTGATCGAGCACACCGAGGAGGCGCGCTACATCACTGTGGTGCAGGCCCGTAGTCGGCTCGTCCAGCACATAGAGGGTGGGCTTGTGCTGACGACCAGCGGCCATTTCGACAGCCAGCTTGAGGCGCTGGGCCTCGCCACCTGACAGGGTGTGGGAGCCCTGCCCGAGCTGGACGTAACCTACGCCCAAATCGCGAAGCACCTGCAAGGGCCGCGTGATCTTCTGATGGGCGGCGAAGATTTCGGTCGCCTCCTGCACAGTGAGGCGCAGCACGTCTCCGATGGACAGGCCGCGGTATCGGATTTGTAGCGTGGCGGGCTCGAAGCGCTGGCCTTCGCAGGCTTCGCAGATGGTCTTGACGTCTGGCAAGAAGGCCATCTCGTGCGCGATCACCCCGTTTCCGTCACATCGCGGGCAGCGACCGCCACCAGATGCGGAGTTGAACGAAAAACGCGCCGGCTTGAAACCTTCGGCGCGCGCCTCGGGTGTGGCTGAAAACAGGCGGCGCATGGCGTCCCACACGCCCAAGAAGGTCGCCGGCACCGAACGGGAGGTGCGACCGATGGGTGCTTGATCCACAGCAATCACGCGCTGCACCGTGGGTGGCAACTCGAGCCCATCATGGGCTCCCGGCAGCAAGCTCGTGCGACCCAGCTTGCGTCGTGCGGCTGGGTAGAGCACCTGGCCGACAAGCGTGCTCTTGCCCGAGCCGGACACCCCAGCCACCACCACCATTCGGCGACTCGGCAGCTCGAGCCGGTCGATCTCGAGGTTGTTGGCCTGCACACCTTCTAGACAAATGAGAGGACAATCCTCGGAGTCGCGCCGGCCGGTTTCGCGGACGATCATGCCTTCGCTGCGCAACGCGACTGCAGTGGGCGAGCTTGGATCAGCCAAGACTTTGGCGGGCGGCCCTGAAGCAACGATGCGACCACCACCCCGACCTCCGGCCGGTCCGAGATCGATGAGCTCGTCGGCGGCGCGGATGGTATCGGCATCGTGCTCGACGACTAGGACTGTGCTGCCGGTGTCGACCAACGCTCGCAGGTTGCCGAGCAACCTTTGGGTGTCGCGTGGGTGCAAGCCGATGGTGGGCTCGTCGAGCACATAGAGCGCGCCGGTGAGCCCCGCGCCGAGCTGGGCGGCCAGACGCAGTCGTTGCATCTCACCACCAGAAAGCGTTTGGGCGCGCCGTTCGAGGCTCAAGTAGCCCAGGCCTACTTGCTCGACAAAACGCAAGCGGCGCAGCAGCTCAGCAACCGGGGCGGCCGCGATGCGCGCTTGCTCTCGCGCGAAGCCAAACGCTTCGACGTGCTCACGCATACGCTGCACGGACAGGGCGCAATGTTCATGATAACGCAGGCCACAAAGGCGCACGGCCCGCGGGATCGGAGCCAAGCGGCCACCCTCACAACGCGGGCAGATCTGCAACGCTCTGGCCTTCTCCTCAGCGGCGCGCGCGTGTTCCCGCACGGCTCGAACACCACCACGAAAACCGGTTCCCTCGCAGGCAGCGCAGCGCCCTTGCGCTGTGTTGAACGAGAACCAGCGCGGATCGAGCTCGGGCACTGCGCGACTGCACTCGGCGCAGGCGCGTGCTGTAGACAGCAGCTCATCGGCAGCCGGATCGTGGGGCTCGACCGGAAGAGCACCGAGCACGGCTTGACCATTGCCGAACCGCAGCGCGCGCTCCAAGTGGTCTCGATGGAAGGAACGCATCGACCCCTCGAAGATAATCAAATCGATGTCGTGCTCCTTGCTGCGCGCAAGCTTGGGCGGCTGATCGGTGGGCCACACCTTCCCGTCGACCAGGGCCCATTGCACACCCGCGCTATCGGCCGTGCTGAACACGTCCAGATAGGTGCCTTTGCGAGCCTTGACCACGGGGGCGCGCAAAGAGCGTTTGCCGCGCATCCGCCGCAACCGTGCAAACACCTCGTCAACTGAGCTGGCAACGACGGGCAAATCACAATCGGGACAATGCGGCGTGCCGAGCTTGGCGTAGAGCAAGCGCAGGTAGTGAGCGATCTCGGTAACCGTTGCGACGGTCGAAGTCGCCCCCGCCCGTGCAGTGCGTTGCTCGAGAGCCACCGACGGTGGCACGCCGCTGACCCGATCGACATCTGGTCGCGGCATGGCGGGCAAGAACTGGCGCGCGTAGGGGCTGAGCGTTTCGAGAAAACGTCGCTGGCCTTCGGCAAAGACCACATCGAAGGCCAAACTGCTCTTGCCCGAGCCACTCGGGCCGGTAACCACCACGAGCTTGCCATGAGGGATGCGCACGTCGATGCCGGCCAGATTGTGCTCACGCGCCCCGACGATTTCGATTTCCCGGCGTGTTCGAACGAGCGGTTTGTCGGCCCCGGGTGGCGAGGAGTCGTCGCTGTTCGCGATGCAAGCCTGGCCATGCAGACTCTTGCTACCAGCCAAAACCAAACCGGTCCGGGTTGCTCGGCGCGACAGCTTGGCGGGTGAGCAAGCAGCCACAATCGTCCCCCCCTCGCGCCCTGCTCCTGGCCCGAGCTCGATGGCGTGATCGGCCGCGGCGATGACCGCTGGATCGTGATCGACGACGACGACGCTAGCGCCTTGAAGCACGAGCTCCCGCAGGGCCTTGTTGAGGCTGGCGATCTCGTCGGCGTGCAAGCCCGCGCTTGGCTCGTCGAGGATGAACAGTGCGGCGGGGCTCACTTTGCGTAGGGCACGGGCCAACTTGAGCCGCTGCGCTTCGCCACCCGACAAAGTAGAAAGCGGCTGCCCTAGTGGCAGGTAGCCCAAACCGAGCAACGACAGGGGGCACAACGCCCGAAAGACCGACGACTCGAGCTCGAACCTTTCGATGGCCTCATCAACCGAAAGGGCGAGCACGTCCGCAATGCTCAAACCATCGACGACGATCTCGAGCACTTCCGGTCGAAAGCGTTTTCCTTGGCATACGGGGCAGACGAGCACCACATCGGCAAGAAACTGCATCTGCACGGTCTCGGCACCCTCGCCTGCGCAGGCTTCGCAGCGACCTGCCGAGACGTTGAAGGAGAAGTGGGCAGGCGTGAAACCACGCAGTGCGGCCGTCGGATCGGCGGCGAACAAAGCACGAATACGCGTCCAAGCCCCCGAATAAGTGGCCGCGTTGCCCCGGGAGGTGCGACCCAGGGGCGACTGATCGACCAATACGACTTCGCTGACCCCGTCCAGCCCCTGCACTGCGTCCACCTTGCCAGGCGTATCGATGTCCTTGTGGCCGAAGGTGCGCGCCAAGGTGCGGTAGAGCACCTGGTCGACGAGCGTGCTCTTGCCCGAGCCGCTCGGCCCGCAAACAGCGACCACCACGCCGAGCGGAATGCTCACATCGAGCTCATGCAAGTTGTTCGCATCGACGCCGCACAACTTCAACGCACCGTTGGCTCGCGTAGCTGAGCGGCGCCCGCCCACAACGACCGGCGCTAGCGCCCGCGCGGTGGCCAAGTGCTGCTTGCTCTTTTTGGGGTCAGCCAGCTCATTGGGCGAGCCATCGAACACCACTTGACCGCCGAGCGGACCGGCCTCGGGGCCGAGCTCGACAACACGGTCAGCCGCAGCGATGACCACCGGATCATGCTCGACTACCACGACGTAGTTGCCCGCGACCGCCAGCTCGCGCATGGCTTGGATGAGCGGAGGCAAATCGCTGGGATGCAAACCCACCGTCGGCTCGTCGAGCACGAAGAGCGCACCCGTCAGCGAGGTGCCCAGCGCTGCGGTCAGCGCCACCCGTTGCGCCTCACCTCCGGACAGGGTGCGCGCTTGCCGATCGAGCGACAAGTAGCCCAGGCCTACGCGCTCGAGGTAGCCGAGTCTTCGCGCCAGCTCCTGGGCAGCCAGTTGTCCTTGCCCGGGCCGAGTCGTCAGCGCCTCGAGTCGTTGACGGGCGTGGCGCAGCTCGAGCCCATGCCAATCACCGAGATCGAGCCCATCGACGCGGTACATCAACGAGGCCGTGCTGAGGCGCTTGCCGCTGCAGCTCGGACAGCGCTCGTATGAGCGATAGCGGGACAAGAGCACACGTACGTGCATCTTGTAGCTCTTGGTTTCGAGCCACTTGAACCAGGAGCGCAGTCCTGGATAGTGCCGGCGACGCCAACTTCCGCGCCCTTCGAGCACCTGTTCACGTTGGTGCTCACTCAGCTCGCCCCAAGGAACTTCCAGATCGATACCCTCTTGCTCGCAGAAGCGGCGCAACATGCGGCGTTCCCAGGTCGCTTTGCGGCCACTCCAGGGACGAATGGCCCGCTTGGCGAGGCTCAACGACGGATCCGGGATCACCTTGTCCCAAGCAATCCCGAGCACCCGACCAAAGCCGCGGCAATCGGCGCAAGCGCCGACAGGCGATTGATAGGAGAACAAGCCTGGGCTGGGAGGAGCAAATGCGCGCCCGCAATCGGGGCAGCTCAATCCGCGAACCGTGGGGACGCGGCGCGGCGGACTGTCGTCTTGTTCGAACAGGTGCAGCGCTGCCCGCCCCTCGCCTCGTTTCCAGGCCTCCTCGAGCGCGCCAGCGAGGCGCTTACGGCTTCGCGGTCCGAGCTTGAGCCGATCGACCACCACGTCGACGGCTGCCCCAGCTGCCAAAGCTTCGCTTGGTCGAAGCGAATCGAGATCTCGTATTTCGCCGTCGACCAACAGCCGGCGATAGCCGTCTCGCAACAGGTTTTCACGCGCTTCGAGGTACGACTCCGTCCCTGCAACCAGTGCCGGATAGCTCACCACTGCCCGCACGCCAGGGTGCGCGCTCACTGCTGCCTGAGCAGCGTGCTGCGGGTCGATGTGCTCGGCCAGCACCTGACAATCGGGACAGCAGGGCCGCGCCTCGTTCGCGAACAGCGCACCCAAGTAGGCTTCGAGATCCGCCATCGTGGCCAAGGTCGAGCGGGAGCTCTTGATGGGCGCCCGGCGATCGACCGCGATGGCCGCAGCCACCGGATCGAGGCCATCCATTGGGGGCCGCTCGAGTCGCTCCAGGAACTGCCGCGCGTAGGGACTGAAGCTCTCGACAAAGCGCCGCTGCCCTTCGGCGTACAGCGTATCGAACGCCAAGGAAGACTTGCCCGAGCCCGACACACCGCTGATGACCACTAGCTGGCCTGGGGAAAGCTGCAAGCTGACCCCTTTGAGATGGTGCGTGCGCGCGCCGCGTAGGGCGATGGTGTGCATCGGTGGCAACAGGGTGTGGAGCAGTAAGCTCTAGGTGTTAGGTTCGGCGCTGTCGCCCGTTTGACACAAGACACCTAGCACAGTTGTGCCGTCCAACGGCGCCCGGCAGGGTTGGCCTCGCAATCCTGCTTCGTTCGAGCCAGGATGAGCCCATGATCGCGCAGTCCACCCGCCTTCCCAACACCTTGATGGTCATCGCTACCGCCTTTCTGGCGCTGGCAGCCATGGCATGCAAACCGCAAAACACGAGCGTCAACGGGGCTCCATCGGCCCAGCCATTGCTCTCGCTGACGCTGCCCGACGAGATCGACGTGCCCAACGGGGCGGTCCTGCGTGCTGACGAAATCTGGATCGCGGGCTACCCCAAGCTGTTTGTCGGCAGCAAGAGCAAGCCGGCCGCCGCAGTGGACGTCGAGCTCGACGGCAAGACCGTGGGCGTGTGGTCGGTTCGCCCTGGCCAGGGTAGCGAGCTCGCTCTGGTCGTAGGCGCGCTCCACGGCAAGTCACGCATCGTGCGCTTCGAAGCCGACAAGCGGACCGCCACAGCCGTGGCGACCGCCAAAGAGCCACGCCAGATCGCATGGGTCGGCCCCGCTGACAGCTGGTGGTACACGGCCACCGATACGACACTCAACACCCTGCCAACAGGCAAAGCCGACGGGGAGCTTCGACCAGGCAAGTACAACACATTGGTGGTCTCATCAGATGGCAAGCAAGCAGCGGTCCGTGAGATCGACAGCAGCAACGTCTTGCTGTGCAAAGACACTGCGGCGCCGAGCTGGACCGTGATCAAGAAGGGCTTCCAAGGTCAGATTGCGGGCTTCGACAACAAGGGTCGGCTGATCTTGGTACACATGCAGGTCACACGAAAAGGTACGGCCACCCCACCGAGCCGCATCGTGGCACTCGACGCGTCGGGCGCAGAGCATCTCTTGCACAGCGATGTGCTCACCGTCGCAGTAGCCCACAATGACAAGCTGTTGATCGCCAAAGGACAAGGGCGCAGGTACACCGTGGAGCTGAGGGCGATCCCGTAATGCAGCGTGAACCCAACTGCTGGACCGCAGTGCCTTCGAGCTCGGCCCGTCGATTCGCGATGGTTCCCTCGAGGCTGTTCCTGCTCGCTTGCATGCTGTGCTGCCTCGGAACCCCAGGGTGCTCGGCAGCAGCGAAGGGCGACGCCAACAGCGCTTTGAACGACTCGTACTTGCACGCATGTAGCTGTCGTCCCCAAGAAGCAGCGATGATGGCCCCGAGACCCAAGCCCACTGCCACGGGCCCGCGAGCCTACGCCGGACAAATGACGGAGGCTGCAGCGTACGCTAAGCGCGACTTCGACCGAGAGGATTGGGCGCGCGCCCGCCGCGGCTTCGCTGCAATGCTGCGCGGCGACACTGGCGATGATCTCGGCAACCGCCAAATCGCTGCCTACTTCTCGGGGATTGCCAGCTACCGGCTGGGAGAGCTCGAGCGGGCTTTGGCCGCGTTTCGCCCAATCGCGCGCGCTACCAACCACTACAAGCACCGAGAGACGCTCTTCTGGCTCTCGAAGCTCGCACAGCACCCACGCGTTTGCACAGCTGCCGGTGACGTGCTGGTCGGCTACTTCCCGTCACCGGTCGTGCCGCTACCGCAAACAACCCCGGAGCAGCGCGACGCGGCCAGCCGCGCGCTATACGCCGCCGGTCGCAGCACCTTTCGCAGCGGCGAGTTTGCTCGTGCCCGCGCGCTGCTCACGAGGGTGCCACGCAACAGCCGCTACGCCCCGCTCGCAGCCGAGTGCTTGATGCTGATCGGGCGTCGCTGAGCCGCCCCGAGCGGTAATGGGGCCGCAGTGCCGACCTGTTGTATGCTTTGACGCAGATGGTCTCGTCGGCGCTCCAGGTTTCGTCGCCGCGCCTCGTCGTGCTCGGCGAGCTGGCGAGCGGCGGCATGGGCACGGTGTGGCTGGCCCACATCGACGGCCACCTGGAGCGACTCGTCGCGCTCAAACGCATGCACAAGCACCTCGCGAGCGAGCCCGAGTTCTTGAACATGTTCCTCGACGAGATCTGCCTGACCGGAGCGCTCAGACACCCCAACATCGTCGATCTGGTGGGCTGGGGCATAGACGATCGAGGACCGTACTTCGCAACCGAGTTCGTATTGGGCGCATCGCTATCGACTCTAAAACGCGGGGGCCGTGCTTCGCAGAACCCGTTGCCCGTAGCGCTCGTCATGCACGTCGGGGCCGAGATCGCCCGCGGTCTGCACGCCGCCTACACACACACTGACGCCAATGGCAGTCCATTGCGAATCGTCCATCGCGATCTAACGCCTGGCAACGTCTTGGTGGGGACCGATGGCGCGGTGAAGCTCACCGATTTCGGCGTGGCACAAGCAGCGCGCAAGATCGTCAAGACGCGAACTGGTGTTCTCAAAGGCAAGGCGCACTACATCTCACCGGAATACGTTCGCGGCGGCCAGCAGCTCGACGCGCGCAGCGATCTGTATTCGCTCGGGGTGGTGATGTTCGAGCTGTTGGCAGGTCGGCGACCGTATGGCGACGTCAGCGAGTTCGAGCTCCTGACGCATGTAGCGAGGCATGACCCACCTCCCCTTCGAGAAGCGGTCGATGCTGATCCAGAGCTGGCAGCCTTGGTCGACGCATTGCGCGCCAACCAGCCCCAGGGCCGGCCATCGAGCGCGGCGACCGTAGCCGAGCAGCTCGAAAGCATGCTCAGCGCACGTGGGTTTCCAGCAGACATCCGAACGCAACGCCTCGGCGACTATGTCAAAGTCCACGCCGCCGCCGACATTGAACGGATCGAGGC
>CAZRGL010000335.1:0-12234 GCA_964599485.1 uncultured Polyangiaceae bacterium
CCGGGGCGCAACCGAGATAGTCGCCGCCGCCACAACCGCACTCACAGGGCTCGGTGCCAGGGCACTCGTAATCGCAAGGGCAGATGCACTCGGCGCTCACGATTTGGCAACCGTTCTTGGACGTGCAGGTGCAGAAGTCGTCTTGGGGCTGGCAGATCTTGGGCGGCGGCGAGCTCGGCGTGGTGGTGCCACCCGAGCTGGAGCTCGAGGCGGTGTTGCCACTCGTGCTGCTCGTCGTGTTGCTGGCCGTGCTCGAAGCGCCGCCGGCGCCCGGCTCGATGATGCTCGTGCCTCCACAAGCCAGAGCCAAGAGCAGAAACGTAGCGGTCAATGGGGTGATGAGAAGAAGGCGAGAAGAAGAAAGCGGGATCAACGACATCGGGTGTGCCTCTCTGTGCCACATAATCTAGTCAAAGTGCTGCCAAGGCGGAAACACGACCGCTTCGGCGACCCAAATACCTCCCACGCAAACATCATGCCTGCGTCGTGCCGCTGAGGTTTTCTCGCCGACTTCGATTCCGCCGGCTGGATGACCTATCGTACTGGTGATGTCGCCGCCGCCCGCTGCCCCAAGCGCTAGACCGCTCGCCGCGGCGAATCGTTGGTCAGGGATGCTGCTGTGCTTCTTCGTCGTCTGCGGCTGCTCGAACAGCACCGCCGAGCCGCCGACGCCCACGATGCAAAGCTGGCGCAGCGCGCTCTACCCTGAGAGCTGGACCGCTGGCTTCGTCAGCGATGAGGGGCTGGGCCTGCATGACTTTTCATACGCGGGCTATCGTGGTGGAGCACCAATCGAAGGGGCCAGCACGGACTCGGCAGTCTTTGATGTGCTCGACTTCGGCGCCGATGCGAAAGGCGAACAGGACAGCACGATGGAGGTTGGCGCTGCCATAGAAGCGGCCCAGAGCGCGGGGGCCGGCGTGGTGTTCTTTCCAGCAGGCGACTATCGCTTCGATGGTGTGCTCACGGTGAGCCAATCCAACATCGTGCTGCGCGGACAAGGCGCGGAGCTGAGCCGGCTGTCGTTCACCTCCAGCGACGGCATGTCTCACAAGAGCCACATCAGTATTGCCGGTACGGTGAGCGACGGACCCGATTTGATGCTCGCTCTGGATGCCGCAGCAAAGTCGTTCGTGGTCGCGATCGACGACGCTAGCGGGCTGTCTCCAGGAGATGATGTCGCGCTCGGCTGGGTCATCAGTGAGGACTTCGTTGCCGAGCATGGCATGGCGGGAACCTGGCAAGCATTCAACGACACCTGGCAGCCGATCTTCTTGCGCGAAGTGGTGTCGGTGGACAGCAGCGCGACGCCACAGTTGGTAACCCTCGATGTCCCGCTGCGCTACCCCGCGAAAGTGCGCGATGGGGCGAGCTTGCGCAAGCAGACCGGTTATCTGAGCAACTCTGGCATCGAGGGGCTCGGCTTGAGCAATGCGGTGGGCTGGCAGGAGGCATGGCAGCAGGATCAAGCGCACGTGCTGACGCTGCGCTCCGTAAAGGACTGCTGGGCGCGCGGGCTGGCATCGTTTCCTTCGCCTGCCGCGCCCAGCGAGGGGCCGGGCGCCGCGGCTCACCTGCAGTCGGGCGGGGTGCTCGTCGTCGCCTCCAAGCGTGTAACCGTGGCCGACAGCACGCTGGGCTATGCTCAGCACCGCGGCCCTGGTGGCAACGGCTACTTGTTCGAGGTTCGCCAAAGTGGCGAAGTGCTGTTTCGTGACTGCGATGGCGTGGCGGGGCGGCACAACTTCATACAAAACTGGGGTTTTGGCACCACCGGTTGCGTCTGGTTGCGCGTCCACAGTGAGCAAGGCGAGATGTGGGACAACAAGGAGGGCAGCTTCAAGCTGGTGGGCCACTCCGAGTTTCATCATTCACTGGCCATGGCCAACCTCATCGACAGCAGCTCGTTCGACGACGGCTGGTCAATCATCAATCGCGCGTTCTTGAGCAGCGGCGCGGGTCACACCGGCACCGAGAGCGTGCTCTGGAACCTACGGGGCAGCGGCCAGATCCGCTCCTGGCAGTTCGGTCAGGGTTACGTCATCGGAACGGCCGACACCTTGGACGTGCGCACCGCGCTGCCCAACCCCGCTGCGGTGGGCACCGAGCCCGAGGACTACAGCGAAGGGATCGGCAGCGGAGCCAACCTCGAGCCCGCCTCCTTGTACGAAGATCAACGCAACCGCCGCCTCGAAAGCCCCCACTGAGCGAGCGCCGAGCGTTCGATGCTACGGTGCGTACCGATGCATCGCCTCTCTCCGCTGGACGTAGCTTTCTTGCTCGGCGACACCCGCGAAACGCCACTGCACGTAGGAGGGCTCTACTTGTACACCCTCCCCGAAGGTGCTGACGAGCAGGCGTTCTTGGGCGACGCGCTGTCCATTCTGAGAGGCACCAAGCAATTCAGGCGACCGTTCGGCCACAAGCTGAAGATGTCGCCGCTCGGCTTGGCAGGACCGACCTATTGGGTCGAGGACGAGCGTCTCGATCTCGACTACCACGTGCGCCATTCGGCTCTGCCCAAGCCGGGTCGATATCGCGAGCTGTTTGCCCTGTGCTCCAGGCTGCACCAGTCGTTACTCGATCGCCATCGCCCGCCTTGGGAGACGCACATCATCGAGGGGCTGCCGGACCGTCAGTTCGCGATGTACACCAAGGTCCATCACTGCGCCATCGATGGTGTTGGTGGCGTGCGTCTGGCGCAGACCATGCTGTCGGACGACCCAGACGAGCGCCGTGAGCACTCGCCCTTCTCCATGGAGGCGCATCGTCTGGCCCGCAAGAATCGGCCGCCCAGGAATGTGCCTGTGCCGACCGACCGTGACCTGAAAGACATCGCAGAAGTGCTACGCGAGGGCTACGGCTTGGGCGCCGGCTTGTTCAAAGGCTTGCAACGTTATGCGCGCGCTTGGCTACTGCCCGAACAAGACGGTCTCATCAGCATGTGGGCACGCACTCCAGCGACGAGCGTCACAAGTAATGTCACCGGCGGGCGTCGTTTCGTGGCGCAGTCGTACTCGCTCGAGCGCGTCAAAAAGGTTGCCCGGGCGCTTGGTGGCACCGTCAACGACGTCGTGCTCGCGATGTGCGGCGGCGCGCTGCGACGCTACCACGAGTCGCGTGGCGAGTTGCCCGACGAGCCGCTCACAGCGCTCACCCCGGTGTCGCTCCGAACGGACGATGACGACGAGACTGCCAATGCCGTCGGTGCGCTCGCGGCAAACCTCGCAACGCACCTTGCAGATCCCGCTTTGCGTTTTCGTGTCACCCAGGCGTCGATGGACGACGGCAAGGCCTTGCTCAAGACCATGAACGCCAAGGAGATCATGCTTTTCAGTCAGCTCACCGCCGCTCCCGGATTGCTCGTGGGAATGTTGGGGCTCGGCGATCGCTTCCCGGCGTTCAGCACGGTCGTCTCCAACGTTCCCGGGCCGCGATCTCAGGTCTATTGGAACGGCGCTCGCCTCGAGGGTGCTTACCCAATGAGCTCCCTCTACCACGGCTTTGCGCTCAATTTCACGCTGCTGAGCCATGCCGACAACCTGGACTTCGGCGTAGTCGCTTGCCGCGCCTCGGTGCCCAACTGCCAGCGCATCATCGACGACCTCGAGGTCTCGTTGAGCGAGCTCGAGCAAGTCGCAGCTTAGCCTTCGGGATCGGGGAAGGTTGGCTCGCCTCGTGACATCAACGCGGCGATGCCGTGGATGCACTCACCGCTTGCCATCAGCTCGACTGCGTAATCACGCTCGAGGGCGAGGCCTTGCGCTTCCTCGAGCTCGGGGCAGCGGCGGATCACAGCAACCGAGGCGCGGGTTGCCCGCGGGCCGTTGACGGCGATTTGCTCGGCGAGCTCGATGGCCTCCTCGAGGGCCTTGCCTGGTGCGCTGACGCGATTGACTACGCCGAGCTCCGCCGCCTCTTTGCCGCTGACTTTCCTGGCGGTGCATATCAAATCGGTGGCCACTGCCGGCCCAACGAGCCGCGTCAGCGCCCAGCAACCGCCCATGTCGGGCATCAAGCCCAGTCGCACCTCGGAGAAACAGAGTTTGGCCTCGGGATCCATCACCCGGAGATCGCAGCGCACCGCGAGCTCAGCCCCGCCGCCGTAAGCAAGACCATTGACGGCAGCGATGACTGGTACGGGCATCCCGACGAAGGCATCGATTGACGGACGCAAGGCCGCGAGGAGCGCGCGCATGGGCGCTTGGTCATGAGTTTGGGCGGCCTCGGCCAAGCCAGACATTTGGGGATTGGCCGGATTCAGATCCATACCAGCACAAAACGCGTCGCCTTCACCGGTCACCACCACGGCGCGCACTGGAGTTTGTGCGAGCTGTTGCGCCGCGGTGGCCAGCCCCTTCCAAAGCGCTTCGCTCAAGGCGTTGCGCTTCTCGGGACGACACAAGGTGACGATGGCTACGTGACCTCTGCGCTCGACCTCGACCTTCCCATCTGGAGCTTGCTCGTCTTTCATGTTGCGCCATCCTCGACACAAACGCGCCGGATCGCAAGCCCAGGCTAGGCATTGTCGGGACAGAAACGATATGCTTGGTCCGTGCATCGGATCCAACCCAAGGCCTTGTTGATCGTCGCAACCCTCGCCACCATGTTGGTCGCCTCCACAGCGTTGGCCGACTTGGCGCCGCCTCCCGCTCCAAAGAAGGACGGCTGCAGCATGGTCGCCAGCCCGAGCGCCGCAGCCCCTGGCTGGGCCCACGGCTTGGCGTTACTAGGACTAGCCGCGCTGTTGCGCCGCCGCCGCTGACCAACCGGTGTTTTCTCAGCGCTGACGCGTACGGGTTCGGCGTGCTGTTGCAAGCGCCAGCGCAACTCCCAAGGGCGTTGCCGCGAGCAGGGCGCCAAGTTGCGGAATGAGGAACGACCTGCGGCGGTGCCAGTCCATGGGATTCATCGCGTCACCCCGAGGCGGCGCCATAAGAGGGCCGCGGCCAACAGAAGCCAGGGCAGACGGTTGGTTTGCTGTGGCCCGTCCCCAGCTACAATGACGCAGCCGCTACAGCCGTCTGATGGCGCTGCTGGTTGGGTTGAGCTGCTGGTGGTTGAGGACCCAGCCGAGGACCCAGCAGAGGACCCAGCAGAGGACCCAGCGGAGGACCCAGCGGAGGACCCAGCGGAGGCTGATGCGGTGGGCTGTGGTGGCAGCTTGACTGGCTTGGCTGCAGCTGGCGTCGAGGCGACTCGCTTGGTCTTGGGCTCACAGCGCTTGGCTTTGACGCAGGTCTCGGTGCGCCCAGCGTCGTTGCGGCAGTCTTCGTCGCGCTTGCATGTTTTGGAGACGAACTCGATTACTCGGGGACGACGACGTCGTCGGCGGGCCACCTTGGTTGTCGACACACACAACGCCGCCTCTTTGCACTGCCCACCGAGTCCGCAGTTCTCGTCCGTCTCGCAGCGATTGCCGCCGAGACAATAAGCGCTCTCGGCAGAGGTCGAGGTCCATTTCGACCCATCCGGGCAAGCCTTCAGCGGGGGAGGTTCGCAGTAGGCTCGGGTGCCCTGTACGCGGGGAATGTGCTCGGCAGGGCAGCTTTGCGGCATCGGCGGCCGGCAATAGGATCTGCCATGGCGTCTGACTACACTGTGTCCGGGTGGACAGCTCTTGGGTGGGCGTCCCACAACGTCGGCCTCGGCGACCGCTGGAACAGCGGACAGCAGCAACGTGATTGGCCACAACAAGAGAGCAAGACGGGTACGAAACATCAGCGCGCGGTCCTCCGGCCGACATACTATCCTAGGCTGATGAGACGGCAACGGACATGGCGGGCCAACCCACGGACCAGTTGGATTTGCGCAGTACTTACCATGGCGGCTTGGCTCGTGGCCGCGGCCTGCGGCTCGACCGTTTCCGACGTTGGCGGCAAGTCGACGGGAAGTGGCACCTCAGGTAGCGGCGCTGGTCTGCCGGATGGGTACGACGCGTGCAACGTCAACTCCGATTGCGTCATCCGTTCGGCGAGCTGCTGCGGGAGCTGTGGGGCTGCCGTGCGTGGCGATATCGTCGCCGTCAACAAGGACTTCAACACCCAATACAGCGCCTCGATATGCGGTGACGATACTGATTGCGCATCGTGCTACCAGCCGCAGGATCCGACGCTCGTCGCCTCCTGCGTGAAGGAGCACTGCGTAGTGATCGATCTGCACGAGCACCCTTCCGCTGCCTGCAGCTCGACTCAAGACTGCCGCTTGCGCAGCCACGACTGCTGCAACTGCGGCGGCAACATCACCGAAGAGGGACTGATCGCCATTGCCGTCGATCCCGATGCTGAAGCGGCTTTTGGGAAGCTGGTCTGCGACCCTGTCGTCAGCTGCCCCGAATGCGAGCCACAGTACCCCGCCGAGGCTACGGTGAGCTGCAACCCCGCCGGCTATTGCGAAGTGCTGTGGGCGTCTTTCGACAAGCAAGGCTGAACAAGTCCATGCCGCTGTCATGCCCGCACGATGACGAAACGGTGATGGTCGTTGCCGCCGCTCGTACGTCCAATTCGTCGGGCACCGCGAGGAGACCTTCGAGATGAACGTACTTTCAACGACCTCCCAAAACCGCCGCCCCGTGTTCGTGTTGGCGGGTTTGCTACCTTTTGCCATGCTCGCTTGTTGCGCGACGCAATCTACAAAAGCCACCAAAGAAAGCGTCAAGCTCACTGCTGCGCCGACCGCGACTGCGCATGAGGTTGCGGCGACGCCCAGCGCCTCGACAGCCGCTGCGAGCACAACATCGCTGGCCGCTGCCCCCTGCGGCGGTATGACCCGCACCCTCTGCATGCGCGCGCCCCATTGCACGCTCGAGCTCGCCTCGAAGCGTCCCGACGACTACGACTACCTCTGTCGACCTGCCAAAGGGGCTTGCGAGCAGAACATCGCTCAAGCCCATCTCGAGGGCACTGATTTGGGCTTGTCGGATGGGACGATCGATCGCTGCAAGAGCCGCCCAGGTTGTCAGTACCAGCGCAGCGAATGCTATTGCCATTGCAAGGGCTATGGTCAGACGACGGTGCCCGACGGTGCTGCGGCCGAGCTGTGCGAATGCGAGTGCGCTGGCGGGCGACCGCCGAGCTGTGTCCCAGCTGCGGCTCCCTAGCGAGCTGCCACATATGCAATCGAGGATTGGCTTCGGGGGGTGTTCTCTTGCGGACTGATTCAAGCAAAAAGGGGAGAACCAAGCGACCGACGGCGTAGAATCGGTCGAAATGTGGCCACGGCTCATCGCTGCTGTCGTCGTCGCCTTCAAGGCGTGGATGTACATCGATGCCTTGCGGCGTCGCGCCGATGACAAGTGGTTGTGGCTCATCCCTCTCGTGCCAGGCGGTGCGGTCTACTATTTCTTTGCTGTGAAGTTTCGCGATCCGGGCATGCAGATGCTGGCCCGGCGCATGCTCGACGGCTTGAAACGACCACCGTCGGTGCGAGAGCTGAGTCGCCGCTACAAGCGCAGCCCCAGCGTGGCCAATCGCGTGTTGCTTGCGCAAGGGTTGTTTGACGCGGGGCGCTTTGCTGACGCCAAGGACCACTTCGAAGGTGTGCTCGAAAGCCGGCCCAAGGACGCCGATGGGCTCTATGGCCTCGGCTGCTGCGACCTGGAGCTCGGCGAGCCCCGCGCAGCGGTCGAGCCGCTGTCGCGCTTGGTGGACGTTCACCCGAGCTACCGCGACTACGCGGCGTGGTCGGAGCTGGCGGCAGCGTTGTGGAAAGCCGGCGACAAGGAGGCGTGTCACGAGGCGCTCGAGGAGCTGGTGCGCAAGAGCCCACGGCTCGCTCACATCGTGCTTCAATCGCGCTATCTGCGACGGGATGGGCGCACGGCTGAGGCGCGCCAATTGCTACGCGACGGGCTCGCGGATCACAAGGAATCTCCACGGCACGTGCGCCGGTTGAATCGCCCCTGGGCGAGCGCCGCAAAGCGGATGCTCGAGGAGCGCGCTGCCTAGCATCCTCCTGCCCTACTGCTTGCGGTCGAGGTGAGGGACATTTGCTTGGCCGAGCCAGTCCGTGGGACGATGATGCATGCAATGGATGGGGGGGGTGCTCGCGAGCGGGCCCGGCAACTGGCCGGATCTCGTTGCCATCACCAAGAGTATCCTGCTGGCCTTCGCGATCGGCATGACGGTCATCCTGTCGTCGTTTACCGCCGTTGGAGTGGCGATAGTGCGGCTGCTGAGGGGGTGGACAACCGGTGAGCGTCCAAGCTGGACGGGCCGCATTCTGATGCTCTCGATTCCTGGGCTGGTTTTTGTTCCTTGGGCCATCTATTCCACCTGGCCCCCCAGGGGAGAGGGCTGGCTCTACCAAGTTGCCGTGTCGCTCTTGGTCCTCTTCCCGTTGGCGAGCTGCATGCTCTGGCCCGGTGAAGAGGACGAGGACTCGGAGCCCTGACCGCCGTGATGCTGCGGCTGTTTCAGCAAGCCTCTCGCTGCGTTTGGCCATGCCGGTTGATTCTCTTCCTGCTGGTGTTGGTGGCATGCGAGTCGAAACCGCAGTCGCCGCCGCCAATTGACGGGGCCGCATCGACACCCGCCACCACCAGGCCCAGCCCGATCGCGGCCAGCGCCATCGCCTTGCGCGCCGATCCTGAGCAGCTGTTCGTCTTGGATCGGCAGCGGCCGCTGCTCTGGCGCACTTCGATTCCTTTCTCGAGCGCAAAAACGCACAGCATTTCTTTGCCGGGAGTCGGCGTCGCAGTGGGGTTGCTCGACGAGGTGCTGCTGGTGACGATTGCCGAGCCCAGCATGTTGCTGGTGCTCGAAGCCACGGGTCAGCACAAGCAGCTGCGCCGCGTACCGCTGCCACCCCGTGCCAAAGCGCTGGCCATCTCGCCGTCGGACCGGCTGGTATTGATCAGCTCGGCCCATGAAAGCAAACCGGCTGCAGGGCGCATCACCGCCATCTCGCTCGACACTTGGAGACAGCCCTGGTCGATTGAAGTCGGTCCGCAACCTACGGGCATCGCGATCGCAAATGACCACGCGTTGGTCAGCCATTTTCTGGGTAGCAGCCTCACCCGGATTGAGCCGTTGTTGGCCGCTCCCGCCGCGACCAAGCTGCCGCTAGCCCAGCGCTCCATCGACGGCTTCGCTGCCAATGTGGGTCGCAATGTGGTCACGGCGCACCAGCACAACAGGCGAACTGTCAGCACATTGATGCTGCGCGATGAACGAGGTCGGCTCATCTACTCGCACAAACTGCCGACGCGGCGACAGGGTGAGCACCCCTGGAGGGTTCGCCACGTGGCCAGCATGCCCACTGGCACTACGCTCGTTGCTGCTGATGGGGCGCTGCTCGAGCTCGGTCCGTTCGGAAAACAGCTCGGCAAGTACCCAACCGCAACTCCTGTTCGGCGCTGCGACGACCCGCGTGGCGTGGTCGTTGACAGTCGCGGCAATCGCGCGTTCGTCGCCTGCTCCAACAGCGATGTGGCGGTTGTCTCGCTGAGGGGTGCACAGAAGACTCGTCATGTCCAACTCACAGCTCGCAACGATGAGCGCGGTCCCGAGCTTGGTTGCGATTCCGACATGGCCGCCAAAGCGCCGAAGTTCAAGCCCCACCTCACCGCCGATGCAGTCAAGGTCGAACGCATCCTGCACCATTACCGCTGCCGGTACCCGCAGCTGACCAGGTTGGTTCGACTTGGCAAGACGCACATGGGCCGAGCCGTGCACGCGCTCGTCATCGGACGGCCCGCTCAGCTCAACCACAGCAAGCCCAGCGTCTACCTCAACGGGGGGCATCACGGCAACGAGCTGATGTCGATCAACTTCGTGCTCGACGCCATCGACACCTTGCTGACCTCGAGCGGCGACCCAGAAACCGAGCGACTACTCGATCAGCTGGTCATCTACGCTGTGCCACTCGTCAACCCCGATGGCAATTGGCTTGCTTTGCGCGAGAAGAAAGCCGGCCGCAAGAACGGCCGAGACACCAACGGTGATGGAGAGCGTGACGCCAGTGAAGGAGTCGATCTGAACCGCAACTATCCATTTCGCTTCAATCATCTAGGCGAAGTCGGAAGCAGCTCGAACCACCGCAGCCACAACTACCGCGGTCCGTCACCTGGCTCCGAGCCGGAGACTCAAATGATGATGCGTCTGGCCCATAGCGAGCACTTCGCGGCAAGCATCTCCTATCACGTCGGCACAATCGCGGTTCTGGCTCCTTACACCATCGATCGGGTCAGCAGCCCGCGCCCCAACGAGGCGTGGTCTGTCGGTGCTCTGGTCGCCAAGAGCGTGCGGGGGCATCCTGAAGGGCGCATCGGCGTGCAGCGCAACTTGTATCCCGTCGACGGCACCGATCAGGACTGGCTACGCGCAACCCACGGTACCTTGGCGTTGTTGATCGAAGGAGTACGCTTACGGCGCGGTCCCCCCGGACAGAAGCGCGCCATCGAGGCTGTACGCGAAACCTGGAAGACGCTGTTCAAACGGTATCTCGACGGCCCTTCGCTGCATGGGCGCGTGCTCGATGCGACGGGCAGACCGCTCGTCGCACAGGTGAGCATCGATGAAGTCGTCCTTCGTGAAGGCGAGAAGTGGATGAGTCGCTGCCGCGACGGTCGCTACGACCGCTACCTGCACGAGGATGGCACCTACACCGTCCGGGTTCAGGCTGCGGGCCGCTCGGTAGTCAGAAGAGTCGAGGTCAGAGGCGAGCGTTTGGAGCTACCCGACATCGCGCTGCCGGTGGTGGCGACTCGCAAGGCGCGCTGCGCGGTGGCGTCGCCCGGATTTCCGGCTGCCCAGCCGGCCGTGTTGCGGATTCCAAGGACTATTGAGGACTGACCGATGTGTCGAGACTAGCTGACGGCCGATCCGGGCCCTGGTATTTCATGCGGCCATGACCAAGCTGTTGCATGTGGATCCCGATGACTTTCTGGTCGATTCCTTCCGGCTCGGTCGAGAGGTCTACCTCAGCGGGTTTCGTCCCAAGCACGCGATCTCGATTTGGCGCGGCGGCACCCCTGTCGGTTTGGGTGTGGATGCGTTCTTCCGCAGCCGCGGCGTGATGATCAATCACACCACCATCGCCACCGACTCCTACACCGGCATCGGCAAGCGCGGTGAGGTCACGGTCAAGAACCTCGAGCATTTGGCCCAGGTGGTCTGTCCCGAGGACGGCTTGTTGATCATCGACGACGTCTACGAGTCAGGCAACACCATCAAGCGCATCGTTGCATCGCTGCGCAAGATGGCACGGGCCAACGCTCCTCGAGAGATCGTCGTGGCGGCCGTGCACCACAAGCCATCGCTCAGAAACTACGACGAGCTTCCCCTCATTGCCCTCAAGGAAATCGATGGAGACGTGTGGATCGACTACCCGCACGAGCTCGCCGATCTGGTCGATCCGGCCGACCCCGAGGACAGCCGCATTCGTGGCAAAGACGAGACCATTTGGAACATCCTGCGTGGCGGTACCACCGAGCCGCGACAGATTGAGCCCGACGCCGACTTCCTCTACGTGAGCTTGAAGGAGCTGCTGCACGACTGCATTCGTCTCGGCGTGAACGTTGCCAGCGACGAGAGCTTCCGGCCCGATTTTCTCATCGCATTGTGGCCCGGCGGCGTGCTGGCTGGGTTGCCACTGCACGAGGTCTACAAGTACTTTCTCAAGAAGCGTGGCGGCACCGAAAAAGCGCCCGACCACATCAGCCTCAATACCTCTCCGACGCGCCACAGCTACCGCACTCAGATCATCGGCATCCAGTATTTGGAAGATCGCATCAACGCAGACGACAAGCTGCTCATCATCGACACCACCTTCCGAGCTGGTCGCCTCGTCAACGACGTGGTCATGCGGCTCAAGGAAGTGCTGCGGCGCAACCTCAACCACAAGAACATCCGCGTAGCGTCGGTCTACTTCAACCCGGACGATCGCTCCACCTGGACTGTGCGCCCCGACATCACCCGTCCCCATTACTATCTCAAGCGGGTCAGCCGCGAGATCGTCTTCCCGTCGAGCGTACACCGGCTGCCCAACCCCCAAGTCGACCTACAAAGTCACAATCCGGCGCTGTGGGAAGTGCTTTACGGCAGCAACGTGTAATTGAGGAGTTGTGGCAGCACACCTGTGCATCGATGTGCCCACTCGGGAAAAATCGGATCCGGCTGGATAAAACACCGAAACCGCCGGACAGCTGAGACGATGTAGTAGGCGATGGTGTGTGTTGGTGGTTGGGGCCCCCACCCTCTGGATGCGTGGGCCAGCAGGATACGTGCGTCCATT
>CAZRGL010000336.1:0-12211 GCA_964599485.1 uncultured Polyangiaceae bacterium
GCTGGGCTCTCGCATTCGCACGCGCCGAGAGGCGCTCGACGGAGGCATGCCGCGCTACAAGTATCTCGTGAACCGCGTGCTCACCGGCTTCGAGAACTTCATGCTTGGCCAGAACCTCGGCGACTTCCACAGCGGCTTCCGAGCCTACCGCCGCGAGGTGCTGGAGATGATCCCCTTCCACGCGAACTCGGACGACTTCGTCTTCGACAGCCAGTTCCTCGCCCAGTGCGTGCACTACGGGTTCAAGCTCGGCGACGTGCCGATCCCCGTGCGATACTTCGACGAAGCGTCGAGCATCAACTTCTGCCGAAGCGTCACGTACGGCCTCGGCACGTTGTGGGCAGTCATGAGCTTCTGGCTCTGCAAGGTGCGTATCTACCGCTCCAAGATCTTTCGCAGAGACACGGAGACGCGGGTGCCCGAAGGGGAGTGAGTAACTGACCTGGAGCACGTGACCGTGTGAAGTGGTGGGGAGCGCGGTCGTTCTGCCGCATAGGCGCTCGTCACTCAAGCGAAAGGAATACCGTGAGAGTGTCCATCAGTTTCCTGATCGTCGCGTTGACTGAACTCGGCGCGACGCGGGGCGGGGAGGCCGGATCCGACCCATCGCAAGCCAAGGCTCTGCTCGAAGAGAAGTGTGGCCTGTGCCACCAACCCGACCGGGGCCTCTCGACCCGCCGAACGGCTGAACAGTGGACCGCCACAGTGAATCGGATGGCCGCCAAGGCGCCCGATCTCATCTCCGATTCCGAAGCACAGTTGATCGCGGCTCACTTAGCCCAAACGAAAGCCGTTCCGGCCTCCGAGTCTGAGACGACCTGGCCTGCCTGGCTGACCCCCGTCTTAGGCGCGGCCACGTGGGCGGTGGCTTTCGCGACCATGGGGGCCGGCCTTCTGCGGAAGCTCCTGGGCCGTGGATCCAAGCTTCACAAGTACGGTGCGGCGGCGGCAGCCGTCCTTTGGGGACTGCACTTCCTGTCTACCCAACTGCACTGAGAACATACCGGACGGAGCGCATCATGGCAGAGGCCGTCGAATGGTCGGGCATTCTGGCGAGTGTTGGCCTACTCTCGACCATTGTTCTTGGTGTCCTGTTTCGCCGCGTACACTTCAGGCTGTTCGGCTACCATCGAGTCTGTGGGATCGCAACGGTGGTGATGGGGGCATGTCACGGTATCCTGGCTCTGGTCCACTGGTCCGGCGGGTGAGGGGATTCTGTTCCTGGGTGATCGGCTCACCGGTGGGGGTCCGTAGGCACTCGTCGGCAAGACTCACGTGAGGGGGAGATCCTTCGGTGTGCCGGCTAGCCAGCATCTGACTCCTTGGTGCTCAACCCGCGCCAAGTGCGCGTCTGCTCTTTCAGACCAACGGCCACACGGTCGATCAGTTTACAGAGCAGCGTCGCGTTGCTATAGTAACCCTTGAAGTATCAATGGTTTGTAGCGATCGATGTGTGCTCGGATCTGAGCGCCGAGGTGGAGAGGTATCAGCATGGGTCCGCTGTCCAGAATCCGGTGCCTTTCGGTAGTCACGATGGCAGCGGCGGCCGGGTGCTCGTCCACGAGCCAGAGGGAGGCGTTCGAGGACTTCCGGCAGGTAGAGCGCCGGTCCTACGGTGTTCCCGTGAGCAGCGGCAGCGCGCTGCCGAGGGGAGAGCCGATCGCCGAGTCCTCCGGGCTCGAGGACTGTCTGAAGTACGCGGCGCTTAACAACCCGGGGCTCGAAGCCGCGTTCAACCGCTGGAAGGCGGCGCTGGAGAAGTCACCTCAAGTAACCTCGCTGCCGGATCCGAAGCTGACGTACGCGTACTTCATCGAACGTGTCGAGACCCGCGTGGGGCCTCAACGCCATCGAGTCGGGCTCGCACAGACGTTTCCCTGGTTCGGCAAACTCAAGCTTCGCGAGGATATCGCGCTGGCGGAGGCGAAAGCCGCGTACGAGCAATTCGAGGCCACTAGGCTGCGGCTGTTCTATACCGTCAAGGACGCATACTACGAGCTGTACTACCTGGCCAGAACGCTCGACATCACGAACGAGAACGTGGAGCTGGTCCGCAAGCTCGAGCAGGTTGCCCGTTCCCGGTACCGTGTGGGAGGCGCGCAACACGCGGATGTGATCCGCGCGCAGGTCGAGCTCGGTAAGCTCGAAGACCAACTGCGAACGCTCAGGGATCTCAAACAGCCGATCACGGCCAGACTCAACGCCGCGCTCAACCGACCCGCGGATGCCGATGTGCCCTGGCCCAGGCAAGTCCCACCGGAGGCCCTTGGCGCCACCGACCAGCAGATTCTGGCCTGGATGCGCGAGGCCAACCCTGAGCTGAACGCGTTAGACGCTGAGATCGAGAAGCAACGGACCGCTGCCCAGTTGGCCCGGAGGGACTACTTCCCGGACGTGACTCTGGGCGTTGACTACACTGATACTGGCTCGGCCCGCACCCGCACGTCCGACAGCGGCAAGGATCCAGTCGCGGCCATGGTATCGCTCAACTTGCCAATCTGGCACCGGAAGTACCGGGCCGCGGAGCGCGCGGCACGCGCTCGCACTCGCGCCGCCCGCCATCAGCCACCATGGTGGTGCCGGCCAACTGGTAGGCAGCGCGCTGGTAACCAGCGCGCGCGTCACCGAGCTCATAAGCATGAAGGCGCTCCGACTCGAGGTCCGCTACGTCGAGCTCAGCAAGTAGTCGCCCCGGGGGGCGACGAAGCGCGAAGGGCTTGGCGGAATCTTCGAGCCAGTCATATCGGGCCTTGGCTGCAATCATGGTGCGTCCCCCCAGGATGCTCTGATCGAGCACCGTCGCTTGGCTCAGCTGGGCACCAAGCACCGCCGGCATGGCCATCCAATTGCGGTAAACGATGAAGTGGGTCGGCAGCTGCCCTACTTGCCCAGCGCGAAGCCTGCGCTCGTAATGCTCGAAGCGTGACGCGGCGCCCGCCGCCCAATAGCGTGCTTGC
This sequence comes from uncultured Polyangiaceae bacterium, assembly GCA_964599485.1. Lineage (GTDB taxonomy): Bacteria > Myxococcota_A > Polyangia > Polyangiales > Polyangiaceae > JAPYTK01. The sequence continues at coordinate 2,958 of CAZRGL010000336.1, forward strand.
CCTGGGGTGGTCAGACCCACGACATCGAAGGTGCGACGCCCTGACAAATAAGCGATAGCGCCCGTGTCGTTGACACCGATGATGGCGTCGGTCGGCAGCTGCGTGCTTGCCCAGCGCCCCAGCTTGACTTGCTGCAGCGTGATGGCACGCGCCGAAGTTGCCAAATCGGTCACCGCCCACGGCAACTTGGCAGCCAGCAAAGCAACCAGCGCCCATGCCCCAGCCGGTCCCAGACAACCAAGCGCAACACGAAGTGGAACCTGCCCACGCTGCGCGCGGTTGGCCGAACGACCTTGCAGCCGCGCCGCAAGCTCGAAAAAGAAACAGCAACTGAGCACGAACCAGCCTGGCGCAAAGGGCCAGATGTAGCGCACGCGGTTCCACAGCATCGTGGCGTAGGTGCAAGGCAACAAAGTACCCATGACCAGGACCATGACCATGAACGCGCGCCACCAGCACCGCCGACGATGGGCTGCCAGCATGATGGCCGGCACGCCCAATACCATGGTCAAGCCGAAATACTCCGGCAAGAAGACAGCCGTCCAAGCGTCACCGTTGAGCAGCTTCGTCAGCAGCAAGGCAACATGGTCAACTGTCTTGCCGAGCTTGGCGGCGGAGCTCAAATAGGGGTCGAGCCAAAGCCACTTCACGGTGGCCGTGGAAGAAGCCATCTGGCCAGTGAACAAGGCGTGAGAGCTCGGGATGATGACCGGACCCAGCAGTGGAAGCAGCACCGCGACGAGGCGCTTGCGCAGAGGCGTTGGACCGACTTTGCGCAAACTCGACGCAGCGGTGAGGCTCGCCATCAAGGACACGAGCAGACCCTCTGGGCGAACAAGGGGGGCCAACAAGCCCAGAATCACCAGCTGGCGATTGAGCCGCTCGGGCCGCGCCGATTCCCGATGCTCGGCTGCCACCCGACCGCCACGCGCCAACATCCACGCCAACCCCATGGTTTCCATGCCGCTCAGGCCGAACCACGCAAATGCACCGAACACCAAGCACATCGCCGCGGCTGCAACCCCGCCCCCACGGCCGGTCAACCCCGCGCACAAGCGCCCGGTGTCATAGGCTACCGCGGCGTGCAGCAGGGCGCCCATACCCCACACCACCCAGATGATCTGCAAGCCATCGAGGCCCAACCAAAAGAAAGGGGCGATGAGCAGCGGCCACAGCATGCTGGTCGCACCCGAAGAATAAGGCGCGCCCGCGGTGTAGCTGAACCAATGCCCTTCGGCGAGGCGCCGCGCGTATTGCAGGTGGATGAAAGCGTCGTCGAGCGGCAGCGCGGGCTCGCCTGCGCGGCTCAAGATCTGGTAGACGCAAATCGCCACGACCAGCGTGGATCCGGATAACGCCAGCAAGTACGGTTTGGCACGACGCAGCCAGCGCATGGCGCCGGACCATAACACCTCTGACAGCTCCAACCGATGGCTCGTAGTCGCCTCGCCAAACTGCCCAACCAAGACGCTCCTCGGCTGCCAGCGGACGATCGCGTGGATCTGGCCTCGTGGCTACCAGGCTCCACGCCCTTGGAAATCGAGGTCGGTCCTGGTCGCGGGGCCTTCATGCTCGAGCGCTGCGCCGACCAGCCGGAGCTGCGCTTGCTGGGCATCGAGATCCGCCGAAAATGGGCCACCATCGTCGATGCACGACTCGCCAAGGCAGGTTTTGGCGATCGGGCCAGGGTCGTATGCGAAGACGCTCGCTTTGCTTTGAGCAGGCTCAAGCCGAACGGCAGCGTGAGCCGAGTGTTCATCCATTTCCCTGATCCCTGGTGGAAAAAACGCCACCAAAAGCGCATGGTCGTCGTCGAGCCACTGATCGAGCAGATCGCCCGCCTGCTGTGCTGCGGGGGCGAGCTGTTCATCCAAACCGACGTGCCCGAACGGGCCGACGCTTACGAAGAGCGGGTGAGCAATTGCGATGCGCTGGTGCCCCACGGCGACGTCCCAGGATCAGCCCGCGTTGCAGCCAACCCCTACGGCGCGCGCGGCAACCGCGAGCGCCACGCCGACGCCGACGGCTTGCCGGTTCACAGACTGCGCTTCCGGCGACGCTAAGCGTCCGCGTCCGAGTCCGAGTCCGAGTCCGCGTCAGCGTCGGCGTCGGCGTGCGGGAACCCAAATGCCTGTAGGGGCGGGGTTTAGAGGCCGTCTCATAACCTAGCTTCGCCGTAGGGGATAAACCGCCCGAGACTCCCCTACATTGATTTCGGAGTCATGAGACGGGCGCACCGAGTCCGCGTCCGTGTCCGTGTCCGCGTCCGGGGCCGAGTCCGAGTCCGAGTCCGAGACCGCGTCGGCGTCCGAGTCCGAGTCCGGGGCCGAGTCTGAGTCCGGGGCCGGGGCCGAGGCAGGTCAGCAGCTAGCGCTACTTCTTCTTTGGGATTCTGACGCGGATGCGGGCGTTCTTGCCCGGCTCAACGCGCCCGCCACCACCTACGGTGCGACCGTCCGCGGTCTTGCAGACCACCGATACCGGACCTGCGTTGACCGAGATGCCCGCTACTGGCGTGGGGCCGACGTTGCGACCATTGACCAACGTCGAAGCACAATAGCCCCCACTGGAGGCAACGCTTACGGTGCCTTTGCCCTTGGGCGGAGGTGGCTTGGTGGTCGTCGCCGGCCCGGTCGATTTGGCGCTCGGGTCGCCCTTCTTCAGCTTGACGACGAGCTTCTTGGTCTCGCCTTTCTTGGAGACCCAGGTTCGCACTGCAGGTAGGTGACCAGGCGCTGTGAAGATGGCTTTGTGCTCGCCTGTGGACAGCTCCTCGATCTTGTTGCCTTTGCCTTTGTAGAGCTTGTTGTCGAGCGTGAGCCGGGCGTGGCCGGGCTCGACCTCGAAAACCAGAGTCACGCTACCTTTGAGCAACTTGACGGAAATCTCGTCTTTGAGCTTCTTCTCGGTCAAACGGACCTTGGCAACATGGTCCTCGAAACCCTCTTTGGAGATCTTGACCTCGATATCCATGCCGAGGGGTAGCTTCTTGAGCGTCGTCGGAGTCTTGGCTCCTTGCAGCTCGCCCGCGATGCGGATGTACGCACCCGGCGGCTGGGTCTTGATCTCGAGCTCGCCCTTTTTGGCCTCCACGACCGGCGGGGTCACCGCTGGCGCCGGCCCCTTGGTGGTCTCGACCGGCTTTCGCATGAACAAGAACAACGACACGCTGGCAGCGAGTAGACCAACGATGATGCTGCCCAGCACCATGTAGGTGCGCCGCTGACGTTGCCGAATTGCAGTGAGCGCGCCAATCTCGGTGCCGCTGATGGTGCTGCCGCCGGTGGTGCTCGTGCCCGTCGCTGTCGCGCCGAACATGTCGCCAGGATCGGAGTGTTGCGTGGCGATGACGTCAGCCAGCTGTTTGACGTCCTGCAGCGCTTCCTTTTGCTCGGCAATCTTCTCTTCGAACAGGAACTTCATCCAGTTGGCCAAGCTCACCGCTGAGACAGCGATGCGGTGGTGGCGCACGAAGTTCTCCAGGTCGGCCTGCATGTCGCGGGCGTTCTGGTAACGGAAGTCGCGGTTCTTGGTCAGCGCCCGCATGACGATCTGCTCGAGCTGCGCGGGGTAGCCGGGACGCACTTGGCTCGGCAACGGGTATTCGCGATCGCAGATCAGCTTGAGCGTCTCGTACTCACTCTTGGCCTTGAACAAGCGTCGGCGGGTGGTGAGCTCGAAAAGCATGATGCCCACCGCAAAAATATCGCTGCGATGATCAATTTCTTCGCCAGCGGCTTGCTCCGGGGACATGTAGGGCACTTTGCCCTTGAGCTGGCCAGCCTGCGTTTTCTCGCCGACCGCTTTCTCGCTGCTCTTAGCGATTCCGAAGTCGACGATCTTCACATCACCGGTAAACGTGATGAGGATATTCTGTGGCGAGATGTCGCGGTGGACGATTCCGAGTCCGGTGCCCTCGAGATCCTTCTTCTCGTGTGCGTAGGCAAGCCCGGCGCATACGCCGATGATGATGTTGAGCGTGTGCTCGAGCGGGAACTCCGTGGCCTGCTTGCGCTTCATGCCACGGACGATGGAGCGAATGTCCTCGCCGTTGATGTGCTCCATCGCGATGTAGTAGGTGCCTTCGTGTTCCCCCACATCGAAGGTCTGCACCACGTTCGGATGGTTCAGCGTCGCAGCGGTTCGCGCTTCGCTGAGCAACATCTCTACAAAAGCCTGGTCGCGCGCCAGCTCGGGCAAGATGCGCTTGATGACGACGAGCTTCTCGAAACCGGCGACGGCACGCTGCAACGCCAAATAAACTTGCGCCATACCCCCTGTGGCAAGCGCACGCAGCAGCGTGTACTTACCGAACTGACGAGGCAAAATCTCCTCTTGAGACTCTGGCCCGGGGCCGACCTGCGGCACGGGGTTTTCAGGCGCGCTCTGCATATTTTCGGACGGCCTGGTCTCGCCGCCCCCCTTGAGTGTGGCGGAGATTAGGCGCGAAGGTCGAGCAAAATCAATGTAGGCGTCGGTAGGTAAGTTGGCAAACTTGCGACAGATCAACAACATGGCCCGTGAGAAGGGCACCTATCCAAAGGGCAAGGTTGCTTGATCCGAGCGCTGGCGCGCGAGTAGGCTGGACGCATGAGCACCATGCGCAGCGGTGATGGGCGATGTGGCTGGCGTGTCGTCAAACTAGGGTTTGGGACCAGCTTTTTCGCGGCACTGCTGGCCATGTGCGTAACGACCTGCGCTACCTACCGGGACGATTTGGACCGCGCCACCCTGCACTACAACGCCAACGAGTACCAAAAAGCGCTGACCTTGCTCGAGGTGCTGGAGATCGACATCGACTCACTCTCGGAGGCCGAGCGTGCGCAGTACGCATATTATCGAGGTATGGCGCATTTTCGCGTCAAGCAGCGACGTGATGCGCGCCACTGGCTTGGGCGGTCCGCCGCTCGCGAGCAAGCCAACACCGGCGCGCTGTCACCAGAAGAGAAGAAGCGCGTCAGCGACACCCTCGAGGAGCTGAACAAAGATTGGTACGGCGGCGCCAAGCAAGCCAGTGGCGCACCTCAGCCCTGCACGGCTGACACCGAGTGCGTCAAAGGCGAGTTCTGCGACGCCGGTAGCTGCAAACCATCACCGGGCGGGGCAAGTCCTTCGGCGACTACGACCATGCCGACCATGCCCACGGCCCAACCGACTACGCCCCCAGCCGCGCCGCCTCCGCCCACCGCGACCACTCCGCCGGCTCCGCCGCCGCCACCTCCGCCGCCGCCACCACCGCCACCTGCGAAGCCCAAGGGCAAGAGCTGTGAGCGAGCGTTGGACTGCCCAGGGGCGCAGATTTGCAGCGCTGGCTTGTGCGTGGAGCCGAGCCCGTAGGGCTGAGTCCGCGTCCGAATCCGCGTCCGCGTCCGCGTCCGAATCGGCGTGCGGGAAACCGATTGCCTTAGATGCGGGGTTTACCCCCGCCCGCGTCCGAGTCCGCGCCCGAATTGGCGTCCGAATTGGCGTCCGAGGCCGAGTCAGGGCATCTTCAGCTGGGCTTGCAGGTAGCCGTAGTGGAGCAAGTCTGGCGAGCCTCGGCCGGCGGCTTCGAGGATTGCGCTGCCGCCGCTGCCCAACAAGAACAAGCCGTAACCTGCGCCGAAACCAACGCCGTCGAAGGGTTGGTAGTCGAAACGTACATCTACTTCGTGGCCCAAGCCGGCAGCGTCGTTTTCTGCAGCAGCGCCCACAGCGGTGAGCGTGCCGGTGCTCCAGCGGTCGTTGGGCTCGGCCAGACCGACATAGGCGTAGGTGACGGCCATCTTCAGATCCTCGTGCGGCTGCGCGCCGATCTCCCCGCCCGCTTCGAACATGTTGGACCAGGCGTACAAGTCCATCATGCCGTGCTGTGCGTGGACATCTGGTGCGATGGGATCGAAGCGCTTCAGCTCGCTTCCGGTGCCATCGGAATCATCACCGCTCGCATAGCCGCCGAAGGCGCCAAAGCGTAGATTCCAGGGCAACGCTGTGAGCCAGCCGAATCGCCCAGCGGCGGCGAAAGCAGCGATGTCTCGATTGATACCGTAGCCGGCCACACGCCCCATTTGGTAGGCGCCCTCAGCGGCGTAGGAGACACCACGGTGGTCGCCATGGATGCGCAGGTCGACTGTGTAGGTGTCGCTGAGGGCGAGCTCGGCTGGCAGTGGTTCACGAGCAATCCGTGCCACGCCTGTGATGTCGAGCTTGAGCAGGTCGATGATGTTCCAACGTAGCTGCGTGCCATAGAGCTGGGCGCCGGTCCCCTCGACGTTGACGGGCTCGCCGTCTGACGAAAGCGCGGTCTGCGTCCCATGGGCTACATTTCGAGGAGGCACTGGCCCGGGCATCACCAGCATCGCCGCGAACATGTCGATGTCGACCAGCCCGTCGCCAAGATGGAACATGGCGCGAGCAGCGTCGAGCGCTCCGCCCCGCGGTTGCCAGTCGTTAGCACCTACGAGCCTACCATCACCCCAGTGAATCGTTTGCCTTCCGAGCCGCATCTCGAAGAGCGGATCGTCCTCATCGCTGCGCACTTGGAGATATGCCAGGTGGGGCTCGAAGGAACCCATTCCAGGACGTTCGACCTGCTCGGCAGCGCCGGGCAGAACGCCAAGGACCCGAGCATCTTGCAGGCTGACGACAGCGCTGACTTTGCCGAAACGCACGGTCAGTCCCAAACGGGCCCGCTCCGAGATCAACCACTCGTCATACACTGCGGGTACGCGCCGAAGCAGTGGCGGCGCCGCAGCGCGATAAGCGTCAGCCTGAACTGCGGTCCGCTCGTAGACATCACCGCCAACATCTACGGGATTGCGACGGTACTCGCCCCGTAGGCGCAGCTCGACCGAGGGACGAAGCTCCCACTGCCCGATGCTTATTCCTTGCGTCAGCGGCTCGAGCTGGGCCTCGGCGACAGACGCGCACAGCAGACAGCCCAGCGCAGGGGCCAGCGACAGCAGGCGGTGCGACAACGACATGTGGGATAGCTATCACGGTTTTCGGGCGGCAGGGCGCGGATTAGCCCGGCCTCGTCGACGGATTCGCCGCGCCCGAGAGTGCGGCCAGCCCGCGAATGCTACATGTCGAAATCGTCCCCACCGGCTGGTTTCGGCTTCGGCTTGGCTCCTCCGCTGGGTCGACCACGACCACGACCGCGACCACGTCCGCGCCCTCGCTTGGGCTTGTACTTGGCCAGCGCCTCGGCACACTTGTTGTCTTGTGCTTCGGCCGCCCCGGTGTCCACAGCGTTGGCCAAACCCACCAGGAAATGCGACAGCGTGCGCGTATCACGGGTGAGCTTCCGCTCAGCCTTCTGGAGGACTCGGCCGGCACCCACGATTTCGGTCTCGATCAGCCCCTTCTTTTCGAATCCAGCAGGGAGCTTGTCGATTTGCTCAGCCAGCGCGTTGCGTTGCGCATCGAGCTGGGCGGCCAGCTGAAGCAGCTGTTGGTACTCACGGAACGTGGATAGCGCCCGAGTAGATGACTCCTGAACGGCTTTGAGCAGTCCATCGTCCTTCTCGTCCTTTTCGAGCTCGCCGGTCTCCACCACCACGATGGGATTCGGGGTCAGGCGGAGATTGAGCGTCACGCCATAGTTCTTGAGCTTCACGACGCGCTTGTGAGTCTTCACCATCAACATCGGTAGTGAAACGTCCACATCGAGGTCCATCTCTTCGACCAGCGGCTCACGAATGGGGAACAAGTCCGAATCAAGCGACTTCACCTTGTCTCGAAGCTCGGCCACGTCATTGAAATAGGCGTCGAATTTCCGGCGGCCGGTCTTGAACGATTCCTCTTTCTCGAGCAGCGACGCATTGCCCGCAGCACAGGCGCTGAGCAGCAACGCGACAACGATCAACAAGAATGCTCGCCCGGCACCGATGCGACCGGAGCCTGCGCTCATCGACATTGCAACACCGTTCCCCAAAGCTGGTACCCCTTTCGTGTGGCGAGCAGGAATGCGACCGCCGCGTTGTCATCGGCGACCTCGACTGTTCCTTGACCGAAGTTGCCGGTCGCTGGCGAGACGCGCAGCGCCTTGCCTATAGGTTTGTAGTTCCTATCGTAGGTCTGTGCACGCAACGTGCGATTGCCACGCCTGCCCTCGGTCCACATCAGCAGCCAGCGGCCAGCGCTCAGACTAGCAATCGCAGGTGCAATAGCATCGCCACCGGGGCCGCCTTCTGGCAGCTCGACCACCGCGGCATCTTTGAGGGCTTCGCCGAGTTTGCCGCGTGCCCAGCGCACCTCGATGGGGGTGTCTTGCCCAGGAGCTTTGTCGGCAAAAACAACCGATACCACCTGTTTGTTGCTGGCGAGCATCGGCATGCCGACCTTGCCTCCGGAACCAGCCACCACCGCAGCGGGTAGCGCAACAGCCCCATCGCTCTTGAGCTGGCCAAACCAGATCTTGCCAGCATGTCGGTAGGTGAGCGCCGCTCCGCCGCCGACGAGCACCTTGAGACGAAGCGCGCCAACATTCTCTCCCTCGGTCAGGTCCCACAGCGCGGCGGGCTCGGCGCCTGGCTCATCGAGCTTTACGACCTTATCGGCCGTGAAGCCGACCATAAAGGCCTTCTTGGTCGCAACGTAGCTGGCGCCCCGCACGCCTTTTTGCTTGCGCGAGCTCCCGCCGTAGACAAGTCCTTCTGCGCCCACCATCGGTACCACCCGCGAAAGGGCGAGCGGTACTTCCTCTGGCGTATAGCGACTCTCGATGACCCCCGTCGTTGGGTCGATGAGCAAACCACGTGGCTCGGTGAGGCTTCGGGCGTAGCCCACAGCAAGCTTGTTATCGACTTGTGCAATCTCGATGGGGACACGACGCTCGGCCGCCGCGGCCCATCGCGACGGAGCGCGTAACATCAAGCATGGTCTCGGCACCGGCGGCGCACTGCTTCGCGAACGGGCGAACAAAGGCACAGCGGCCCAACCCGTACGCGCCTTGACCAACTTGCCTAGTTCCGAGCTCGCCTCGGGCGCCGAAGCGCGACCGACCACAAACGCGACGATCAACAACAGAAACGCGCTTGCGCCAACGGCAATCAAGACCCGCGGGCGCAGTCGTCCCAACCACTTTGGTGGGACGTCGGTGAGAATGCTCGCCTGACGCGGGCCACCAATAGCACCTGGGATGTCGCTGAAGTCGGGCGCCTTGGGGGCGGGCGGGATCTCCCATGGCTCGCTCGCGAAAGGGGGGCCGCCTGGATCTGATTCGGCGTCGTCGCGGACCGCAGGCAGCGGCGCGGTGGGATAGTGGTGTCGCG
>CAZRGL010000337.1:0-4155 GCA_964599485.1 uncultured Polyangiaceae bacterium
AAACGGCGGCACGGTGGGGTGCACGGGCGCTTGGGTTGGCTGTGGGGGCTGGGGGGGCGCTGGGGGCGCCGCGGGGGGCTCCGGCGGCTCCGGCGGGGGGGGCGGCTCAGGCGGCTCGGGCGGCTCGTAGTCCACCAGTTTCTTGGGATTGCTCCGGTCGACCCCAACGAACGCTTGCGTGCGGCGCTGACCGTCCTAAATAGGCGGCGGTGGAGACTTCAAGTATGAAGCTCTGCACTGCCCAGGGAGGATTGCAAGACGCCGTCGGCGCGTCCTCGGCTCGTGCGTTGTCTACTACTCAATCTGGAGGTGTGTGGATGCGAACGCGTGCCCGAATGGGGGTGCGTTATCGGGACCGCTCCGGTCTATGCTCAGGGTTCGACGATGCCAACGGATACGCCGACAATTCAACGTGCAGCCGCAGGCAACGAGCTGTCGGGGGTAGAGGGCTGCGCCCGCACAAGTGTTTGGAATTAACACTTGCGGCCGCAGCCGTCGTAAATAGCGTTCGTCATGCGCCACCCGCTTAGCAGCATCTTGGCCGGCCTTGCTTTGGTCGGTTCGCTCACGGCCTGTGAGCACCCTGCTGAGCCTCCCGGACGACGCGCTGGCAACAGCGACGGGGCGACGAGCTCTTTGGCGTTGCCGGTCACAGCGGTGGCGTCCTCGGTGCCGGACTCACGTCCAACCGGTCCCGATCGGATCGCGAGCATCGCGATGCGCACCTGGGTCTACCAGCAGCCCGATCCACAATCGACCAAGCTCGGCTACTTGCGCGCTGGCGCAGTGGTGGGTCGCGCCGAGCATCCTGCTGGGACGCGCGGCTGCCAAGGGGGTTGGTTCGCCGTCCAGCCGCGCGGCTTCGTCTGCGTGGGCAAAGGCGCCTCACTGCAGCTCGATCACCCCGTGGTGCTGGCCGCTGCCCATGGACCGCGGCGGGGCCAAGCCATGCCCTACCGCTACGTGATATCGCGCAAACCGCCCCCCCACCTCTATTTCAAGCTCCCCAGCCTGAAGGAGCAGCTCAAAGCCGAAGGAAAACGGCGGGCCTCGAGCATGGCGCTGTTCGGGATTAGCGAGGCTGCGCTGCTCGGAGAGCCCGAGACGCTCCCCGCTGCGCTCGCGCAAGGCAAGCCCCTGCCGAAACCATACGGCGCCGAGCGCAGCTTGAGCTTGGGAGCGCACCGGGGCCGGGCAGGGGAAGAGTCTGCTTTTGGCCTCATCGCTACCTTCGACTGGACCAAGCGGCGTATGGGATTGACTACCGAGCTCGACATCATCCCGCTCGATCGGACCCGGATCGCAAGGCTCAGCAGCTTGCGTGGCATCGAGATCAAAGAGCCCGGCATTCCCGCTTTCGTCATCCATCACGGGGTGCGGACCTACAAGCACAACGCGCGCAAACGACTGACCAAGCATGGCAAGGCGCCCCATCGTTCCGGTTGGTTGCTCACGGGCAAGAACAATGGCTCGAGCGCAGGTCTGCTCGAGACTACCGCCGGCGTCTGGCTGCCAGCTGCAAACCTGCGGATCGCCAAGCTGCGCGAAGATCCTGCGGGCTTTGCCCGCGATGGACGCAAGTGGATCGACGTGTCCATCAGACGTCAGCTGCTCGTGGCCTACGAAGGCAAGCGGCCCGTCTACGCCACCTTGGTGTCGACCGGGCGCGACGGCATGCGCGATCCGGCCACCACCCACGCGACCATTCGCGGCACCTACATGATCCACGCCAAGCACGTCAGCGCCACCATGGATGGCGATGAGGACACGCGTGAGGCCTTCGATCTGCGTGACGTCCCCTATGTCCAGTACTTTCACAAGGGCTACGCACTGCACGGCGCTTATTGGCATGACAGCTTCGGCAAGGTGCGCAGCCACGGTTGCATCAACTTGGCCCCGGCCGATGCGGCCTGGCTCTTCGAGTGGACCGATCCGGTCGTACCCGTGGGGTGGCACGGCAGTCGCAACCCCAAGCACGGTACCTTGGTCTACACCCACGGCTGAGAGTCGGCAGTCCGGCCCTCCGAGCGGAAAAAACTAGGCAAATCGCCCCTCTGGGGTTGACCGACGCGGCCCTATTGCGTAGTTTGCGCCCGCTCTTGCTCCTCGCCGTGATCCGACAGCGGCCACGACCGATGCGCATTGCGAGGAGTTTCTTCAGGATTATTCGATGGCTGTACACATTCGACTTGCTCGTGCTGGCGCCAAGAAGGTGCCCTTCTACCGAATCGTAGCTGCTGATCACCGCGCCCCTCGCGGCGGCCGCTTCATCGAGCGACTGGGAACCTGGGATCCGCGCAGCAAGCAGCTCACGCTGAACCAAGCGCGCATCAGCTACTGGCTCGGCCACGGGGCACAAGCTTCGGCGACCGTCGACCGCTTGCTCAAGCGATCGAAAAAAGCGGCTGAGGCTGAAGAGGCTGCAGGCGCACAGGCAGGGAGCTAGACAAGCCCATGGAACAGCGCGGTGGCTCTCGGCGAGGCGGTGGTTCCCGTGGTGGCTCGCGCGGAGGCGGCGGACGCGGTCCGCGTGGAGGCCCTCGCCAAACGCAGGCCCTGGTCGACCTCGTCGGCATCGTGGCCCGCGCGTTGGTGGACAATCCCGACGAGGTGCTCGTACGTAAAGCCCGCGGCGATCGCAACCCTCGCATCGAGCTGTCGGTAGCCCCCGACGACATCGGCAAGGTCATTGGCAAGGATGGGCGGACGGCCCAGTCGCTTCGCGTTTTGCTCAATGCAGCGGCTAGCAAGCTCGGCGCTGGCCGTGCGTACCTCGACATCATCGACTAGAACCGTCGACTTGGTGATCGAGCGCCATGGACGACGAACGCTACGTAGCCTTGGCCGAAGTGGCGCGGCCGCATGGTCTGCGCGGTGAGCTTCGTTTGAAGGTGTACAACACCGATTCGGATCTGCTGCTGACGCGGCCCCACATCCGCTTGTGCCCAGTGATGGGTGAGCCTCAGAAAGCCGAGCTTTCCGCGGTTCGGCGCGTGCCTGGAGCGATGTTGGCGCGCCTGGTGGGTGTGGAGGGGCGCGACGAAGCCGAGCAATTGCGTGGTGCGCGCATCGAGGTGCGTCGTGAGGCTCTGCAGCCAACCGACGCCGACGAGTTCTATCACTGCGACCTCGTAGGTTGTCGTGTACAGCTCGGCGACACCGAGCTTGGTCTGGTCAAGCGTGTCGCATGCTATCCGACTGTGGATGCACTGGTGGTGACGGGGAAGGAGGGCAAAGACATCGAGATCCCTCTGCACGATGATTTCATCGACTCCGTCGACCTCGCCACTGGCCGCATCGTGGTGCGCTCGCTCGAAGGGCTGGATTGATGCGCTTCGACGTGATCAGCCTGTTCCCAGAGATGTTCGCCGGTTTTTCGCAGCTGGGAATCGTCGGGCGAGCCGTGACGGCATCGAAGCTGCGGCTGGTATTTCATCAGCTGCGCGATCAGGGGGCGGGAAAACACCGCCAAGTCGACGATACCCCCTACGGCGGCGGCGCAGGGATGGTGATGCGCGTCGATGTGCTGGTGGCGGCGCTCGAGGCTTGCGAGGCCCAAGCGTCGCCCGAGCCACAAGCCGGACAGCAGCGAGCCAAGCGCATCCTGCTCAGCCCCCAGGGCCGACTTTTCGATCAAGCCACCGCCTATCAGCTCGCCAAACAAGAGGCGGTCACGCTGATTTGTGGTCGCTACGAAGGGGTAGACGAGCGATTGCGTAGCTACGTCGATGATGAGCTTTCCATGGGGGACTACGTCTTGAGCGGGGGCGAAGTGGCCGCTATGGCCGTCATTGACGCCTGCGCCCGCCTCTTGCCCGGCGTGCTGGGTAATCCAGCTTCTCTCGCCGAAGAGTCGCACAGCCCGACTGGGGTCGGGCTGCTCGAGTATCCGCACTACACGCGCCCGGCGACGTTTCGTGGTCAATTGGTGCCAGAGGTGCTCCAAGGGGGCAATCACCAAGCCATCGCCAGTTGGCGGCGCGAGCAAGCCAAGCGTCGCACGATCGACAGACGCCCTGACCTGCTGGCCCCGGCGGATCGCCAGCAGCACCGTCAGGATGAGGAACCATGAGGCGGTTCGGGCTTGCTCTGGTGCACCATCCGGTGGTCGGTAGAAACGGCGAGCTGTTGACCACGACCCTCACCAATATCGAC
>CAZRGL010000337.1:4165-12165 GCA_964599485.1 uncultured Polyangiaceae bacterium
GGGCCCCCCCCCCCCCCCAAATACCCCCCGCCCGTTTTGGGCGCGCCGCGCGCGGGCCTATGGGGCCGCGTTGATGTTCGTGGTTCACCCAGTTGCCTCGCAGCGCATGCTGGTCCACCGCATCAAGCGGCATTGGGTCGAGGGCGCGGGTCGGAAGCGCATTCCCGATCGGGCAGAAGCGCTCAGTCTGCTCCGCTCCGTGGCGAGCGTCGAGCAAGCGCGCGCAGGCTTGGCGGGCCCCGACTCGCAAACCAGCGAGCTGTGGACCACGGCTGCGGACGCGCGCGGCGCTCAGGTGCACAGCTACGGCCAGGCCCGAGCGGCGCTTCGTGCAGAAGGTCCTCCGGTTTTGCTTTGTTTTGGCACGGGGTGGGGGTTGGCGCCTGAGCTCACCCAGGCGGCAGACGTGCGCCTCGAGCCCATCCGCCCGCCGGGCGGAGGCGGCTACAACCATCTGAGCGTTCGGGCGGCATGCGCCATCACGCTCGATCGCTTGTTCGCTGAATAATCCGCTTCGGGTCCGGGTCCGCGTCCGAGGGTCCGCGTCCGCGAGTCCGCGTCCGTGTCCGGGTCCGGGTCCGGATCCGGGTCCGCGTCCGGGTCCGCGTTTGCGCTGCGCGCTGTGGGGCTTTGTAGAGGGCTCCAATGAGCCATCTGAGCCTTGGCGATGGGTCTCTCGCTCAGGCTCTACTTCGGGACCTGGAACGGGCGCAGGCCGCGGAAGGTGAACGAGGTGACCGCGTCGGGGAATGCCCGCAAGGCGAAGTGGCCCACGCCAACGAGCTTGCCGTCAACGACCCCAGCGGCGCCCACCAGCACGGGTCCAGGCTCGATATCCAGTGAGGAATAGAGGCCCAAAGTGCTCGTTGCTTTCGCCGAAAGGTCGGGCAGCGGGTTTTCTTCGTTGTCGGTGAAGTAGGTCGTGATGAACTTCTCGACGTTGACGTCGACCACGGCGTTGATGAGGCGCACATCCCCACAATCATGCACCTCGCCTGCAACAGCGCCGTGCCCTGGGGTGATGTTCTTGCCCATCGCGACCTGGGCGATGACTTGGTAGTCGTCCTGCGCTAGTGCGCGCACATCTTTTTCGTAGGTGTCGTCGGCGGCCTCGGAGTTGGGAATGAACAAGCCGTACTCGTAGATGGGCGCCCAGATGGCTCCATCCGTGATGATGAGCAATTCTGTTTCGGTGGGCACATTCGGGTAGCTGTACTTGCACTCGTAGCGTGTACCGCAGTCCTCGTTTTCCTCAGCGACGCCGGTCGCCTCACAATTCTTCTTGGTGATCACCGCCTCGCCCACCAGCGGGCCCGGCATGCCATCCTCGCTGCCGCCACGCTTGACGGTATGGATCTCGATGGTCAGGTCTTTGGACATACAACCATGCGAGAAGATCTTGGCGATGCCGTTGACCGTGACGAGCTTCGATTCGGCCGTCTTGGGTGGGCTCGGGTACCCGTCGGAGAAGTAGCACGACAAGTCCGGGGCGCCGCTGCCCGAATACTCGTCCACGTTCGCTGAACGCTTCAGCTCGAGCACAGTGCCTGTACCCGCGTCGCTGGGCGGGGCCTTGATGGACACGCCACAGACGTCGATGTCCGCGCTGGTCGACGAGCAATCGTTGGTCGTGGCCTGTGCAGCGCAGAACTCGCTGTTGACGACCGTGCACAAGTTGCTGCAGTCGCCCTGCTCGCCTGATCCGACGGCGACGGGTTGGCCCGCCTTGTCGAGGACCTTGATGGCGTCGCAGCCGCTCGCAACAACGATGGGGTCCTTGTTGGAGCATCCCAACGTCGCGAAAGTGGCGAGGCCCAATACCAATAGCGGCAGACAAGTAAGGTTCTTTGGCATGAACCGGAGGTTAGCGGATTGTCATCGCATCGTGTAGCACTCTCCGTCATGCGGGTAGGGGCGTGGTGAGCAGCGCGGAAGGGACGGCGGACGTCGATCTGGCTCGAGCGCTGAGGCGCCGCGCCCAAGAGCTGTCGTTTGATGCCATCGGCTTCGCCAAAGCCGATCAACCCCTTCAGCTCGATCACGAGCGGTACCTACGCTTCATCGCTGCAGGTTGGCACGGACAAATGCGCTACTTGGCAACCCATGCGGCGTTGCGACGGCGGCTGGACCATCCTGGCATTCTGGCGGACGCCAAGACCGTGATCTGTCTGATGCGCTTCTACGCACGGGCGCCGCAGGACGAGCAGCAAGACCCACCGCTGGCGCAAGCGATTGCTCGTTATGCCCGGGGACGCGACTATCACGGGTTCTTGCGCAAGAAACTGCGCCAACTCGCCACGTTCGTCCGTACCCGAGCGAGCGGCGTCGAGGCGCGTGCGCTCGTGGACACCGCGCCGGTGCTCGAGCGCGCGTGGGCAGCGCGTGCGGGGCTCGGGTTCATTGGCAAGAACGGCTTGCTCATCGTCCCTGGCCGCGGAAGCTACGGTGTGCTTGGTCAGGTCGTGACGACACTGCAATTGCCAGAGCAGGATTATGGCCGCCCAACCGCCCAGCGCTGCGGCGCCTGTGAGCGCTGCCTCGAGGCGTGCCCCACCGCTGCTTTTGTGGAGCCATTCGTGCTCGATGCACGGCGCTGCATCGCCTACCACACCATCGAGGATCGCCAGCCCGAGGGGTGCGAGCCTGCGCTTCGCGCGGCGGTGGGCGAGCAGCTCTTCGGGTGTGATGTCTGCCAGGAGGTATGTCCCCACAACCAGCTGACCCCACCATGCGATGCGGCGCCGTTTCGTCCGCTACCCAGCTGGTCCGAGCTGAGCCTGCTCGAGCTGCTCAGCCTCGACGTCGAAGGCTGGAACAAACGGATTCGTGGCACTCCGGTGCGCCGGGCCACTCGGCTCGGTTTGGCGCGCAACGCCTTGCTGCTGGCTCATCGGCGCCTGCGCCAAGGGGACCGAGGGGCCGCTGCGGTGCTCGAGAAAGGTCGTCAGCATGACCACCCGGCCATCCGCAAACTGGCCGCTGAGCTGCAGTGCAGCCCGTCAGATGACCCTGCATGAGTTGCTTTTGCTTGACTTTCACCTGCTTTTCGTCGACATGTTCCGCCCCTCCGTGCTTTGGAGCGCGGGCGGACGAGGAGCCCGAGTCATGGCCAAGAGCGAAATCACAGGCAGGCGCAAGATGAAGGGAAACAACGTTTCCCACTCGAACCACAAGACCAAGCGCTGGCAGCACGTGAACGTTCAGAAGCGGCGCGTGTGGGTACCCGAGATCGGGCGCTTCATCTCCGTCAAGCTCACGACGCGTGATATCCGCACCATCGACAAGGTGGGATTCGTCGCCTTCGCCAAGAAGCACGGCTACAAGGTTCCTGGCCTCAAGTAGCTGACAGCGATTCTGTCAGCCCTGAGCTCGGGTCAGTTGGGTTCTGCGGCGCTGAACGCTGGCCGCGAGGGCAACGCCGCCCGGTTGACACAGCTGCGACAGCTGTTCGCTGAGCGTGCCCGGTGAAAGCTCATCGGTTGCGATCGGACCACGTCCGCCGACCGCGACGGACGCAAACCAGCTATCAGCCTGACGACGCATCAGCGCGAGGGCCAAAGGGGCAGGGCGCGGCTGTCCGGGTTTGACCCGAGTGACGCCCCGGCGAACAGGCTCGCCGCCTCGCGGCAGCCGCAATTCGAGTCCGGGCAGCTCGATGCCCTCGCTGTCGTCGATGAAGGCCAACCCGCCGACGACGCCGCGGCTGTCAGCACAGACGATGACCTGCGAACGGGCGCCCTCGAACGTCGCGTTGCCGGCGAAAGGCGCCCAGGGCGCTAGCCCCACCTCGAGGCTATCTGGAAGGGAGACAATTAGGGGGGGCTCGTCGGTTGGCAGGGCCTCGAGCACGTCAGCTGCGCTCAGAACGCCCCCAGCCGTGGGCCCAGCTGCTTGCTCCAAGCTGCGCATGACGCTGCCTGCGCGCATCGCGGTGGGGCCGCCACGGCTGACTGCCAACAGCAGCTCCGCGCGTTTCTTGGCCCCACATTTTTTCGCCTCGCCCACCCCATGACGCGCCAGCGTGCTCCACGGTTGGGTTGCGCCGTATGCATGCACCAGCGACAGGGCGGCGATTGAGCGCGGTACTGCCGCTCGAGCCGCTTCGGGTACCTCCGATTCCCTCTGCCACCCACGAGGCCGCCCCCGCCCTCTGCCCGGCTGCAGCGCCCGTCCGTCGAACACGCGAGCGCCAACGCCTACGCCGCCCACGATGACGCCGACAGGGCTGAGCAGCGTACCTGCGCATGAGCCGGCTGCCGCGAAGAACCCAGCGATCAGCCCGTCGATGGCGCCTCCACCACTAGCCAACGCCGCCAGAGCGGCTTGCTCGGCGACGGGGTGACTCGAGCCAGCGGTGCGGGCGGTCAACGCGACCTCGCAATGCAGGCTGGCTGCTCGAAGCTCGATTGTGGCTGGCTCATTGTTCCTCGTCGTCTGCCTCGAGCACGTTGTCGCGCCCGCGAGGTAGGAAAATCAGGGGGACCGAAGTGCCTGCGGCCGCGCGTCGTTGCTCCACCGCTTCGACGAGCCTGCGGCGCAAGGTCTTGGCGGCGCCGCGGTCAACCACGACGAAGGCTTCCCGACGCATCGCGAGCTGGTCGGCAATTCGCTCGATGCGCTCGCTGCTGAGCCGTGCCGACTTGCCGAAGGCTTGGATGCGCGTGTAGACCACCGGGCCAGGGGGTAGGGGTTCGACGGCAGCGTCGAATACGGGGAGCAACCCGGTATCCGCTGCAGTTTGCATCGTCTCTTCCGCGTCCCATATTCCGGCTGCGTGCCAGGCGAGCAGCTGTCCGTTCTGAGGCAAGCGCTCGACCAGGGCTGCGATTCGTCGTCGGTTCTGCTGGGTAGGGCGAACAGAGGCCGGCGTGGCAAGGAGCAAACAGCTGGCCTCCAGCGCACGCGCCGCCGCCAGGCTTCGGGCCAACGCGTCGTCGACCTCGTCGCCAGTTTCGAGCGCAGCGACGCAGCGAGGAAGCACGACGCTGAAGGCAAAAGCCGGCGGCACCTGTTGCCGCCATTTCCGCAACCCTTTGGCGCCCGGCACTGGTGTGTCGACCGGGCGGACCTCGACCATGCCGAACATGGCGGCGTAGGTGGCGAGCTTCCCGGCTACGGAGGGCTGTCCAATCAACAGTCGCGACATGGCGAGGTGTCTCGGCCTTCCCAGGGCAACTGTCAACCCTTACCGGCGCGTGGACCAGGAGTCACCGAGCGACTTCATCTCTTGACGCTCGGTGGTTCGACGCACGTCGACCTCGCGGGCGAGCCGCCAGTGGCGTCCAGCCAGCAGCTGGGAGACGCCCAGCGCCCCCAATACTGCGACGCCCATGAAAGCCACGACGGAAGCGAGCTTGGCCACTATCTCGAGCAGAGCGATCGACCCATCGACGGCCATCAGCGCGCCGGTGCCGAGCTGTGCGCTCACCCCCAGCACGATCAACGCCGCGAGGTACTCCCCGCCCACGTTGGTCTCCGACCCCATGAAACCAACCAAGCTGGAGCTCACCGCCATGATGGCCAGTGCGCAGGCGATCTGAACCGCGAGCACCTCGCGGCTGATGGCGAGCGCGCAGTACGCGATGAACGGCAATGCCAGCACCAGTGCGGCTGCGAGGATTCGCCGGGCGCCTGAATAAGCGCGATATCGCGCGCGGAACAGCAAGGCGGCGGGGAGCGCGGTGGCTGCGAGCAAGTGCAGCAGTCCCCACTCGCCAGCTCCTTGGGCGAGCACGCTCGCGGGCCCGAAACCAACGACACCAGCGAGCCCGCACAAGGCTGCGATGACCACCATGAGGGTGGCGCGCATGTCGTAGGAGAAGGGAATGAGCGCGGCTCCCAGTGCGAGCGCTGTGACGAGCACATAGACGATGAGTCCAACGCCCTCGGATTGTCCCGCGAACGATTCAGCAGGCACGAGCCCGAGCCCGCCGAAAAAGACACCCAACACGGCGCACCAATAGCGGACCGCCCGACGCCACGGTTCGACCGGAGCCAGGTCGTCGCGTAGCGCTTCGGAGGCCAGAACGGGTCTCGGCGTAGCAGTAGGGGCACCACTGTCGGAGGGCGTCCCGCTCGAGGATGCCGTCGGACTGGGCGGTGGATCCGGGTTGGCGTTGTCTGGCTCAGAGCTGCACATTAGCTTTCGTGCTCGGGCAACTGGCTACGATACACGCCGTGCGCCTCGTCCACGAGCTTTGCAACGAGCCCACGAGCGAAGCGCTTGACATTTGCGAAACCATCAGGTCGCAAAGTCAAGTTCTGCTCATCCATGTAGAGCCGTCGGGCAAGCTCGAGTTGCACCACATGCATGTGCTCGGCTGGACGACCGTAGTGGCTCGTGGTGAATCCGCCGCGGTACGGAGCGTCGTGTTGAACGTTCCAATTGTGGGCGCGCGCCTGGGCATCGACCAGATCGATCCAGCGCCCGTCGGCCGTGGTGCGCCCTTGCGTGCCCGGCACTACATCAGCCTGCTGACCTGCCACGATCGATCGCAATCCGCGACTGCGCGGGGTGGGCATCGAGTGGGCGCAGAGCATCACGGCGAAGCCGAAGCGCTCGCGCTTGCGCTGCAATAGCTCGTCTATGAGGTTGTGGTAGGGGCGCCAGAGCAGCGCGCAGCGTCGCTCGTATTCTTGGTGGGGCAGGGGTTGCTCATGCACCGCCATGCCGTCGGAGCTGAGTCGCCAGATGACGCCCCGAGGTCTGTCGAGCGACGGGCCACCGCTGACCGCCGCACCGTCGAAGTCGTCCTCGGCGCGATTCAAATCGATGAAGTAGCGACTGCGGCGCGCAACCAACAGCGAGGCGCCGAGCTGCGGCGAATCAGCGAATAGCGCATCGACGTACAGATCCGCGTCGCGGGCGATGCAACGTGCCGGTGCAGCAATCGCCGCTAGGGCGGGGGCGTCCAGCGCGACACTGGCGTGGGGTATCTCGACCAACACGGGTGAGTCACCGTCCGGCGGCTCGACGAGGTCGAATGCAGCGGCGTGACCCGGCGGACAAGTAGGCATACCTAGCCGAACAGTTAGGCTGATCGTGGAGTAGAGGGAAGGCTTTTACGTCGTGCCGAATGGCGGAGCGCGCCCGCCTCACCCATCTGGTGGATTGCCTGGAGCCAATGCGATGGGTTGCGTGGTCGGCACGGGAAGTTGGACAGCCAAGCCCGAAGCCCTACCATGTGTCTCGACTCGGGCTCGACCATGGACCGCTGGGTAGATGGGTATTTGGATCAGCTGCGCGTAGAGCGGGGCCTGGCCAAACAGACGGTGAGCGCCTACGCCAGCGACCTGGCGCGTTTCACCGAGCATGCAGCCTCGGAGGGCGTGGAGGAAGCCGGCGCTCTGTCCACCTCGCTGGTGGCGAGTTTTCTGGTTCGACTGGGCCGCGATGGGTTGAGCGCTCGGTCGGCGGCGCGCTACTTGTCATCGATCCGCGGGCTATGCCGCTATTTGCTCAGCGAACGGGTGCTGCAGCACGACCCCTGCGAGCTGATCGAGCGACCACTAGTCGGTCGGCGTCTGCCGGTGGTTCTCAGTGCGGATGAAGTGTTACGCCTGCTCGATGCACCCGATCCTGATTCTGCCCGCGGCCGGCGGGATCGCGCCATGCTGCATCTGATGTACGCTGCCGGGTTGCGGGTCAGTGAGCTTGTTGGACTGACGCTCGCGGATGTGGACCGAAAACGCGGCGTGGTCAGCGCGTACGGCAAAGGCGGCAAGCGACGTTTGGTACCGCTCGGAGAGTGGGCTCTTGCTGCGCTCGAGCACTACTTGACTGACCGCGCCTGCCACCGCCATGCAGCCCGCTCGTCGGTGTTGTTCTTATCACCTCGAGGTGGCGCGCTCAGCCGGCAAGCATTTTGGAAGCGGGTACGCGTGCATGCGCGCGCTGCGGGGATCGACAAGGCTGTCTCGCCGCACAAGTTACGGCATTCATTCGCCACCCATTTGTTGCGTGGTGGTGCCGATTTGAGGAGCGTTCAAGCGATGCTCGG
>CAZRGL010000338.1:0-12142 GCA_964599485.1 uncultured Polyangiaceae bacterium
CTCGAGCACCAGACTGCTGTCAGACTTCGAAACCGGCTCGCTCGTTTGGAAAAGACTGCGACGGGTCTTTGTGATGGCGCTGGCCGCCGTCCTGATGCCCGACCATTTGCACCTCCTGCTCTACGGCTCGCCGGCCACGGTTCGGCAACAACTGCGCACGCTGGTCAGCGGCTTTCGTCGCTCCAAAGGACCGGCCGCCGCGCTGCGCTTCCGCCCCATCGCGCTGCCTTCGGTCATTGCCGACAACGTCAAGCATTGCAGCCGGCAGATCCGCTACATCGCCCTCAATCCTTGTCGCGACGGGCTCGCCGCCGATCCACTCGCCTGGCCCCTGTCGACCTACCGCGACGTGATGGGCGGCGTGGTTGATCCTTGGGTCACCGCCGACCGGCTCGCCGAGACGCTCCGCTATCCGGAGTCAGGCTTTCGCGTCGCCCTACACCGCTACATATCCGGCGATCCGAGCGTACACGTCGACGGCACGCCGATGCCGGTAGCTGCGCCGGCGACGAGCATTGCCAGCGCCGGATTGACCGCCATCGCCGAAGCGGCCGCAGCAGCTACCCGCGGCAAGCCGACTGACATCTGCGCGCGTGGTCAAACCCGGAATGCGTTCTTGAGGTTGGCCCGTCACTGCGGCTGGGCCCGACCACGCCCGCTTGCGCAGGCGTGCGCAATGAGCACCGCCGGCGTCAGTAGATGCTTCCGCCACGCGCCGCCCAACTGCAGCGTCGTGAGAGCTGCCGCCCTTTGCCTCGGCGACGCCAGGATGCGCCGCTGGCAAGCGCCGACCCATCCCCTTGCAAGATCACCAAATACGTGATTTCAACCCGAGATGACCCACCCGTCCCCTGTCGAAATCACGCTTTTGGTGAGTTGACGAGGGGATGGCTACAACGGGGATGCAGCCAGCGGCGAGGGAGCTTAAGCTGCGCGCCGCCGGCCCCGTGATGGGCACGCAGGATGGGAGAGTCTAAACGATGAGCATGATCAGCAAAGGCGCAGACGGGTGGTATCACCCCGAGTCCAACGAGCAGCTCCAGCAGCTGGTGCGATTTGCCCATGATCAGGGCATCAAAGTGCGTGTCAAAGGCGCAGGCCTGTCGACACCCAAGTCGGTTCACAACGATGACCATGACGGTAGTGGCGCTCCGCCGGCTGGAGCGATGGCGGTGGTGCTCGACAAGATGCAAGGCGTGGTCTTCGAAGAAGAGCATGACGACCACGCCATCGTCGCGGTGCAAGCCGGCTGTTTGCTCGGACGCGCCTACGATGATCGCACCGGAGCCACTTGGCCAGGCAGCCTGAGCTATGTGCTGCAAAAGAAGGGCTACGCCCTCGGCCAGCTTGCCGGCGTCAGCCATCAGGTCCTGGCCGGCTTCATGATGACGGGCTCGGCCGGCGGTTCCATCCGCCATGGTTTCCTCGACCAGGTGCTGCGCCTGCAGATTGTCGACGGCACCGGGAAGCTGCACGATCTGCGGCGCGACGATCCCAATCCCGAGGCGCGTGACCGCTTCTTCGCCGCAGGCGTATCGATGGGCTTGTTCGGCGTGCTCGCTCGGGTGTGGATGCGCGTGCAAAAGACCTACAACGTCACCGGCGGCGAGCTGTCGGTCGCCTTCGACGAGGCGCCCATCGACATGGCCGGATCGGGCAAGCCGAACCGACCGAGCTTGGCCTCCGATTTCGCCGAGCGCGATTACGCGCGCGTGCTCTGGTGGCCACAGAATGATCTGGACCGCGTACAGATCTGGCACGCCGAGCAGATCGCGCCCAAGAGTGACTTCGAGCCGCAACCCTTCGAGGTGCTGTCCAAAGCCGAATCACTCCTGGGCTCGCTGGTTTACACCATCCTGGGCAACCTCGACGACCTGTCGGCCGTTCCCGCCAAGCTCGAGCCCTGGCATGCCGAGTTGACGCGAACCTGGGACGGACACGGCGCCGAGGTCGCTCGACCCCGCCCGGGAGCCGACAAGCCCGTGACCAAAGAGCAAGTGCTCGGCGCTCTCAAGACCCACCTGCGGCGCGCTGTCGACAAGCACCCCGACTTCAACGAAGGCGCTGAAAACACCGACGCCGACTACCGCGCCTTGATCGACGAACGGGCCGCAGCCCACGAGGAGGAACAAGACGGCGACTGGACCGATCGAGCCGCCGATATACTCTTGTGGGGATTCGAGAAGATCCTAGACGGCTACAGCGGAAAAGCGCTGGCCGCCGTCCTCAAGGGGCTCTTGCCTGGTTTCATCGACGAGCTGCTCGGGATGTTCATCACGCCGGGCGAACGTTCGTTCCAAGAAAGCTGGATGCATGGCATTCCCATGGACAACGGCATGGAAGAAGCCCTGTGGCGAACCGACTTCACCGAGCTGTGGATCCCCATCGACAAGGCAGCACAGGCGGTCCAGGCCATGAAGACCTATTACGCCGCCGATGGCGACAAAGATGAAGCCTACCGCCGCACGGGCCCTTTCACGGTCGAGCTGTATTGCGGCAAGGGCAGCGACTTCTGGATGAGCCCCGGCTACGGCGACGAGGACTTCTTGCGCGTCAACGTGTTCTGGTTCAACCGCTGGGCCGGCTCGCCTTGCGACAGCTTCTATCCAGCCATCTGGGAGCTGCTCGAGCCCTTCGGTTTTCGTACGCATTGGGGCAAACATCTGCCCAAACCGGGCGCCAAATGGCTCAGCTACTACAAAAAACAGCTGCCCAAGCTCGACGCTTTCTTGAAGCTGCGCGAGCAGTTCGATCCCAAACAGATCTTCGTCAGCAGCTACTGGCGCGCACAGTTCGCCATTCCCGCTCCCTAGCGCAGAGCCAGTTGGACCTGGCCCACGCAAGAGCCGAGCCAACTATCAGTGAGCTAGCTGGAACTTTCCAGTGTGCTTCGACGTCTAAGTCTAGGCATGCATTTGCAACGCTTTGTGGCGCGACACCCCACCAGCTCAACCGGCAACCCACCACTTGGCGCCGCCACCGCGGGGGTCCTGATCAGCCTGGCCTTGCTCGCCGTCGGTCTGACGCTGGCAATGGTTGGACTGAGCGGCGGAGAGGCCATTTCCACAGTGCTCGGCCTGTCCTGCGGCGCCGTTGGCTGTCTGATGTTGCCCGCTCACGCCAAGCAGCTCGCCGCCGTCCTCAGATTGCGACGGCAAGGACGTGCCTGCTACGCCATCGCTGACAGCGAGCTCATCTTGGTAGACGCGGAGGGAAATGCCGTGATCGTGGCCCTAGACCGCATCATCGCGCTGGGCTTGCACGACGGCGAAATCCGCCTTCGCACCGACTCCGAGCTGCAAAACGTGGTCTATTCCATCCTGTATCGTCTGTTCGACGACGAGGCTCCAGCACCCAGCCCGAGCCATTTCGTCGAAGCGCTGGCGCCGCGGCTGCGCAGCTGCTGCCCCCACGCCGACATCGATTTGCCAGACGAGGATGACGACTCGCTACTACCGCAAGAGGACTCGCTCTTCCCGCAGGAAGACTCGCTGCTGACCTGATCCTGCTGGTTTGCTGGCCAGCCGACCGTGCTCAGCTCGGCTCCGCTGCAACTGCTGCTGGCGTATCGTCTTCGCCCAGCTCGAGCCCGCGCAGCGCCGCGAGCAAACGCACCGACATATCCTGCCACACCAGCACAGCCAGAACCCACCAGAGCACAATCCACAGGGGCACACCGCCGAACCAGCCTAGGTGATAGCGATGAAGTGAGCCGAGCTGGATGTACGCTACCTCGATCAGTGGCCCGCCCAGCAAGAACAAGCCCGCTAACCACAGGTCGCGTCGGGTCAGCTCGAAGAGCGCAACGTAGATCCCAATCGCAACCGCAAATGGCACCCACGACCAAAGCGGATCGCCGTACAACCGATAGATGCACTGACGTGTGGCCAGCACCAAGGCGAGCGCGACGATTAGCGGCGCCCAGCTCGACTTGCCCAGCAAGCGCAGCTCGGCTCGAGGACGATGGCGCGCTGCGAACCGGCCCCAGCGCGTCAGAGTCGTGACGAAGCGCAGGATCATTCCCCAATAGAGCAACATCCACAGCGGGATGGTGGTCAACGTGGCGAAGAAAACCGGCACGTCGTAGTCGTAGATCCGATGGCGCACCACAGAGTTGAAGTCGTTGAACGCTCCTAGAACCGTGCACACGCCAAAGAACAACAACTCGGTGCGCATCGAGCTGCCTCGCTCGGATGTCGGCAAACGGCTGAAGGCTATGAAGCGAGCGAGCATCACCACGGCAACCAGCACCGTCATGACAATCAGCCGCTGACTGGCCACGCAGATGGCGACACTGATCACCGCAATCACGGCCGCGTCGAGCAGCAACGCGCGATCACTCACCGCGGGCAACGCTGCGGGCTCACCCTGCAGCTGCGTTGCACTCCCATCGCTCTTTGCGGACATCGTCCTATTTCCTCCTCAAGAAGGTGGCGACCTCACCCAAAATGGACGTCGGGTGACGCAAGCCGTAGGCGTAGGCGTCGGTGGTGTAGTTCTGCGCCCAGTTGCAA
Source organism: uncultured Polyangiaceae bacterium (assembly GCA_964599485.1). Taxonomy (GTDB): domain Bacteria; phylum Myxococcota_A; class Polyangia; order Polyangiales; family Polyangiaceae; genus JAPYTK01. The sequence continues at coordinate 4,515 of CAZRGL010000338.1, forward strand.
TTTGCGCCGCACTGGTTCTTGGCCGGTCCATGAAAACGGGTCGGATCGATCACCCCACAAGCGTGGTCATAGAGCTGCTCGACATTGTCGAACTTCAGCACGTCGATTCCTTCGGGCTCGACGTTGATGCAGGCCTTGCAGGGCCATATCAACTTGCCGTCGAAATCGATGTGCGGCTTGAGGGTGTTACGACACTCGAGCGGTTCGGAATTGAGCAAGCGGCTGTTGATCCGCGCCGAGCCGCTGATCGGGTACCCCTCACGCTGTCGCTGCAGGATGAGCTCGGCGAGTGCTCGGTACTCTGGATCGTCGAGCAGTCCATGCTCGATTCGCGGACCGTTGTTGAGCGGCACGGGGCACAGCCAGATGCCGAGATCGTTGACCAAGTCGAGCACGTCGCGGGCGTGCTCAATCTGCCCAGGTTGGATGACTGTATTGACCATCAACTTGAAGCCGAGCGGCTCGGACAGCTCCCTCAGCAGCAGAAGGTTTTGCAGTACCTGAGCCGGTTTGCGATAGACCCACATCTGCTCGAGGGCTTTCAAGTCGAGCGCGTCCAAGCTGATGATGATCACATCCATGTCGGCGAGCCAGCCGCGCCAGCGCTCTTGGCGCAACTGCTTGTGCAAGCCGCTACCGTTGGTGTTGATCGTGATCGGGTAGTAGTCGAGCTCGTAGGCTTCGCGCGTGAGCTCCGGTAGGTCTTTACGTAAGGTGGGCTCGCCCCCAGCGAAATACACCGAAGGGGTGCTGGTGCGCATGATGCGCAAGAGCTTGCGACCAGCCTCGGTGTCGAGCACGCCCTCATTGGGCAAGTCGGGGTACTTACGCCCGCGGTGATCGTCGCAATACCCGCAGTCGAAGTTGCAGCTGCGCAGCATGGTCCAGATGAAGTACAGCGGTCGCAAGTCCTCGCGACCGGCTTTGGTCAGGGCTCGGTTACGCAGGTAATTGCTGGCCGCGGTCTTGTAGCTGCTCAGACGGCGACGAGCCTCTCGCCAATCGCGCGCCGGTCGCTTCAGGGTCGGCAGCAGCTCGGCAGCTTGCTTCTGGGCTTCGGCGAGCAAGCTCGGCCAATCGGGGTGACCTGGACGCGGGCGGTAATGCCGCAGCTCCAAACCCAACGCGGCCAACGCAGCGCGCTGTTGTTGCTCGTGGGTTGCAGGCGCCGCGATGGGCTCAACTGGCTGGTCCACCAGTGGCAGACGAACGCGACCTTGAATGCTCTCGACAGACTGAGTTTCCATTTCAATTGCTCCTGCTATTGGGCTTGATCCAGCAACGCTCCGACCGCACCCACGGTCATGCGCACCAAAGTTTCGACAGCACCTCGGCGCGACACCGCCTCGGCGAACAGGTATTGCATCCCCACCCGCAGCCACATCGCGAGCAAGGCTTGTGTCGCCAGCTCGATCTGTTCGGCCTCAACCCGATCGCCAGCGGCGTGCCGCCAGGCAGCGCGCAGCAACCCAGTCATCGGCGGGTTGACACCGTCGCGAAGCGCCTCGAGCCGTAGGCCGGCAGCGCTGCGTGCGGCATAACAGCGCACGAAGTCTTTGTTTCGCTCCCAGTGATCCAAGAAAGTCTCAGCTGCGAGCTGGACCAACTGCTGCAGCGGCAGCTCGCCGGCCGCCAACATCACGGGCTGCAGCGCCATGGCGAGCTGCTGGTTGAATTCGTCGAGCAGCTCGTCAATCACCGCTTCCTTGCTTGGAAAGTGGACATAGAACGTGCCGTGCGCCACGCCCGCCCGTTTCGCGATGGCGCCAATCGAGGTCGCCTCAAAACCGTCCTGCAAGAAGCAATCGAGGGCCGTCTGCTTGATGCGGGCGCGGGTGGCCGCTTTGCGGTCTCGCCTCGTCAATTTTTGATGACCCGCTGTCACTGACATACAGTCAGTGAACTACAGTCACTGAAAAAGATCAAGCAAAAACGCGCACTGCGCTGCACGCCGTGATGTGCACTTCACAATCCTCGGCGATCTCCAGAAAGTGGCCAGGCGCCATCTAGGCGAAAGCGTTGGCGCCAAGGCGTTGGCACGGCGATTGCCGTACAGATCGAGACACTGCCACCGCTGACCCACGAGGCTCACATGGACTACTCCCTCGCAGACGTGCTCGATCACAAGGGACGCAAAGCCCATTCAATCCGACCAGAATGCAGCGTGCTCGACGCCGTTACGCTCATGAACGAGCACGCTGTCGGCTCGCTTCTGGTCATGGATGACGACGACTTGGTGGGCATCATCACGGAGCGCGACATCCTGCGTCGCATCGTGGCTGCAGGTCGCGCTCCCCGCTACACCAAGGTTCGCACGGTGATGAGCCGCAGGCCCCTGGTGGTCGCCCCTGACACCACTGTTGGTGACGCGATGCGTTTGATGGCGCGCCACCAGCGCCGCCACTTGCCAGTGGTCCAGGACGGCAGTTTGGCGGGGCTGGTCAGCATGCGCGACTTGAACAGCTGGGTAACGCGCGAGCGGCAACGCGACGTCTCTACCCTGCTCGACTACATCGCCGGCCCCCACGCGCAGCCGTCATACGGCGATCATTGAGGGCTGCGCTCTCAGGGGTCGAAATCGAGGCAGATCATCGGCACCTTCTCGACCGGCGTCGCCGCGTCAGGCATTGAGGGCGGCGGCGAGCCTGCATCTGCATCGGGCTCTGTTCGCTTCGGGTCACCACCAACAGCTTGGGCAGGTAGCGGCGGCGGCGTCGGATCAACCGTCACGGCAGCCGGCGAGCTGTCTCGCGGCGGCGGCATATCGAGACAGACGCACGCTTCGGATGCCGCCCCCAAGCTGGCGCCGGCAAGAGCCAAACCGAGAAAACGCCCTCGGCGTGCCAAGATGATGTCGCGCTGGCATCGCTGTTTGTCGGTCATCTGTTCCCAATCTTCAGAACCGCAGCCGCAACGTTGCGCTAGTCGGTCCGAGCGAAGCTTCGAGCTTGGCAGCTGCGGGCTTGGGCTCAGCTGGCACTTTTCGCCCAAACACGAGGAACAGCGGTACGCCGCCCCCGGCCAAAGCGAGACCAATCACGGCGCTGGCGATGTAACCGTTTTGCTCATCATCCCGGCAATGGCTCTCCGTGCAGATGGAGTAACCCACCGCGCCAATGGCGAGGGCAATACCACCGGCGCCAGTCAAGCCGATGCCGGTCCAGAACAAAGCTGGGCTGCGACGCTCGAGCCGCAGGCCGTCAGGAGGACCCGGCTGCCGCAAATTCGGGATGGTCACGCGCACCTCACCGGCCGCGCTCAGCACCACGGTGCGCTGCCAGCTCTTGCCACCGTCAACGCGAGCTGTGATCTTGTAGGTGCCTGCATCTAGCGGTACTGCTCGTCCCCAGCTGCCGGTCGCAACAGTCTTCTGATCGCGCTCAATCACGAGCCCCGCCACACGACTTGCAGCTGGCACCTCGATGACGAGCTTCGAGACCTTGGCGTCGAGCTCCCTGGCCCGGCTGGTGGCTACTTGCTCGCGGTCAGATTGCCCCGCCGCCCGGGCCTGCGCCGCCGCTTGCTCGAAGAACGCCTGCGCGCTGGCGTACCGCCCGAGCTGGGAATGGCAGCGCCCGAGCTGGTAAAGCGTACCGGTCCCGCGCCGCGCGTCGAGGCTACGCTGGAAACGCTCGCAGGCTTGCGCGTATTGCCCCTTGTCGAACAACGCCATCCCCTCGGCAAACAGCGCATCGGCGACGGCATCCTTGCCATCGGGCGCCGGCGGCGACGGCCCGGGTGGCGCGGCGGTTGGCTCGACGGGCGCAGGCGGCTTGCCATCTCCGGCCCAAGTCAGGGGCGAAATGACCGCCACCGTGACGAGCACCATCATCATCATCGGCAGCGCTGCTGGGCGTCGTGTCCTCAGTTGCATCGCTCTCCTCATTGGGGGGTAGAAAACAAGTTATCCCCTTTTCGGCGGGGCGCGGGCGGTTTGGGACGGCGGGGTTGCGGACCCACTGGTTTCTTCTTGGTGCTAACCATACTGCTGGTCGAGGTGCTGGTGGTAGCGACTGCACTGCTCGTGCCGGTCAGCATCCGCGAGGTCGTCACGACGACGGGCGCCGAATCGGTGCCCGCCGCTGGCGACGGGGAGACTGCTCCATGGTCAACCGCACCTGACGCGCCGAAATACCAAACAGCCGCTGTTGTCGCGCTGCCGAGCAACAAGCAAGCGGCCGCGACCGCGACCACCTTGGAGGCAGTGGACGTCGACGGGCCGGGGGCAGTCTGTGAAAGCGGAGCCGCCGTGCTAGTCGCGCCGATCATCGGCTTGACTGGAACGGTCGTGGGAACTGCTCCCCCATCGTTCGCATCTTGCCGATTGCGCCCACCGCCACCGCTGTCGTCGAGCGCAATGGTCCGCGGGCCAGTGTCATCCGGCTGGGCGGCCTGCGGACCGCTGTTTTCGACGGCCTGCGCGTTGGGCTGGCTAGGCTCCGCGTTGGGCTGGCTAGGCTCCGCGCTGGGCTGAGCCCGTTGCGCAGCGAGCTTACCGCTGATGTCAGCGCTACCCTGATGTTGCAACACTCGGGAGATGCGTTCGCAGCTCACCGCCGCCTCGGCGCCCCCCCATGGAGCCAAGTCGACCGCAAGGGCCGCTAGATCCTGATAGCGATCGGCCGGCTCTTTGGCCAAGCAGCGATAAACCGCCAGCTCCACTGGTTCGGGCGTAGCTGGCGCCAGAGCGCGAACCGACGGCGTCGGATCGGTCAGGATCTTGCTGCACACCTCCGGCAAGGTCGCGCCCTTGAAAGGAGGCTTGCCCGCAAGCATCTCGAACAGGATGCAACCGATGGCCCAAATGTCGGCACGGCTGTCAGCTTGGCGCGCCGAGCGCATCTGCTCAGGCGACATGTACAGCGGCGAGCCCATGAGCGCAGCTGTGCGGGTCAGCGCCGCCTCATCCTGAGCCTCGGTTTCGTCGATGACAATCTTCGAGATCCCGAAGTCGACCACTTTGATGCGCTCGCTTCCATCGGGGCGACGCGCCAAGAACAGATTGGCCGGCTTGAGATCGCGATGAACGATGCCGCGCGCGTGCGCCTCGGCGACGGCCTCACAAGTCTGCAGAATCAATCGCAGGGCTGTTTGCAGCGGTAGCGAGCCCACCGACCGAAGACGGTGAGCCACATCCTCACCGTCGAGGTACTCCATGACGATGTAGGGCGTGCCGTCGGCAAGTGAGCCCGTATCAGTCACCCGCGCCACATGGTCGCTCTGGATTCGTGCTGCTGCGCGGGCCTCGCGGGTGAACCGCGCTAGATTGTTGGGATTCTTGGCAGCTTTGGCGAGAAGGAACTTGATGGCCACACGCTGCGCTAGGGCCAGATGCGTGGCCGCAACCACCACGCCCATGCCGCCCGCACCGAGAACCTCGTCCACGCGGTATTTGTCGAGCAGCACATCGCCTGCTCGGGGAACACCTTCGAGGTCCTTGTCGGACAAGCCGCCCATGCCGCTCAAGCGTGCCACACGCAGTGCATTACGTCACGGCAGAGCTCTCAATCTTCCCAGTAGCTGCCAAAGAGCTGCGGGGCGGCAGCGACGATTTCGCCGCAGGTCACGTTGCCGTTTTCGTTGAGGTCCAGAGCATCGCTGACCCGGATCGCCTCGAACTCGCTACCAGGCAAAATCTCGATGGGCAGATCCGCGGCTGCAGCCATGCACGGGTCGCTGAAACCGAGTACGGACTGATCGAGCACAGGCTTCACGGAGCCCACGATGCGATCGTAGCTCTCGACCTTGCCCGAAATGGTCGCGCCGCTACGCAGCGCGGCGTAAGCAGCCTCTTTTCCGGCACACAAGACGGTCTTGGCGAGCAAGCTGATGCCTGGTTGTCCGTCATCGTCTTCATCGAGGGCGCTCGAGAGGTTGTCTGCAGTTGGAAGCGGATCGGTGGCCGGCTTGGTGAGCTTGGCGCCCAAAACGACCAAAACGTCCGGCGGGGCAAAGTCAGCACCCACTGGATCTGCGGACGACAAGTAGTCCCCGGTGTGTTGCGCGTCCTTCGAGCGCACCAACATCTCCAGCGCCAGGGGGATCTCGAGCTCGGCGACTCCGGGCACCGATGGCAAGCCGATACGGCACATTTGGCTGCGTAACTTGAGCTCAGCACCCTTTTGCAGCAGACGGAAACGCAGCAGCTGACGGGACTCGATCTCGACGATGACCTTCGCGCTAATCCGGACCTGTACGGCGAAAATCCCGCTCAAGGGCCCCGCATCGGTCATGTCCCAATCCTCGAGTGGATCGTCCTCGATGAAATTGGTCTGTCCTTCGTCCTCTTGCTCTTGCAGCAGGGCCGCATCGGGATAACCAGCATCGGGCCGCAACAGCGGGTAGTCGTCCGAATTGGGTCCGCACCCAGCGAGCGCAGCCAGCCCGACCGCCCCTATGGCGAGCGTCCCAGCCCAGCTCCAAAGCGCCCGCAACACGTCAACACGATACGCAATCAGCTCCCGCGCAATCAACACTCCTCGAGACTCAACCATTGACAATCAACCATACGTGCGTATAGTTTACCCATGCTTTCTGCTGACCGCCCTCCCAGGCTCAGTTGGCTCCCTCAGGCGGCTCGCCCAAGCGACCGACTGGCTCATCTGCGCAGCGACTTGCTAGCCGCACCGTACTGCTTGTGCATCCAGAAAGCCTCGCTCATGACCGCGTTCCTGCGCCGACAGGAGCGCTCGGGACCTGTGCTGCGATTGGCAGCTCGGGCACACCATTGGGCCTACGCGCGCGGGCTTGCCGAACAGTCTGCGGGCAAGTCGGTAGCGCCTATCAAAGCGCGGATCAATGACCGGCTCATGGGGCTGTTCCGCTGGCTCGATGGCAGGACCGAGCCAGACACCCAATTGTCCTTTGGCAAGGCGCTAGCCCACTGCCTCGCAACCATGGAGCTACGCGTCTATGACCACGAGCTCATCGTCGGAAACCTCAGCTCACAGCGCATCGGCGCGCCTTTGCACCCCGACTATGGCGGAGCGTTACTGCTTCCGGAGCTCGATCGTCTCGAGAAGCGACAGACCAATCCGATCGTCGTGAGCGAAGCGCAGCGTCGTGAGCTGCGCGAGCAGATTCTGCCCTATTGGAGCCGACGCTCCGTGCTGGCCATGACTCCGCTGTACAGCACCAATCCGCAGCTGGCCGACACGCTCACCGAGGGCACGTCCTTCGTACTCACCCAGATTGCCGGTATCTCGCACCTGACGCCCGACTACCCAACCGTGCTGCGCCTCGGTTTTCGCGGCATCGAGCGACGCATCATCGACCAGCTCGATCAGCTCGCCGATCGAGCGCCGAGCCCGCACACGGCGGAGCAAGCGGGCTTTTTGCGCGCTGCGCTCATCTGCGCTCGCGCTGCCATCAGCTACGGCGAGCGGTGGCGGCAGCATTTGCTCCGCGAAGCGGCCGCCGAGCAAGACGCCGCACGGCGCGCAGAGCTCACAGCGCTAGCAGAGGTGTTCGCCCGCGTACCAGCACAGCCAGCCGAGACCTTTCACGAAGCCTTGCAGAGCATCTTCACGGCCCACGTGTGCGCCCACCAGGAGAGCTTCCAGCACGGAATCTCCTTTGGCCGACTCGATCAGATCCTGGCTCCGTATTACCACCGCGACTTGGCGGCG
>CAZRGL010000339.1:0-12121 GCA_964599485.1 uncultured Polyangiaceae bacterium
CAGCCACCAACCCAGAGCACACCGTCTACGCCGTCAAACGACTGATGGGGCGTAAGATCGACGACCCCGAGGTGGAGCAAGTGGCCTCACTGGTGCCGTTCGAGATCATCGGTGCTCAGAACGGCGACGCCTGGGTGAAGGTGGGCGATCGCGAGATGAGCCCACCTGAGATCTCGTCGATCATCCTGGCCCAAATGAAGCAAATCGCCGAGAGCTACCTCGGCGAAGAGGTCACCGAAGCGGTCATCACCGTGCCGGCGTATTTCGACGATGCGCAGCGGCAAGCAGCCAAGGATGCCGGACGCGTCGCAGGGCTCGAGGTCAAGCGCATCATCAACGAGCCGACCGCGGCGGCGCTCGCCTACGGCATGGAGCATTCCGAGGCGCAAACAGTCGCTGTCTACGATCTAGGCGGCGGCACCTTCGATATTTCGGTGTTGCGAATCGATCACGGAGTATTCAGCGTCAAATCCACCCTGGGTGACACCCACCTGGGTGGTGAGGATTTCGACCAGCGCTTGGTCGGTAAGCTGGCCGACGAGTTCGAAGAGAGCAACGGCGTAGATCTGCGCCAGGACAAGATGGCGTTACAGCGCCTCAAAGAAGCCGCTGAGAAGGCAAAGCACGAGCTGTCTTCATCACTGGAGACCGAGGTCAACCTGCCCTTCGTAGCCGTCGGGGAAGACAAGAACCCCCTGCATCTCGAGCGCACCATCAAGCGCAACGAGCTCGAAATGCTCTGCGGCGATCTCATCGACCGCACCATCGATCAATGCGCGCAAGCCGTCGAAGACGCCGGCCTCGAGCTCGCCGACATCGACAACATCGTGCTGGTCGGCGGAATGACACGCATGCCCGCAGTCCAACAAGCCATCGTGGACTTCTTCGGTCGGGAGCCTTGCGGCGACGTCAATCCTGACGAGGTCGTCGCGGTCGGAGCGACGATCCAGGGCGCTGCACTGAGCGGCGAAGTCGACGATGTACTGTTGCTCGATGTCACTCCATTGTCCATCGGCGTAGAGACCGGCGGCGGTGTGATGACGGCGCTGATCCCGCGCAACACCACGATTCCCACCGAAGCGAGTGAGGTGTTCACGACCAGCGTGGACGGCCAGAACTTCGTGCCCATCCACGTGCTGCAAGGCGAGCGCACCATGGCAGCGGATTGCCGTAGCCTGGCCGAGTTCGAGCTGACCGGAATCCCACCTGCGCCGCGCGGCGTACCCAAGATCCAAGTCACTTTCTACATCGATGCCAACGGCATTCTGAACGTCGAGGCAACCGATCTGGGCACGGGTATGACCACCGAGGTCTCGATCACACCCCACAGCGGGCTCAGCCAAGATGAGATCGAGGATCTGGTCGTCGCCGCCGAGGCCCATTTTCAGGCTGACGCGCAACGCAGCGAGCTGGCCGAGCTGCACAACCAAGCCGACACGCTGCTCTACACTACCGAGCAAGCTTTGGAGGGCTACGGCGACCTGATCGACGAGTCGCTCCTCACACAAGTCCAAGCAGACTGTGATGAGCTGCGCAACTTGGTCGAGGGTGGCGCCGATTTCGAGACGATTCGTGCTGCGTACGCGCAGCTTGAGGGGGCAGCTTTCCGTATCGCCGAGTCGATGTACGACGGAGAGCCGTAGCACTAGAATGACCCACCCGACCCAAGTCGCCGGCGTGACCTTTGGGCGCTACCGGTTGATTGAGCGTATCGCGCGCGGCGGTATGGCCGAAGTCTTCAAAGCGAAGAGCTTCGGCGTCGAGGGTTTCGAGAAGCTGCTGGTCATCAAGCGCATCGTTACCGAGCTGGCTGCCCACACGCAGTTCGTCAAGATGTTCGTTCAAGAGGCCAAGCTGGCTGTTCAGCTTTCGCACGCGAACATCGTGCAGGTCTTCGACCTCGGCCGCATCGACCACGAGGACGAGCGGCCCGCCAGCTATTTCATCGCCATGGAATGGGTGCCGGGTGTCGATCTCGCCAGCGTCCTTGCCCACTACCGAAAGGTGCGGGAGCCGTTGCCGCTGGGCTTCGCTGTTTACGTTGCCGGCGAGGTAGCCAAGGCCCTCGATCATGCCCATCGCCGCAATGACGACCAGGGACGACCGCTCGGCATCGTGCATCGCGACATCTCCCCCTCCAACATCCTGCTTTCGTGGGAGGGAGACGTAAAAGTCACCGACTTCGGGATCGCCAAAGCAGCAGACACCATCACCCCTCAAGAACAACCGAGCGACCTGGAGGCCACCCGCGCCACCGGCAAGGTTTCGTTCATGAGCCCGGAGCAATCACGCTCCGAGCCAACCGACCCACGCAGCGATCTCTTCTCGCTCGGCACCGTCGTCTACGAGATGATCGCCGGCGCAAACCCCTTCACAGCGCCTACTGCCACCGAGACGAGCCGGCGCATCGGGGTTGGTGAGTATCCACCGCTACATCTGTCGCGGCCGGAAGCACCGACTCCTCTCACAGGCATCATCGATTCTTTGCTCGAGGCCCGGGCCGATGACCGTCTGGGCAGCGCTGCAGAGCTCGCCGAGCAGCTGCTTGCCTACTCCTACACTTCGGGTGAGCGCTTCGGCACTGCAGATCTTGCCACGCTCTTGTCGCCGCTTCGGGAAGCCGTCAGCACCGATACGCCCCTGCTGGAGCCATCGGCGGTCTTCGACGAGCCAAGCCAATCTGTCGAGCAAACACCCGTAGAGATACCGCGCGCTTCGACCACCCCACCGCCTGCGCCGCAGAGCGAGCCCGAAGGGGCCGAACGCCGCGAGGTCACCGCGTTGGTGGTCCCCTTCGGCATGCGCGGTCACGACCCTGCATCGCCTGAGCTGCTCGAACGAATCCGCGCTGTGCTCGAACGCCACGGCGCTTGGATCGAGGAGCTCGCTGCAACCCAAGTGGTAGCCATTTTCGGTTTGGGCGACACCGACGGCCGCGACGCGGACGCCGCGGTGCGCGCCGGTCTGGTCCTCGTACGGGAGCGACGCTGGGGTACCGTTCCATCTGCTGGTGTCCACTCTGGTCCGATCAGTGTCGATGACGGCGGTATCCCCATCGCCGACGAGCGCTTAGCGAACCTGCACGCCTCAGCCCAGAGCTTGGCCCGTGTGTCCGGAGGCCAAGTGGTGCTCTCGTCAACCACCCACCGGCTGGTGCGACGCAGCTTCGTGACCGAGCCCCTGCCCACTTCGGTGCGGGCTCTGACAGAGGGGGGCTTCGTCGTCCGAGGCGCGTTGCAGAGCGACAATCAGCACGGACGTTTCGTAGGACGCCACACCGCCCTCAAGAAGCTCGGCGGCATTTTGGCAGCGGCAACGCGTCATCAAGCCCAGCTGGTCGCCGTCAGGGGTGAGACGGGCCTCGGCAAGAGCCGACTACTCAGTGAAGCCAAGCGACGCTTGGAACGTGGTCGTTTCAACGTGGCGTTCTACTCAGCTAGTTGCCCTTTGAACGGCGCTAGCGAGCCATGGAGCGCGCTACGCGCGATGCTCCACGTGCTGTGTGGCACCCAACAAGACGACGACCCCGACCGCATCCTCGAGGTCCGACCGCGACTACGCGCGCTTGGCCTGCGCAATGAGCAAGCCGACGCCATGCTCACGTTGCTCGGCGCTCCGCTCAAAGCCAGCGCGGCAGACACCAGCTCAATCTTGCGGGCTGGCTTCGAGCGAATGGTGACGAGCTTGTGCGAAGATCGCTTGCACTGCTTTGCCTGGGACGATGCACAAGCCCTCGACCGCGAAACGCTAGACGGCTTGCTTCGCATCATGCGACATCACCGCAATCTCAGGGGCGCGTTCATCGTGGCTTTGCACGGCGAGATCCCCCCCGCGCTCGCAAAGCGAAAGAAGCTCCACGTGCTGGCGCTCGAAGAGCTCGGCGAGCGCGACACCACCCGCTTGATCGAAATGCAACTTGGGGCGCGATCGATTCCGAACGCGTTGCTCAAGTACGTACGCAGCTGTGCGGGAGGCCATCCGCTATTCATCGAGGAATTGCTGCGTGAGCTCTGCGACAGTGGCGTGGTCCAAGTGCTCAACGGCGCGGTGAGTCTACGTGCTGATGCACAAGCGACCGCGCCGCGCACCTTGCGCACGCTCATCGCTGACCGAGTGAGTCGTCTGCACCAACGCGAACGCAGGGTGCTGCAAGGCATCGCAATTCTGGGAGAGCCAGCCCTCACCCCCGTGCTTGCCCAGGTGCTCGATCAAGCGCTTCCCAGCCTCGACCGTCACTTGTCGAGCTTGGAGAGCAAGGATTTATTGCGACGCACCGGTCCAACGCAGATGCGCTTCGCCTCACCGCTGTACCAAGAGATCGTGCTTCATGCGATGCCGCCAGCGGTGCGCCAAGAGCTACACGCTGCTGCGGCGACAACCTATGGCCAATCTGCTGTCGGCGCAGTCGGAGACACCGCCGAACGCATCGCCACGCATCTGGTGGGCGCGGGCGAGCATGCCGACGCGGTCAACTTCTATTGGCAAAGCTCTCAGGAAAAGCTGCAACTAGGCCAGATCGAAGCCGCCCAGCGATCGATGCTGCAAGCGATCGAATTGGCCGACGCCAACACCCGGGACATCGCTGAGCTGGCCATGTGGCTGAGCACCATCGCTTCGACTTTGTCACAGACGCGAAAAGCCGAAGGCCTCAAGGAAGCCATCGCGGCGGCCCTGAGGGAGATCGGCACGCGCGGCGATGCGCGCAGCCGCGTGATGGCCTATGTGGACGCGGCGCGGGCCTTGGGCGCGGTGAATCTGTTCGAGGACGCCTACCAAGCGCTCGAGAAGGCCAATGCCGATGAATTGGGTGACACGGACTTGATCCGCGCCAGCCTGGCCGCCGAGGCGGAGCTGGCAGGGCGCCAGGGCTTGTTCGTACGCGCCGTGAAAGCAGTGGACCGACTCGAATCGCTCGGCCCCATCGACGATCCGGACACGCTGGCTGCGATGGCCTTGGCGCGGGCTTCGAGCGGCGATTGCGATCATGCCCTGGAGCTGCTCGATCGCGCCGATCAGCTCGGCAAGCCGGGCGATGCGCGAGAAGCAGCCTACCGCACCAAGCACCGCGTCCTGGTTCATTTCAACGCGCGCGACTTCAGTGCTGCTGCGCGCAACGCCACCAAGCTGGCGAAGCTCGCGGGCGCTGCTGGCTTGCGTTTCGAAGCCGCAGCTGCCCTGCACAATCTGGGCGACGCCAGTGACCGAATTGGTGATCACCCCCACGCTTATGCGGCTTTCGTCGAGTCGCTAGAGCTGTGCCGCCAAATCGATCACGACCGGCTGACGAACCTCAACCAAATGCACTTGTGCTTACTCGATGGTTTGCGCAACGCAGAAGGAGCCGAGGACAAGCTCAAGAGCCACATTCGCTACGCCGACGCCCGCGGCTACCTCTGGGACGTGCTGGAAGGACGCTTCCTGTTGGCACGCTTGTCGAGCGCCCACGGCGACCACGATCGCGCACGAAAGCAACTGCAGCAGGTAATCGAGATTGCCGAACGCGACGGCCATGGCTTGATCGGCGTCGACGCCGCCGAGCTACTGGCCACCCTCGAAGGCGACGGTTGAGGCGGTCGTCCGGGTCCGAGTCGGACTCGATTCCTACTCGACCGCGAGCTTGCGCTCGATGGCTTCGAGATGCGCCCGCACGGTCGGATCGTCTTCGCGCTGGTTGCCTATCTTGCGCACGGCGCTCATCACCGTGGTGTGGTCACGACCACCGAAGGCACGCCCCAGCTCGGGGAAGCTGCACTTGAGACGGTTCTTGCACAAGTACATGGCAACATGGCGCGCAAAAGCGACCGTCTTGTGGCGATCCTTCGAGGTGAGGTCTGAAGTGCGCAGGTGGAAGTGCTGGCACACGGCCCGCTGGATGTCCTCGACGCTCAGCGTCTGCGTGCGCAACGAAAGCGCGGCGCTCAGCTCGGCGCGTACGAAGTCCATGTCGACCTGGCGACCCGTGAGCGAGCTCTTTGCGGCCAGACGAATGAGCGTGCCCTCGAGCTCGCGGACATTGGAACGAACCGCCTGCGCGAGATAAACCGCAACCGGATCGTTGAGCTTGATGCCCTCGAGCGCGGCCTTGTTACGCAGAATGGCAACACGCGTCTCGAGCTCGGGGGATTGGATGTCGGCCACCAGGCCCGACGCGAAGCGAGACACGAGTCGCTCCTCCATCCGTTCGAGGGCCTGCGGATACTTGTCGCTGGTAACCACAATCTGGCGGTCTGCGTTGTGCAGCGCGTTGAAGGTATGGAAGAACTCCTCCTGCGTCTGCACGCGACCCGCCAAGAACTGAATGTCGTCCACCAACAGCAGGTCGCACTTCTGGCGATACTTGGTACGAAACTCACCCATGCGCTGATGCTGAAGCGCGGTGATGAACTCGTTGGTGAAGCGCTCGGCAGAGACGTAGCGAATGCGTGTACCAGGACGTTCCTCGTAGACCCGATGGGCGATGCCGTGCACCAAGTGAGTCTTGCCCAGACCCGTTCCGCCACAGAGGAACAGCGGGTTGTAGCGTCGACCGCCACCACCAGCCGCAGCAACCGCGGCGGCGTGGGCTAGTTGGTTCGATGGCCCCACCACGAAGTTTGAGAACGTGTAGCGCGGGTTGATGTCCTCAGGCGGAGGCATGCGCTTGGGCGTCTCGACCGCACTGTCCGATCCAGGTCCAGATCGAGACGACGCGGGACCAGAGCCGGACGACAGCGCTCTTGGTCGAACTGGGGTGGTTGCGGCGGTAGGTGCAGCACCAGCAAACCAATGTGCCACCGGATCGACGAGCTTGGCATCCATGATCCAGCTCACTTGGACCGACCATCCACCAACGCTTCGGATCTGCTCCACCAGATCGGGCAGAAAATTCGTTTTGACCCAATCCAACACGAACTCGTTCTGCGCCCTCAGCGTCAGAACGCCTTCAGTCAAGTCGTCGAATTGAATGCCACCAAACCACTGGTCGAATGTCGCCGGTGATCGTTCTCGTGTTCTCGCCGCCGCTTGCTCGAAAACCGCACGCCCGTCTTGCTCGTCCATCCTCGTTCCCAAACCCTCGAGCTGTCGCCATTCGTTGCAGAGCACAAACGCCCCGCCCAATGCCAGACCTCGTCTCTCAACCACTCATCTCAACAACAACTGCAACATCATCCCCGGCTGTTTCGCTGGGCTGTCGCCAAACTCCGATTCCACAGGTTTTCCACAGCCTCGCAAGTACCCGTAGATCTCCAAAATTGCCTTGCGTTCCGACCTGTTGGCAGTCGGCTTTGTCAAATGAGGCTAGGAAATCCACAGATCCCGCTCCCTGGCTGTTCCCGTCGATCGTCGCTCCGTCTTGCTCAGCTCCGCCCGCAGAAGCGCTGGTTTTCAAAGTCGTTCTCGACAGTTCCAGCGTTTTCGTTGCCCTCGTGTGCAGTCCCCCTTGGACGCGAAGTGGCCACCTAACACCTTCCTTTGGCGGGAGTCCATCCCCGACACCGAGAAATTCGTAACACCTAGGAAATCATTGAACAAAATATGTCGTCTGCAAGCCCGAGCGGTCCTCTTGCGGTTGTCGTAATCTTGTCGGCAGGCGCAAGTCTTCGATGTCGCTTAACAAATCTCAGTCGCGGGCCAAACACAGCATTTCCTCACAGAAATTTCGCAGGTATTTATGCTGTCAAGACAAGAATTCGAAAAGATTTCGAATGCTTAAGGGGCTGACTGGGGATATTGACAACTCGCCTTATGTGTGTGGCCATTCATTCGGCTCGCGGGACCGCGCACCAACTCGAGGCACCGCAAGACGGAATATCTCCCCAAAACAATCGATTTCAAGTGTCCAGATGCTCGGCCCTGGGCACATCCCGAGAACTTGCCCACCTTGCGACAACGAGGATAACGACCGAGCAGGCTATAGTCAGCGAGGTCTCGGCGCGAATGCAGGACACGGCAAGGAGTCAGAGATGAGCGCACCCATTGGGTTGCACTCGCGCACACAATCGTCGCCCGAGCTCGATCACATTGGTCGCGTCGCCGTCGCTATGATGGCGCTGCTCGCCGGCACCCTATCGACAACATCAGTCGCTGCAGAGCCCAGTGAGCTGCCGCCCCAGTTTTCTCAAAACTATGGGCAAACAGAAACGCCGCGCAGCGCCGGACTTGCTGGCGCTGCCAACGGCCTAGGTAGCGGCATATCGGCACCACTGTTCAATCCAGCCAACATGGGTATCGCCCGCACGTATCACATCGGCGCGCTCGCCCAATTCACGCCTGAGTCAGCACGCCAACTTTATGGTGGCGCGATCGTCGACTCGACACGACGCTGGGCGGGAGGCGTAGCCGTGCTCGGTGGTTTCATGGATCCCGACGGGATCGATCGGTCGCAAATAGACGTCCGACTTGCGCTGGCGTTCGCAGTGTCGTCTCGTTTCCACATTGGGCTCGCCGGACGTTACCTGAATCTCGATCAAGAAGGACTTGGGCCACTAGGTGACAGCCGCGCCTCCGGTGGGTTGCTCGACACGGAAGCCGAAGAACCTGGGCGCGAGGCACTCGTCAGCACGATAACGTTCGACGCTGGAATGACCGTGCGCGCTACTGAGGCCCTGCACTTGTCCATCTTTGGCAAGAACTTGAGCTATCCAAACAACGGCCTGTCACCCACCATCGTGGGTGGTGCGATTGGTTATGGGACGAAAGACATTTCCATCGAGATCGACGGCCTCGCTGATTTCAACTCGTATTCAAAGATCAGTCCGCGATTCATGGCCGGAGGCGAATACTTGATTGCCGACCGCGTGCCATTGCGTGTCGGCTACCGCTTCGACATGATGGCTGGTAGCGGCTTCTCCCATTCACACCAGGTGGGCGGTGGTATTGGCTACGTTGAGCCACGATTCTCGGTGGAAGCGTCGGTTCGCCGAACGGTCAGCGGTCCTTCAGCGACCAATATCATCGTCGGCGTATCGTACTTCCTCGAGTCATTGGGATTGCCCGTGCAGCAGTATTGACCCCCATTCGGCGCGGTGAGCGATCATGATCGATTGGTTGGCGCTCGATAGACAATTGCAGCGTGCTGTTCATCAATGGCGCAGCGGTTGTTCCCAATTGGATGTCGAGTCAAGCGACGCCACGACCACTGAGTCATCGACCAAAGTAATGGCGGCAGCTCCCAATCCCATTGGGCCTGACCTGGTTGGCGAACGACGGCGCGCCCAATTGACCGATCTCGACGATCCGTTGGCGACCATCTTCTTGCCGTGGCTCGAGGCCCTCGCTGCCGAGCGCGTGAGCTGGCCCGACCGCGTTGCGTTGGCGCGCGAGTGGCGACAGCGCCATCGGCTTCCGCAGCTCGAGGCTTTGGTCAGCTGTCGCGACTTGCGTCGAACCTTGCTCACCCATCCCAAACCAAATGGCCGACAGCAAGCAGCGCTCGCTTTTGCGAGTCGTGCAACCGCCGTCAGCGACCGCAGCATTGCGGCGCTCGAACAACGACTCGAGCGCGACGTATTGCTGGCACCGAGCTGCCAGCACCTGACTGTTGCGGACCTGCCAGCGGAAACGGCAGAGCGGCTTGCGCGGGAGCTGCTCGCGTGCACCGACGATGCCGCCACCGAGCTGTCGGCTCGGAGCTGGTTCGAGGGACTGGCCAGCACCCTTGCCACAGATGCCGACCGCGGGTGGCCAGCACGTTTGACTGTGCGCTGGCTTCAAGAGATCTTTGCCAGCTCAGGGCTGACCGAGGGCTTGATGTTGCGCCTTGCCCCATTGCCCCCTGCACGAGGCGCAATGTCTTTCGCGCGGGCCCTGGGACAGCTCGGCGTAGCCATGCTCGATGCCGGACGCGATCGAGGGCTCTTTCTTGCGCTGCACCAGCATCTGATGGGTACGAGGCGCCACCAGCGCAGAGCCTTGTTTGCATCACTGGCGGCACAACCGAGCTTCGCGCGCAAAGTGCTCGGGCTCGGCCACGAGCGCGCCCGCAACCATCACCGAGCGCTGACCCGAGCCATGCTCCGAAGCTTGCGAATCGACGCCTTGCGCGTGCTGGCTTGCGCTGCGCTGCGTCAGGGAAAGCAATACGCCCAAGAGCACTTCGAGCTGCTCGCCGCGACCGTGCTCGGCCCAGCAGCGCCACGCTGTCTATTGGGCACCATCCCGCGACTGCGACCCGCCGACGGCGCGAGCCTGGTCGGTGAGCTGCTCGCGATCGGCCAACAACAGCAGTTGGTCGAGCGCTTCGATGAGGACTGGTTTCTCAATCCGGGGGCCGTCACCACGTTGCGTCATCTCGATACACAGCCTCGCGAAGCGCAACGCGCAGCGCCTGATCAAACCGTCGAGGAGCTCCGCAGGTGCCTCACGCTGCTCACCCGTCGGCTGGGCCATTCGCTCTGCTGAACCCCTCGCGACACGGCCAACGACCGAGGCGAGCCCGAATTATTTCACCGAGGAGCCACGAGTGCTTTGGAAGCCTGCGGATTCGCGGCCATAATGCCGAGCTGTTATGCACAAGTACGGTGTGGCCCTCGAGCAGCTCTCTCCGCAAGGACAAGCCTCCACCCAGGCTGCCGAACGACAAGGCGCACGGACGGTCATCTACCGCGAGCAGGTTCCTGTGGCTTGCATCGTGCCGATAGACGATCTGAGAACGCTAGAAACCGGTGACCACATAGAGACTGGTGAGGATCCTCTCTTGTTGCTGTGCGGCACTTGCAAAGGCGACGCGTTCGTCGATGGGCTCGCTGGCGAGCTCACCCGCACAGTCCTTTTCCGCCGCTGAGAACCCAGTGAGTTATCTACTCGACACCAGCACTTTGGCCGAAGTCCTCAGGGCCGCTCCCAAGCCCGGCTTCGTGAGGCGCTTGAGCCAAGTCTCACCGCGGGACCGATGGACCAGCGTCATCACCGTCAGCCAGCTGCTCGTGGCAGCTCGCCTCGAGCGCAAGCCCAAGCTCATGCAGCAGGTGGTGCGACTCGTTTCGTCCATTCGCGTGGCCGCCTACGATCTGAGCGCCGCCCAGGCCTTCTCCAAGTACCGCGCGACGGTCGCCACCTCGCAGAGCACGGACGACGTGATGATCGCCGCCATCGCCAGCTCGCGCGACTTCACTCTGGTGACGCGCCGACGCCAAGCCTACGCCGCCTTTTCGGGCCTTCGTCTCGAGGATTGGACGAGCTGATCAACCCATCCTGAAATGGGCCGCCAGGACGCTCGCGGACTGTGGCGGGCAACTTGGCAAACCAAAACTGTCAAACAGCCCCGGTCAGCCCGGTAACTACGCGATAACACTGGACATTGCTCGCGTTCTTGGGGCACGCCTCAGTGAGCGAGGAGCTGGGCTCAACTCGAAATCGTACCCCAACCTCGGCGCGTTTGGCTCCGCCCCCTTTCCCCACGCCTACCGGCATGGTAGGTGCGCGCGCGGACCCAACGATTTGCACGCCATGCAGCAGCTCTTTGCGACCCCATTTCTCGCCTCCGGTGCGGTCACCGTGGACCTCGATTTCACGATGGTCGCCCACCTCGTCATGTTCACGGCCTTCGTCGTGATCATGAAGGACTTGATCTTCGACCCCTTGCTCAGAGTTTTCGAGGAGCGGGAGCGGCGAACAGCCGGCGCCATCGACAAGGCGCGCTCCATGGATGAGCAAGCCATCGCGCTCAAGCAGGACTACGAGGAAAAGCTCGACGGCATCCGCCGCGAGGCGGCCGGCGACCGCGAACGCGCGCGCGCGAAGATCAAGAAGCTCCAGGCAGAGATGATGACGACCGCGCGCCAGGCCCTAGACCCCAACTTGTCTGAGGGCATAGCGAAGTTCAGCGACGAGGCCCGCAGCATTCGCTCCGATTTGACCGCGGAGACGGGAAACCTGGCCGCTACCATTGCGAGCCGCGTCCTTGGTCGTGAGGTGAGCTCATGAGCCCTCACAATAAATCTCGTAGCCCCAACGCCGGCCTGTGGATCGCTCGTGCGGCCGCAGTAGCCGCGCTCGCCCTCTTCGCCACCATGGGTTTGGCGCAGGATCCTTACGACGATGATCCCGCGCCACCCACGAAGCCCCCAGCGGCAAAACCGCCGGCCGCCAAGCCCCCCCCCCCCCCCCCCCCCCCCCCCCCCCCCCCCCCCCCCCCCCCCCC
>CAZRGL010000340.1:0-12093 GCA_964599485.1 uncultured Polyangiaceae bacterium
AGTCTGCATTCGTCGCATAGGACGCGTCCGGGGTGGCTCCGCCCAAGCCGAACTCGCCGAAGGCCATCACAACGTTCACGCCGCTCGTATTGAAGTAGCCTTGCATTCCGTTCGCCCACTCGAGCAGTGTGTTGGCGACGGCCTCCACGTCGGCCTCTGGTATCGAGCCATCAGCATCGGTGCGATCCCAAAACGCGTCATCTGCAATGGTCCCATCCGGATAGCGAAACGTCACATTGGGGTAGGTGCTGACCGAGACATAGCCTAGCTGCTGCAGGAATGAATTGACGGCGGCGACTCTGTTCGTGTCGAACTCGTTTCTCGTAATCGGATCGAGCCCATTGTCACTCCGTCCCCTGTTGAGCTCGTTGAAGACATCCTGGTTGCTGGGAAAGGTGTCGTGGTTCATGTTGTAACCAAAGAGCTCTCGGTCCTCCAATCCCGCGATGGTTCGCCTGTCGCTGAGATGCTCGACGACGCCTTCCCAGGCGGTGGCGTTCTCATACAAAGAGACATCGAGCTCCGATCCCAGCGTCAGCGCAAAGGTGCTGTTGGGGTAGTCACCGGCAACCGCTTCAATGGTGTCTTGTATCGGCGCGAGGATGTCGTCGGCGTAGCCAAAGTTGCTGTCATTCGGATCGAAGTACATACGCCGCCGCCAATCTTCAGCGGTTCCGGAAAACGTGCTGTCCCAGTCGAGATGGGGCACGAACTTCACGTTTAGGCCGCGACTAGCTGCTGCCCGGGCAACCGCCTCTATTTGGGCGAACGACGGAGTCTGCGAAAACTGGATCGATCCAATCTCGGGGAGCACCACCTGCAGCAAGTTGTTGTGGCGACCCACGACCCAAGTTGGTGTCAGCGTGACCCAGCGGAAGCCATGATCGACCAACACATCGAGCGCGCTCTCGATGTTGTCGTAAGCGTCCGCCGAGTAAGTGGGGAGCGAGTACGACAACGGTGGAGCAGGATCAGGCTCATCGGCCTTGGCGCTCGATACGATGATGGTGACGACAATCAGTGCTGCTGCAGCACGCGCCCACAGAGCCCATCGCCGGATAGTGCTCATCGCTGCCATGGCCGACCTCCAAACTTCGCTTTTTCGATACGTCCCCAGACCATGCCGTTGCTCCAAGTGAGCTTTTGCTCGTCTTCGCTGAGTGTTGCCGTCAGCTCTTTGTCTGCCGCGTCGACGACCCCATCCGTGATGACACCCTCGAAGTCGCCCAGATCTCTCGCGCGGGTGGAAAAGACGATGCTCCCGTCCTTTTGGACGAGCGCAAACGCGTTGACGTTCCCCTCGTCGACGACCTCCCAGCGACCGCTGAGATGCTGAGGCTGTAGGTCTTTGGGCGTGGTTGTGGTTGCCGTCGTGGTTGCGCTCGTAGTCGGCGTCGGCGTCGACCCCGTTTGCGCAGCTTCGTCGCATGCTGCAGTGAGCAGCAAGACCGCCATCGGGAGCAACACCATCGGGGCCGTGCGCGTGAAACCGCGCCGTTGGCGCTGTGGTTGTCGTGGTCGTCCGAGGATCGTCAAAGCCATCCCTACCTCCCTAGCGTGGTGCCGGAGAGCCGCTGCACCGTCCATGCCAGCCCAGGTAGGTTCGCTAAGTGCGCGAGAAGTGGCCAAACGAGCCACTTCTGCTGCCGAGCCGCCCGTGGGCAGGACACTGTGCGGCCCATTTCTCGTGTGGCCGTGTGTCGATGATCGCGTGGCCAGCGAACAGCTTTGTCATGGTCGCAATCCCAGTAGGCCTCCTTCTTGAGGACATACCCCCCTTGCTCGAGACCTAGCAGCGTGGCATCGACGAGCCCGCTCAAGCTCTGACACCAGAGGTACATGTCGGGGTTCTGATGCTGGGCGAGATAGATAGCAGACGATTCGGCCAACTCACGCCGTGGGTCCGCAAGCTCGACCAGGTACTGGTCGTTGTTGCAATCGCAGAAGGGGAACCACAACGGATTCCAACCTTCGGCCGCGCGCAACAGGAAATGGTACCAGTGGACTGCTTGCTCGAGCGACGAGAACCCGAGGTCGAAAAAGTCGGAGTCGCCGCTCTGACCATCCCGCCACCCATACAATTCGTACAGCTCTCGAGGCAGCTTGTAGGGCCGCAGCGACTTCGCGAGCCTCTCGATCGCCTGCCCCTCGAGCCCTGGCTTGAGGTCGTGCTCCCAGATGGGGTCGTGTGCTGTGCGCCACGACTCGAGGAGATCCAGTCCTTCAACCAAGGATGGTGTGGGCATGATTATCTGAATATTGGCACGGCGATCAGTCGAGGATCCTGGAAAAAGCTGAAGCCATCTCTGCTGTGGCGCGCGCTGCTCGCCGAGTGGTCAGTTGGCACCGCTTCGGCCGCTGATGGGGCAGCGCAGACGGGTGTGTGGCGTACTCCTCGCTTTTCAGGTGACCCAGCAGACCCCGAGCGCTCAGCTGGTTAGCGCACCCACATGCGCATATAGCCGAGGTTGCTTCCGCCCTGACCACCGGCCTAAGTTCGACCGATGCAGTCGCGGCGCCCATGCCGGTTCTTGCTCGCCGTCACATTGCTCGGTTGCTCGGCAGCGCCTCGGACCACTCCCAATCAGGGTGCCGCTCCACCAATCGTTGCGCCAGCAAAATACTCTCGAGCCGTGGCGATGTCGTCATCGAGCTCGACACCCGCGCCGAAGAAGACCGCTGGCCCCAGCAAGGCCGAGAGGCAAAAAGCGGAGAAGCTCGTCAACCAGGGGGACCAGATCGCAAACCTAGATCCGAACGGGGCGATCGAGATGTACCAGCAGGCCGAAGCGCTTGCTCCAGACGATCACCAGATCGCGTTCAAGCTCGCCAAGGTGTACGTGAGGAAGGAGGAGTGGAAGGACGCCGCGGCGGCCATGAAGCGCGCCCTCGCCCTGGCCCCGGACAACGCTTCGTATTGGTACGAGCTCGGCTTCGCGCAAGAACAGCAGGCCATTGCCAGCAAGACCTCCTTCAACGCCTGCCGCGCCTCGTACCAGACCTGTGTCGCCCTGGACAAGATGGCCCACGCTTGTCGGCATCGCCTGGGCCTTGTGCACCGCCGTCTCGGCAACGAGGACCAAGCGGCATGGCACTTCGCCGCCGCCGTCGCGTTGCAGCCC
The DNA here is from genome assembly GCA_964599485.1 of uncultured Polyangiaceae bacterium. GTDB lineage: Bacteria > Myxococcota_A > Polyangia > Polyangiales > Polyangiaceae > JAPYTK01. The sequence continues at coordinate 3,123 of CAZRGL010000340.1, forward strand.
AATAACACTGGTTATTCGGTTGCCCTGGCGCAGATGCAGCTGAGCCTCAACCGCAATGTGGCGGCGCAAAAGACGATCGAACACGCCCAGCAGCGGACTGTGCCCAACGACCCGCTCGCCGTGAGCCTGTTGCTGCTACTCGCCGCCGTCCACCATCGCGCCGGCGCGACCCGCGAACGGATAGATGCTCTCGAGCGGGCCCACGCATTGGGAGGCCACCGCGATCCCATCCTCTTGTTCATCCTCGGCAGGGCCCACTCCGAATCAACCCCCCCCAGACGCTCCGAGGCGCTTCAGATGTTGCGGGGCTTCGTCAAACGCGGGTGCCGAGGCGCGCGCGCGAGGGAATATGCGAGGGCATGCAGTGAGGCCAGGCAGCTCATTGGCAAGCTGAGGGGACCGTGATCCTCGACATCTGGCTGGTGCGCGCCGAGTGCCGTCAGAAGCAGGGTTTCGGCGGCTCGCGCTTGCCCCATGGACCGGCGAGAAACTGATCTGTCGTCGGATAGAACCCACAGCGGAGCACTACATGAATCTTGGCGGAGCCGCTGTCGCTCTGCCCGAGCGCTTGTTGCAGCTGGCGTAGTCGCGCCAAGGTGCGCTCCAGCCCGTCTGTGCTCGCACGGAAGACGACCCCGTCAACACACGGCTTCTGCGGCACCGTGGCGCAGTGAGGCTTCAGCCAGTCGGAGAGCTTGGTGGAGCGCAGCTGCACCTGCTTCTTGTCCTTCAACCTGGGGCCCTGCAGCAGCAGGCCCACAATCGCCTCACCGCCCGACAACGGCTCGACATAGAGGACCCGCAGAGGCGGAGCCTCTTGTCCTGGTGCGTGTGGAATGAGGGCGTCGAAGTCGACGCCTACTTGCGACGTCTCGATCCGCGTTTTGACGTAGCCAGCGAGAGATGCCTCATGCAGTGCGCTGATGGCGGCCAAGCTCTTGGTCTTGTCGCCCGCCTCGATGCGGAGTGTTCCTTTGAAAGGCTTGTTGGGTTGAAAGCTCTTCCAACGCCTGCGGAACTTCTTCAGCCGCTTGAAGAGCGGGGCGACGCGGCCGAGCCCTTTCGTCGGCAGTTTGGCCACAGGCACGATCAGCTTGCCATTGAGGCTCAGGCCCTTGCCATCTTCAATCCTCACCATGGCCTCGGTCCATCCGGGGCACGGCTTCTTTCCGTCATCGATCAACACTTGAAACTCGTACCGCTGTTCTTCGGTGAGCTCCGTGAGACCGTAGCAAGGCTCCGCACCAGGGCTCGCTGAAGAGGTGACGAATGCACTGGCCGTTGGCGTTGCGGAGCTCGCTGATGGTGATGCGTCCTGCTGCGGGCATGCCGTCATGACAACCGCGAGCAACATGGCTACGAGACGACAACGCATGGGCGAACACTATGTCTAACAATTGGGGAATCCAAGCAATGGTCGGTGTGCGTGGGCGGATACGGTTGGCGGTGGTTTGTTAACCACAGATCGTCAGCACACCTCGAATTGTTGCGAAACGCCGCAGGAGTGTCCCGCCCCAAGCTCTGGATCCCCGATGCAGATCTCACTCCACCAGTCAGCACATCGCCCGACTCAGCTGCCGGTCGACCATTCAGCCTGGTGCTCTCGAGCGCGGCCGGCTCCCTCAACGGCAAGCTGCTCGAGGGCCCGTCAAGCTCAAGGGCGCGCCCCGAGCGACGAACCTGTCGGGAGACGGGGCTTCAAGAGACAGAGCTTCAATCAGGGGCTCACTTGCGACGGCGGCGCAGGCGATAAGCGGAAGCCGCCTCATAGATCACAGAGCGGACCGCCGGAGCCGAGGTATTGCGATTCGTCGATCGCCATGGCGCAGGCCTCATCTCCCCCTACACACTTCGAGTCTACGCAGGCTCGCGCCCAGAAGCTCTTGACCACACACGCCTTCTTCCCCTTGGGGCACGAGCACGTACGATGCCAACGGCAATCGGTGGCGGACATGCATCTCTTCCCCGCAACTGTGCTGCCGTCCTTTGGTTGCTTGGTACACTTGTCGTCGACTGGCGAACCGCCCCCACTGTTGGCCGAGGCGGCTGGCTTGACCGCATGCCAAGCGATTGGACCTCTGGCGAAACCGCCTCGGTACGCGCACTGGGTCTGGGCGCATTTGCGCGGCTTGTGTCCTAGGCGGCGAAAGCACAGCGCTGTTTCGGCTCGGCCTCCGTTCGACACCATGTTCTCGCAGGGGCGCTTGTCGAGACAGTCGAGCGCCGCCCCGCTATCGTTCCTCTCGCAGAGGCGAAGGCAATTACCATCGACGGGGTCGCTCGTCGCGCCGCATTTCTCCAAGCGCTTACGGCATCGTGCTTGGCACTTGTAGGTTGGCTGTTCAGTTGGCGTACGCAGAGCCGACGGGCACCGTCCTTTTTCAATTTCGTACAGGAGCCGCACGGTACCCTCAGAGCTGGCGAGCAACAGTCCGCCTTCGCCCTCGCCAAACCAGTCATTGTAGCCAAAGCGTTCCTGCCGGGTACCAGCGCCATCCCAAGTTCCCCCATCGAGCTCGTCCACGTCTACGTCGATGGCGATGCGATGGGTGTCCTCCGGTCCGCTGGAACATGCCTCTGCATGAAACCGCAAGATCCCAAGGTTCTTCTCCCCCATGAGCCTGGTTACGAGGGGTTTGCCGTCAACGCGAATCGAGACGCGCCAGTCTCCCGAGCCCATCTCGGCGTCGTTGATGACCTCGAGCCCCTTGAAGTGGACGATGAAATGCACCACCTCCTGGGTTGGAGGACGCTCGGGTGGCGGACGCTTGGCCGAGACGGAGGCCGACGCCGAGGCCGTTGCGGTCGCTGTAGCTGCAGCGGCGGCAGCAGTGGTCGATGGCGCCGACGATGCAGCGACCGACGTCAGGGCAGGCGCGGTGTCAGGAGGTCGCGGAGTGCTGGAGCATGCCGACCATCCCAGTAGCGACAGACCAGCGGTAGCGAGCAGTAAGCCAAATGTCTTCACGAAGCACTTTTGGCATCGATTAACAACCCCCGTGATCTGAATCATGTGATTCGGGCTCGGGAGCCGTGAGGTCGGATTTGCGCGATGGGGCAGAAGCCAGCGCGGCGAGCGCCGGCCGCTCGCTCGACCAATGCGACAGCGTTGCATGCGAACCCTGGCGCTGCTCGAAGCTGCGCTTTTGCGGCAGGCGAGGCTCAGCCAGCAGATCAGTCCTCACTGACACGCATGCCGTACTTTTCTAGGCGGCGGAGCAGTTGGAAGCGACTGATCCCCAGCAGGCGCGCGGCCTCGGCCTTCACGTTGCGCGAGCGTCGAAGCGCTTGGGTAATCATGCGTCGCTCCACCGACTCCAAGCTGTCGATGCCCGGGACGAAGTCGAGGGGGATGGGGGGCGACGATGGCTCCGCCCGTCCACGCAGGACCCGCTGAGGCAAGTGTGCTGGAGTAATGCGATCGCTGTCCGCAATGATGACGGCGCGCTCGAGAATGTTCTTGAGCTCACGAACATTGCCGGGAAAATCATAGGCCATCAGCCGCTGGCGGACTTGCTCGTCCAAGGGCTCGATGGCCCTGCCCAGTTTCTCGGCAAAGAAAGAGCGAAAGTGCTCCGCGAGGAGCAAGATATCGTCGCCGCGTTCGCGCAGCGGCGGGATGTGAATGGGGAAGATCGAAAGGCGCTGATAGAGGTCGAGCCGAAAGCTCCCCTCCTCGACCAACTTGGCCAAGTCCTTGTTGGTTGCACAGGTCACGCGCGCCCGTAGCGGAATGTCCCTCACCGAGCCTACGCGGTTTAGCTTACGGCTCTCGAGCACGCGCAGCAGCTTTCCTTGCAGCTCGCTGATGTCCCCGATCTCGTCCAAAAAGAGCGTTCCTTCACCCGCTTGCTCAAAGGCACCTATCTGACGTTGCACAGCTCCGGTGAAGGCACCCTTTTCGTGGCCAAACAACAAGCTCTCGGCCAAACCGCTCGGCAACGCAATGCAATCTACCGTCACCATCTGGCTCGCCGACGGCCGTGACATGCGGTGCAGGTAGCGGGCAGCAACCTCTTTCCCGACTCCGGTTTCGCCGGTGAGCAAGACGGTCGTGTCGGGTGACTTGGCGATTTGGTCCAGCTGTTTGAGCACGCCGCGAATCTTGCTCGAATGCCCCAGCAGGCCAGCGCAGTTGTGCTCACGCCAGCCCTTGGCCGTGTTGACTACCTGGCAGCGACGACGTGTCTCTTCCGCTCGCTCGAGCAATGGCTGCAGGTTGGCCTCTTTGACAATGTAGTCGCTCGCGCCTTGACGAATCGCGCGGACCGCGTCGGGAATGGTGTGGTAGGCCGTCATCATCATCAGCGTCGCCTGCGGCTGAGCAGCCAGCAGCATCGGAATTAGCGCAATACCGTCCTCGTCGGGCAGCCGCTGATCGAGCAGGATCAACTGGTATACGCCGGTGCGGGCTCGCGCGATGGCTTGCTTACCATTAAACGCCAAGTCGCTGTGAATCTGACGCTGATCGAGCGCGCGGCCGATCGCGGCAGCATAAAGCTCTTCATCGTCGACCACCAACGCTTGAAACCTGCCATCGAGGGCAGCCTCGTGAGTCGGGCACATCATGACTCGAGCAGACGACGCGGCAGCACCACCGCCGCACGACATCCGCCTCCTTGACGATTGCTCAACCGCAACACGCCACCGTGCGCGCTCGCGACTTTCTGACATACCGCCAAGCCCAACCCCGTCCCCTGTCGCTTGGTCGTGAAGAAGGGTCTCGTGCACTGGTCGGGCGCAGCGCTCAGGCCCGGCCCGCGATCTTCCACCAGCAAGCTGATGTCGCGCTCGTTGACAACGGCCCGACAGTCGATGGCTGCGTCTGCTGGGGAGGCCTGCAGCGCGTTGTGCAACAGATTGAACAACGCGTGCTTCATGGCATCGTAGTCGGCGCGAACTCGCAAACTAGGATCGACATGGAGCACAACTGACCGTTGTGCGCCGGCATGGGCTCCACGTAACAGCTCTTGGGCCTGCGCGAACAACTCGGCGACGCTGACACTCGACAGAGACATGTCGCGCTGGCCGGCCATGTGATCCTTGAGGATCATGTCCATTCGCCCAATTTCCTTGACCAAGGTTGCGAACAGTTGCTGGCGACCGACTTCCGATTCACTGCGCGCCACGTTGTCCAAGGTCGCACCTATCGCCAACAGAGGGTTGCGGATCTCGTGGGCGAGCTGAGCTGCCATCTCGCCCATGAGCGCTAGACGCTCATGGATCAGAGGTGCGTCCTCGGCAGGTGCGCGTCGCCGGATGAGCACCAGATAACCAACCGCTTGTTCCATGTCGTCGGCGAAGAGCAGCGCCCGAACCTTCGCGGGCACCAGCGTGCCGTCCTTACACACGACCGTGGTGACCTGCTCGCAGTAGGGCTCGAGTGAGCCTGAAAGCGGCTGGCTCAGAACCGCACGGATCTCGTCAGGCTCTCGGAAGAGCAAATCGAGTGGCCGATCCTGAAGCTCAGTTTCGCAATAGCCGAGCAGATCCTCGGTTGCTGAATTGCATGAAGTAATACGACGGTCAGCGTCGACGAACACTGCCGGAGCTGGATCGCGAAGGGTGAGCCGTAATAGCTGCTCGCCGAGCGACACTTCAGGCTCGCGCAAATGAGAGTGAATGGCGCAGAGCACATGCGGTCTGCCCTGCAATGACAACAACGAGAAGCTCAGCCTCATGCCCGTTGGCTTCTCGGACACCGGGAGCTGTTGGGCACCTGCATTGTCGCACGCGCTCTCTTGCTGGCGCTGCTCGGCGTAGAACGCCATGGCGCGATTGCGTACTGCCGCCAGTAAGGAGGGCGTGGAGAGCACACCGCAAGCAACCTCGTCGGCGTGAAGTTGCCGGCCGACTACGTCGCCATCGACATCAAACACCAGGATTTCATGCCGGTCGTGCACTGACTGGGCGAAGAAGCTCTGGCTCTTGCCCATCAGATCGTTCTCGAGGATCTCACCAATGCTCCGCGCGTAGTAACGGAGCACTTCGCGCTGCTGGCGGCTAAACGGGTGGGTGCTCGTCTTTTCGAAGATCAGTACACCGTAGTTGCGCGTGCCGCTCACGGCAGGAACACAGATATAGCGATGCTCTCCAATGAGCTCGGCGACCTGGCCTCGCAGCTCGGCCGGGAACGCGCTCCCGGTCAGCTCCGTCAGCGAGGAAGTCTCGAGCGCGCTGCGGTTGCGCCAAGAATCGTAGACCAGGCTGTCGCGGGCGCTGTCGATGGGCACGCTGATGCCATGAAAGTTGGCGCCGAGCAGATCTTCGATGGCAGTCAGCAATGGATAGCTGCTCGCCATCGTGCCGATGCGAACCCGGAGCGTCTGCGCTTTTTCGTCGAAGACAATCATGGTCGCCGAGCTGCAGCCCGCGATTTTGGCAGCCCCACGCAACACCGCGCTCAGGGTTTCTTCCAAACTGTCACCGCGCAAGCTCATTGCTTGGCGTTACCAAGCGGAAGCGCGAAGACGGCGTCAACCCTAAAGCACGGTTTGGATTGATTGGTTGACTTGGGTCGAGCGTGCGATATCGCACGCTCGTGCGACTGCGCACGCTCGGCGACCTGCTCTGCGGCTAGAAACCACTCGAGGGAGGACAGGGCATCGATGGAATCGCAGGGCATTTGCGACGCGCGCAGCGCTCTGACCTGACTGGTACGTGCCTTGCGTAGGGCGCGGCCAATGAATTCACCGTGGGCTGGGCAAAAGACCATTAGCAGTGAGCTTTCGGGCTTCCATCGGCTGTGCATCGAAGAGCGGCGCGCGCAGGTAGCCCGGCTAGCCGGACTCGACGACGCCGCCATGCGCGTACTAGCAGGGCTCGATGGGCTCGACGCGACACAAGCGGATCGGATGGTCGAAAACGCCCTCGGCATCTTGCCCATGCCGCTTGGGTTGTGCGTGAACTTGCGCGTAGACGGTCGAGACCGGCTGGTGCCGATGTGCACCGAAGAGCCTTCGGTGGTCGCAGCAGCCAGTCATGCCGCCAAGCTGCTGCGGCCCGGCGGCGGCGCGTTCACCACCGCGAGTCCCGCCCACATGATTGGCCAGATCCAGTTGCTACAAGTGGCCGACCACGCCGCAGCCCGGCGCCAGCTGCTCGAAGCACGCGACGAGCTACTCGCTCTAGCGAATAGCAAACACGCCACCTTGCTCAGCGCCGGTGGCGGCGCCATCGATCTGGAGGTCCATGAGCTGCCCCGCCAAAACCAGGCCGAACCTGTCGGTGACATGTTGGTGCTTCATTTGATCGTCGATGTGCGCGACGCCATGGGCGCCAATGTGGTCAACTCGATGTGCGAGCGCTTGGCGCCTCATGTCGGCGAGCTCGCGCGCGGGCGGGTGTGCTTGCGCATCCTGTCCAATCTCAGCGATCGACGCACGGTGGTCGCTACCGGTCGCGTACTTTTCTCAGCGCTGCAAAACAAGGGCTGCTCCAGCCCCGAAGCCTTGGCGCGCGGCATCGAGGAGGCCTCGGTGTTCGCAGAGCGTGATCCGTATCGTGCCGCAACCCACAACAAAGGGATAATGAACGGCGTCGATGCGGTGCTGCTCGCATTCGGGCAGGATTGGCGCGCTGTCGAAGCGGGTGCACACGCGTTCGCCGCACGGGAAGGTCGTTATGGTCCGCTCGCGCGCTGGCGCGTCCGCGAGGGCTGTCTCGAAGGACGCCTGGAGATCCCGTTGGCGGTGGGCGTGGTGGGTGGCGCTGCGGTAGTGCATCCGAGCGCCCGAGTAGCACGCGAGCTAGCAGATGTTGCGAGCGCTTCGGACCTGGCGCGGCTGACCGCTGCCCTGGGGCTGGCCCAGAACCTCGCTGCGCTGAGAGCCTTGGCCGCGGAGGGTATCCAGCGGGGTCACATGGGTCTGCATGCCCGCAACATAGCAGTGGAAGCGGGCGCACGCGGTGACGAGGTCGAGGCGCTGGCCCACACCATGATGAAACAGGACACCATAAGCGTGAAAGCCGCACGAAAGCTTCTCGCGCAATCGAGCCAGGCGCGTGAGCAGACGCTGAACAACGCCGTCACCGATCCGCAGCAGACGAGCGCGCATTTTCGACGCTTGTCCGAAGCCCATTTGCCCGCCGTCCTAGCCCTGATGAAGGAGGTTGTGCAGCAGAGCAACCCCAGCGACTCGGCTCTGGGCGAGATGTGCAGCTACCACCTCGACACAGGCGGTAAGCGTCTACGCAGTGTGCTGCCGCTGCTCGTGGCCGAAGCGCTCAACGCCGATCCGCAGCCATTGCGTGCCTTCGCTGCGGCCTGCGAGATGCTCCACAACGCCACGCTCGTCCACGACGATCTGCAAGACGGAGACGCCGTGCGCAGGGGGCGCGCTTCGGTCTGGGCCCATTTTGGCGAGCCGCAAGCAATCAACCTCGGCGACGCCATGTTCTACTACACTTTGTTGCTTCTGCAGCGACTCGAGCAACCTGCAAACCGAGTGCTGGCGCTGACGCAACGCACCCTGCTCGAGACCTTGCGTGTCATCGACGGGCAGCAACGGGAGCTCGGCTTCAAACGAGCGCGCACCACCCTCGACGACTACTTCGCCATGGTCGAGGGCAAGACCTCGGGGCTGTTCGCATTGCCCATGGTTGGCGCTGCGCAGCTCTGTGGGGCTAGCCCTGAGCTGCTGACGCAGCTGGCCGCAGCAGCCCGACATCTAGGTGTGCTGTTTCAGATTCAGGACGACGTGCTGGATCTGTACGGCGACAAGGGACGCGCCCAGCGGGGCAGCGACATCGCCGAAGGCAAGCGCAGCATCTTGGTGGTGCACGCTTTCGACCACGCAGGCGCTGAACAAGCGCAATGGCTCGAGCGCCTCCTCGACGCCGAGCGCGATGAGTTGAGCGATGAGGACGTCGACACCACCGTGGCCCTCTTTGCATCCACCGGTTCATTGCGCTTTGCGCTGGCTGAGATCGAGCGGCGACGACGTCAAGCCATCGAGCAACTCGCCGAGGC
>CAZRGL010000341.1:0-1168 GCA_964599485.1 uncultured Polyangiaceae bacterium
AGCCAGCCAGCCAGCTACCCAGCCACCCCAGCAAAGCCAGCCGGCGAAAGCCAGTAGGCGTAACCCAGTCGGCGTTTGGCAGTCGTCGAAACGCAGTCGTCGAAACCCAGTCGTCGAAACCCAGGTATGAACAAGGTACCCAAGATGAAACTCAACTTGTTGGGGCTGTCCCCAGTGCTGTGCGCGATGATCTTCGCCGGGACGCTGACCACTTCGTCCGCTCACGCCCAAGAAGAGGCCGTGGGTGAAATGTCCGTGCAGCGCTTCTCGCCTGCTTTCGGCCCACGCAACTACTTGAGCGTGTCGGGCGCACGCACCGAGGGCGAGTGGGCCTGGAGCACCGCGGTGGTGTTCGACTACGCACGCGATCCATTCGTCATGCGCGGCTGTGCGGGGGCCACGGATTGCAGTGGTTCTGACGCTCAGGACGTGCACGTAGTGCAGGATCTATTCACCTGGAATGTGATGGGTACGGTCACGCCGGTCTCCTGGGTTCAGATCGGGCTGCGCGTGCCAGTCGTGTTCTCTTCGGGTGAGGGCCTCGACCCCACAACCGGTCGACCACCAGCCGAGGGGCTGTCCGCGATAGGAGTTGGCGACCCCGCAATCGAGGGCAAGTTCCGCTTCTTCGGCAAGCCCAAGGATCCCATCGTGCTCGGCGCAGCAGCAGGACTGTCGGCGCCGCTCGGGCACATCACGGCTGAGGGCGGCTATGTCGGCGACACCCCGATGTCGGCGCGCCTCGCCTTCATCTTCGACGGCAACTTCGGCCCGCTCATGGTGGCCGCCAACGTCATCGGCGTGTATCGCGGCGAGTCGAACATGGGCGCCTCTTCAACGGGATCTGAGCTGCGATACGGCGCCGCGGTCGGCGTCAAGCCCGTGAAGTTTCTCACAGTGTTCGCCGAGGCCTTCGGCGCAACGCGCTTCAGTGACACCACGGGCACCAACGCCGTCGAAGTGCTGGGCGGGGTGCGCTACATCCCACCCGGCTTGGGTCTGGCGATCACCGCAGGCGGTGGCGCTGGCGTCGTACCTGGAATCGGCACGCCGCTCGCCCGCGCCGTGTTCGGCGTGAGCTACGGTATGGCCGCCGGCGAAGCGGACAGCGACGGCGACGGGGTGATCGACAAGAACGACCAGTGCCCCGAGGTAAAGGAAGACCTGG
>CAZRGL010000341.1:1178-12092 GCA_964599485.1 uncultured Polyangiaceae bacterium
AATTTTTGCCTATACCTAGGGCTGCCCCTAAACGTACGCCGACTTGGACATTGTGCCTGACTAGCGCGAGGTGTGTCCTGAACAATCGTATACCTTCAACAAGATCGACGACACCGACGGCTGTCCTGACGGTGAAGGCGACAAGGACGGCGACGGCGTCAAGGACGCCCACGACAACTGTCCCGACAAGCCCGGCACAGCTTGGGAAAAGGGCTTCGTCGGCTGTCCGGATGCTGACGAGGACGGCGTGCCCGACTCACACGACCAATGCGCTGGCAAGCAAGAGGACATGGACGGTTTCGAGGATACCGACGGCTGTCCTGACTTGGATCACGATCACGATGGCGTGCTAGACACCTCCGACAACTGTATCGGCGAGCCCGAGGTCCACAACGGCGTCGACGATACTGATGGTTGCCCGGACTCGGCGCCCGATCGCGATGGCGACGGCATCCCGGACGCCAAGGATCGCTGTAAGCGCAAAGCTGAGACGCTCAACGCCGAAAAGGACAGCGACGGCTGCCCGGAGAACTTCAGAGCGAAGATGGCGACAGTGACCATGAGGCGCGTGGAGCTGGTCAAACCACAATTGAAGTTCAGCGCAGGGCAGCTCACCGATTCGCAGAGCCTCAAGGCCCTAGATGCCCTAGCTGCTGGGCTCGTCAATCAGCAGGGGATCTTCTTGGTCGAAGTCACGGTGACGACCAGCCAAGCGGACGCAGCGGTCGGCGATGCGCGCGCCAAAGCCGTCGTCGCCCACCTCATCAACAAGGGCGTCGACAAGAGGCGCTTGCAGAGCAAGACCGAAGTGGGCACGAAGCCAGGCGTACGCTTCGAAATCCTCTGGTCGGTCAAAAAGAAGAAGCCCGCGCCGCCACCTGCGCCACCGAAGTAAGGCCTCCTAGCCAATCATGAGCGACGTGACCCGCACGCTGCTGTTCGCGGCCCTGCTGACCTGTTGGGGCTGCCAAGATCGCGCTGCCGACAAGCGGGCGTCAGCACAAGAGATCCGCGTGCTGACCGACCGCACCGCAAGCCACTTGCAGAAGCTCTTCGACGAATACAACCGGGTCCACGGCGTAAAAGTCATCGCCAATTTCGTCGACAAGGGGCTGCTGGCAAGGTTGAAGAGCCGACCCAACGAAGCCGATCTTGTCATCAGCAAGAACGCCTACGTGATCGAGCTGGCCAAGCGCCGCGGACTGCTCAGCCCCTTCGTCTCGCCCGCTGTCGAAGCCAACGTGCCCGCCGAGCTGCGCGACCAAGAGCGCTACTACACAGCGGTGTCCTACCGCGCTCGGCTCGTTTTCTACGCCAAGGATCGGGTGCGCCCCAGCGAGCTGAGCAGCTACGCCGATCTGGCCGCGGCCAAATGGAAAGGGCGCATTTGTCTGCGCTCGGCCGTGCACGACTACAACTTGAGCCTCTTTTCGCAGCTCGCCGTCGCCGACGGGCTCGAGCAGACCAATACCCTGCTGACCGGGCTCGACGCCAACCTCGCCCGCACGCCGCAAGGCAACGACCGGGCGCAGGTGCGGGCAATCATGGACGGCAAGTGCGATCTGGCTCTGGCCAATTCCTACTACATGGGGATCATGTTGGGCCGGCCCGATCAGCGCGCCTGGGCCGAGGCCTCTGCGGTGTTCTTCCCGAACCAGAAGCGGCGCGGCGCGGTCATCATGCGCTCAGCCGCCGCCCTGACCCGTTCGACCGCCCGTGTGAAAGAAGCCACGGCCTTGCTCGCGTTTCTCACTGGCGACTACGCCCAGCAGTATTTCGCTCGTGCGCTGCTCGCTTACCCGGTCAAGCGGGGCGTGGAAATCGCCCCAATCAACAGGAAGCTCGGCGCTGAGCAAGGCTTGCTTAATGGCGTATTCAAGCAAGACATCGTCTCGCTCAGCAAAGCAGCCGATATGCGCGGACCCGTCCTCGAAATCCTCGAAAAGCTACGCTTCGACCGCAAGCGCTGAGAGTCAGGATGCCTGCTGTCCTGCTGCTCGTCGCGCTCATCTTGCTGGCCCCCTTCGCAGCATTGGCTGTGTTCGCTTTCGAACCCCAAGCGGTTGGCGGCGGAGGCTCCTGGCTCGCAGCCCTCGACGGCACGGCGCGCTCGTTGCTCCTCGGCGCAGCGGTCTGCCTGATTACGGCTGCCTTGGGTTTGTCACTCGCTTACGTCGTCAGCTACCGACGCTTTTGGGGCCGACGCGTTCTGCAAAAGCTACTCGTCTTACCGTTGCTCTTTCCGCCGTTCGTCTTGGCAAACATCTACGCCGAGCTGCTCTCGCCGAGCGGACCATTCGCCAACTCATTCGCCAAGTGGCTGGTGTTACCGTTCGCCCTCGATGTTCGCTCAGCTGGCGGCTTCGTGTTTTGCATGTCGCTCAGCTTGTTCCCGTACGCTTACTTGCTCTGCAAGATGAGCTTCGAAGAGCACGGCAGCGCGCCCTTCGCCTTCGGCCAGTCCATCGGCCTGAGCCGCCGCCAAACAGCTCGCAAAGTCCTGTTGCCTTTGTGCTTGCCAGCGCTACTACTCGGCGCTGCGCTGGTGGCGATGGAGACCATCGGCGACTGGGCCACCGCCTCGACGCTGTCGGTCCGCACCGCCTCGGTCGTACTGCATGATCTGTGGTTCGCCCACGAGCAACCGCATTTCGTCGCCCGCTTCAGCCTCCTGTTGATCGGCGCGCTGCTGGTACTGCTGGTCGCCGTGAGCCGCCGCATGGAGCCCGCCCACTTGCGTCATGCCCTAGGCGGCTTGCTGCGCCCCGATGCCTACATCACCCGCTTGGCACCACAACAGGGCAGCCGAATCGCGCCGCTCATGTGCTTGCTGCCGGTGCTGCTCGGCTTCGTCATCCCGCTGGCGGCAACGCTACAGTTGTTCGCAAGTAGCTTGAGCCGGATCGATCTGTCGGGCTTACGCAAGAGCTGCTTGCACACCCTCGCGCTGGTCTTGGCGGTTGGGCTCATCACGCTCTTGCTCGCGATCGCGATCACCTATTCACGCAATGGTGGCCTCGGTTGGCTGGCCCGCTTGCTATCGGGCTGGGCAACCATCAGCTACCTCATGCCCGTGATGGTGCTGGCCGCGGCGGTGCTGGTGCTCAGCGGATGGGCCTCACCGCTGAGCCGTTATGCAGATCACACCGCTTTTGCAATCCTCAGCATTGCGGTAGCGCTGCGCTTCCTGTGTTTTGTGTTGGTACCGCTCGGCGTCGGCTTGTCGAGCTTGTCCGAGCAGCTCAGCGATCTGGCCAAGTCGCTCGCCCTGAGTCCGACGCGTGCGTTCATGGCGCTGCACGTAGCCCATCTGAAGCGTTTTGCAGCATTGGGCCTGCTGCTCGTCGTGCTGCAGACCGTGCGCGAAGTGGCCCTGACGGTTTGGCTGAGTCCCTTTGGCTTCGAGCCGATCGCCGCCAAGGTGTACGCTCTGGCGCGTATCGACATGTTGGCCGAGAGCAGCGGCTGGGTACTCGCGCTGGTGCTCATCGGCATTGGACCGGTGATGGTGCTACAAGGCGTCGTCTTCAAAGAAGAGGGCAGCACAGAACAACGGAGGCTGAGTGCTTCGACTCGAAGGACTGTCGCGCAAAGTCGCTGAGCAGACGCTGCTGCAGGCCATCGACTTCGCCCTCGAGCCAGGCGAGCGGGTGTCTTTTCTGGGGGCGACGGGCAGCGGCAAGACCAGCCTGTTGCGGCTCATCTTGGGTCTCGATTTGCCTGACGAGGGTCGGGTGCTGTGGGGCGATCAGCTCCTGGCCGAGGCTGGCAAGAACCATTGCCCGCCTCACGAGCGCGGTTTTTCACTCGTGTTTCAACAAGCGGTGCTGCTGCCCTTCGAGAGCGTGGACCACAACCTGCATCTCGGTATTCCCCGCCGCACCGCTGAAAGTCGCGCCCGGGCCGAGGCGCTCTATTCGTTGTTCGAGCTCGAGGGCTTGCAGCGACGCAGCGCCTGGAAATTGTCGGGCGGCGAGCAGCAGCGGGTGGCGATCGCCCGCAGCTTGATGATTGCGCCGCGCTTGCTCTTGCTCGACGAGCCCTTCAACAACTTGGACGCACCTTTCAAAGCTTCCCTCTTTCCCGCCCTCGAGCGCTACCTCAGTGAGCATCAGATCAGCACCGCCTTCGTCACACACGACCGGTACGAGGCCTTTTTCTTCAGCCAGCGCATCTGCGTCATCAATCAAGGGAGGCTGCTGCAATGCGACCCGCCTGAGACGCTCTACAATCAACCCGAGAGCGAGCAGGCCGCCGCCCTGCTCGGCCGCTGCAACGCGCTCGAGGCCGCCGTCGCCGAGGCGCTTTTCGGCCAAACAAACGACGCCCAGTCTGCAGCTGTCGACGACTTGATGCTGATCCGCCCCGAGCAGCTCACGCTCAGTGAGCAAGCCCCACACAATGGTGAGCTGACCGAGAGCCGGTTTTGCGGCGCTTTCCGCCTGCTGCGCTTTTGCTGCGACGACGATGGCCCCACACTGATCATCAGCGCCCCGGCCGACTGCAGGTGGCAACCTGGCAACCGCTATCGTGTGCAGATGAAGTCGTCGTAAGCGCTTGAGTTGGCTCCCGACCGGCGCCCAGGGGCAGCGGGTGAACCTTCCCCTACTAGATCGCGTCGATGATGGCGTTTAGGGTCGCGCTGGGACGCATGTGCTTTGCGGCCAGGGCCGAATCGGGCATGAAATAGCCACCCACATCGACGGGCTCGCCTTGGGCAGCGAGGAGCTCCGCGGTGATCGTGTCCTGCTGCTCATCGAGCTTCTTGGCAATCTCGGCGAAGCGGTTCTTCATCGAGGCGTCCTTGTCCTGGGCCGCAAGCGCCTGGGCCCAATACAGCGCCAGATAGAAGGTGCTGCCACGATTGTCGATCTCGTTGACCTTGCGCGAAGGATAGCGGGCGTTCTCCAGGTAGGCGCCGATGGCGGCATCGAGCGTCTGGGCGAGAATCGCCGCCTTGGCATTGGTGGCGCGTTCCGCGATGAGCTCGAGGGAGGGCACCAGAGCGCAGTACTCGCCGAGCGAGTCCCAGCGCAGGTGTCCTTCTTTGCGGAACTGCTGCACATGCTTGGGAGCGGAGCCGCCCGCGCCTGTTTCGAACAGTCCGCCGCCGTTGAGCAGAGGCACGATCGATAGCATCCTGGCGCTGGTGCCGAGCTCGAGAATGGGGAACAGATCCGTCAGATAGTCACGCAACACGTTGCCGGTGACGGAGATAACGTTCTGCCCTTTTCGAACTCTCTCCAGAGACGTCTTCATCGCTTCCACGGGCGGCATGATGCGAATGTCCAGATCGCTGGTGTCGTGGTTGGGCAGATACGCGTTGACCTTCTTGATGATCTCGGCGTCGTGGCCTCTGTTCTCATCGAGCCAGAAGATTGCGGGCGAGCCGCTGGCTTTCGCCCGAGTGACGGCCAGGCCGACCCAGTCGCGAATCGGCTCGTCCTTGGCTTGACACATCCTGAAGATGTCGCCGGTCTCTACCTTCTGCTCGAGCACGGTGGTGCCGGTGGCGTTGACGACGCGAATGACACCGTTGCCCGGAGCCTCGAAGGTCTTGTCGTGGGAGCCGTACTCCTCGGCCTTCTGGGCCATCAAGCCCACGTTGGAAACGCTTCCCATGGTGGACGGATCGAACTGCCCGTGGGTCTGACAATCGGCGAGGATCGTCTGATACATGGTTGCGTAGGAGCGGTCGGGGATCAGCGCCACGGTGTCCTGCAGCTGATCTTCGGTGTTCCACATCCGGCCGCCGTCGCGAACGACGTTGGGCATCGATGCGTCCACGATGATGTTGTTCGGCGCGTGCAGATTGGTGATGCCCTTGCGGGAGTCCACCATTGCGAGCCCAGGGCCGGTTTCATATGCCGCGTTGATGTCGGCCTCGATCTCGGCCTTCTTGTCGGCGTCGAGTCGGTCGAGCTTTCGCAACACGTCTGCAATGCCATTGTTGACGTTGGCGCCAATCTCTTTGAGTTGGTCGGCGTGCCTGTCGAGCACATCCTTGTAATAAACCGACACGCAATGGCCGAACATGATGGGATCGGAGATCTTCATCATCGTCGCCTTGAGGTGTAGGGACAGCAGCACGCCGTCACTCTTGGCCGCCGCGATCTGCTCGGCAAAATAGCTGCGCAGAGCCGACACGCTCATGGCAGCCGTATCGATGACCTCACCGGCGAGCAATGACACCTTGTCCTTGAGCGTGGCCACATTGCCGTCCTCACTGACGAACTCGATCCGCACGTCGCCGGCGACAGCCATGGTGGTGGAGCTCTCGGTCTCGTAGAAGTCCTTCCCGCTCATGTGGGCCACGCGGGCCTTGGACCCACTTTCCGGCCAGGCCTTCATCATCTTGTGAGGATTCTTCTGGGCGAACTTCTTGACCGACAGGGCTGCTCGGCGATCGGAGTTTCCTTCGCGCAATACTGGGTTCACCGCGGAGCCGAGAACCTTGGAAAAACGCACCTTCAGGGCACGCTCGGCGTCCGTCTTGGGCTCTTCGGGGTAGTCGGGAATGTCGTAGCCCCGTTCCTTGAGCTCTTTGATGGCAGCCTGCAGCTGCGGAATCGAGGCGCTGATGTTGGGCAGCTTGACGATGTTGGCGTCGGGGCTCTTGGCGAGCGTGCCCAGCTGAGTGAGGTAGTCGGGGATCCGCTGCTCCTCGGTCAGCTTGTCAGGGAAATTGGCAATGATCCTGCCGGCCAAGGAGATGTCCGGGGTTTTGACTTCGATGCCGGTGCCCTTGGTGAAGGCCTGAACGATCGGCAGCAATGCGTGGGTTGCCAAGGCTGGTGCTTCGTCGATCGCGGTCCAATTGATTTTCGATGTCGTCATTTGTGCAGATCCTCGTTTTGGCTCGGCGAGGCTGCCTTCTCGCAGATCTGCGCGCAAAGCTCAATCCCCCACGTGCCGTCGCGATCATTCAGCGGTTTGCGCGCTCCTGCGTGCTAGATTCGCTGACGTGAAGATCCTGCGGATCCGGCGCGGCTACACGACCAACTCTTCGGGCGCCAACGAGTGGGTTCCGCCGAGCCTGAGCGCCACTTCCACGACGCCTGCTCCTGCAACCACGAGCACCACCACGACGACCGCGGCCGCCACCGCAAGCAGCAGCACGACCGCGACCGCTCCTGTCGTCACGGCGAGGCCCAAGCTCACGGCCACGACCTCGGCAACCAGCGCCTCACCGCCAGCCGAGCCAGCCCCCCAGCCGGTCGACCGCACCAGCTCCAACCTCGGCGAGCTGGGCTGTCTGGGGGCGTTGGTGGTCTTCTTCTCCTTCTTTGGCTGGAGGGTGAGCAAGAAGCGCTTGGGCTCGGGCGAGCACGAGCAAGAGACGACGGGCGACGGTGATGACTGACAGCCGCATGGACGCATTGCCGTTGCTATTGCGCCAAGAGCCTTTTGGCGGACTGCTGTTCATTCCCAATGGCGCCGTGCACATCGAGCTAGACGCCGAAGGCTACCTCTTCGTGCGCGACTTCTTGCTCGGCGAGCGACAACTGAGCACCGACGACGAACGCGCGTTGATGGAGCGCCTCGAGAGGGAGCTGCCCGAGCTGGACGGCCGGGCCGTGGAGATCTTCGACGAGGACTTCGGTGATCTGTGCGCTCAGCCCTTCCGCGTCTATGCGGCGCCTACCTTGGTGGATTTTCAGATCACCGAGCGCTGCAGCATGGGCTGCCCCCATTGCTATGCTTCGAGTGTGGCGGATGGCCGCGACGTGCCCCTCGAAGAGGTCGAGCTGGTGTTGCGTGAGCTGAGCGCCAGCGGAGTGATGCAAATCGCTTTGGGCGGCGGCGAGCCGCTGGGCCATCCCCAGGCCATCGAGATCCTCGAGCTGTGCCACAGCTACAACCTGGTGCCGAGCCTCACCACCAACGGCATGTTCCTCGATAGCGACATGCTGCAAGCGCTACGCAAGCACTGCGGCGCCGTGGCCTTGAGTCTCGAGGGCGTGGGGGCGCGCTTCGATCAGCGACGCAAGCTCGGCTTCGGTTTCTTCCAGCAATGCCTGCAGCGGCTACTCGAGCACGGTATCTCGACGGTGCTGCAGGTCACCCTGAGCAAAGAGAGCTTCGGGGATCTCGACGACATCGTGCAGCTCTGTCTGGACTACCCGAGCCTCTATGGGGTGATCTTTCTGGCCTACAAAGAGGTGGGGCGCGGCAGCCGTTACCACCAGGTGCTGAGCAAGCTCGATCCGCTCTTGGTGCACGACCAGTTGCGCACAGCGTTCCTCACCCTCTCGCAGCACATGCGGGTGGGCTATGACTGCTGCCTCACCCCGGCGATGGTGGGCCTCGAGTCGGACTTGGGGTTTGCCCACGACGACCAACTCGAGGGCTGCTCGGCCATGCGCAGCAGTATCGGCGTGCTGCCCAATCTCGACGTTACCCCCTGCACGTTCTTGCCCAACGCGGCCGTAGGCAACCTGCACGAGCAGCCCCTCGCCGCGATTTGGCGCGGCCGCCCGGCCGACAGATTCCGCCTGCGCATGGCCGAACAGATGAGCGCCAAGCCTGCTTGCCGCGGTTGCGCGACCCAGTCCGACTGCTTGGGCGGCTGCCCGGCCTTCGATTTGGTCCGTTGCGCCCAATCCGTTTCGCCTCCGCCGTCGTCAACGCGTGACGCCAGCTGAGTTCCAAGGCAGCCTCGCGCGCCTCGACTTTAGCCAAGGAGCGCTCGATGAGCCGCGCACTACTTGTCGTCATGGGCGCCATCGTCCTTGCCGCCTGCAACGGAAACTCGACCCCAATGCCGCCGCATGACCCGACCAAGAAGCCAGTCGCGGCTGTGTCTGACTTCGAGGTGCTGCTTGCCCCGTGGACGGGGCCTCATGGGGGCGTGCCGCCGTTCGACAAAGTCGATTCGGCGCTGTTCAAGCCGGCCTTCGACAAGGGCGCCGAGATGTATTTGGCCGAAGTGGCTGCCATCGCAAATAACAGCGCGGCGCCGAGCTTCGACAATACGATTGCTGCGCTGGACCGGGTCGGGAAGGCGCTCGAGCGCGTTGCGACGCTGTTCTTCGTCATGACGGCGAACATGAACAGCCCCGAGTACCAGAAGCTGGCTGGGGTGATTCGCCCGCTGTTGGCGGCGACCCTGGACAAGATCTACTTCGACAAGAAGCTGTTCGCGCGTGTCACAGCTGTTCACGAGGCGCGTCAGGGTAGCGGCCTCGAAGCGGAACAGTTGCGATTGGTGGAAAAGACCTACGACGAGTTTGTTCGCCGCGGCGCCAACCTCGACGACGCCCAGAAGGCCCGCATGGGCAAGATCAACGAGCGGCTGGAGAAGCTCTTCACCGACTTCGGCAACCGTGTGCAGGCCGACGAGGACACCTGGGTGCTGCTCGGCGGGGGGGATCTGGCCGGATTGCCCAAGCCGCTCGTGGCCAGCTATGAGGCCGCGGCCAAGGCGCGCAAGCTCGAGGGCTACGCGGTGGTCAACACCCGGTCGGCTTGCGATCCATTTCTGACGTTCTCGGACAATCGGGCGCTGCGCGAAAAGGTGTGGCGCGCCTTCGTGACGCGTGGCGATCATGGCGACAAGAACGACACCAACGCGATCATCGTGGAGATTGTGGCGCTGCGAGCCGAGCGCGCCAAGCTGCTCGGCTACCAGAGCCACGCCCACTGGCGCATGTCGGACACGATGGCCAAGACGCCCGAGCGGGCCGAAGAGCTGATGAAGCGCGTTTGGCCAGCCGCGGTAGCGCGGGTGAAACAAGAAGTGGCGGATATGCAAGCGCTCGCCGACAAGGAAGGGGCCAAGATCAGCAT
This sequence comes from uncultured Polyangiaceae bacterium, assembly GCA_964599485.1. Lineage (GTDB taxonomy): Bacteria > Myxococcota_A > Polyangia > Polyangiales > Polyangiaceae > JAPYTK01. The sequence continues at coordinate 10,968 of CAZRGL010000341.1, forward strand.
CGAACCGTGGGACTACCGCTACTACATGGAGAAGGTGCGCAAGGCGCGCTACGCGCTCGATCAGAACGAGTTCAAGAAGTACTTCGAGCTCAACAACATGATCGCAGCGTCGTACTACATGGCGGAGCGCTTGTACGGCTACGCTTTTGAGGAGATCACCGGTCAGGTGCCGACTTTCCACCCGGACGTGCGCGTGTATCGCGTGACCAACAAGGCTGATGGAACCCACGTGGGATTGCTGTATCGCGACGACTTCGCCCGCCAATACAAGCGCTCGGGAGCGTGGCAGGCGACGTATCAGTCACAGAGCAAGATGGATGGCCAAGTCGACGCCATCGTGTCGAACAACAACAACTTCACCAAGGCGGCCGCGGGCGAGCCGGTGCTGATCAGCCTGGATGACGCCGAGACGCTGTTTCACGAGTTCGGCCACGCGCTGCATGCGCTCACCAACGACACGACCTATCCGACGCTGGGGCAAACGCCGCGGGACTTCGTGGAGTTTCCCAGCCAGGTGCATGAGAACTGGGTGCTGACGCGCGAAGTGCTCGACAAGTTTGCCAGGCACTACGAGACGAAAGAGGCGATGCCGCAGGCGCTGATCGACAAGATGCGCAAGGCCTCCACCTTCAACCAGGGCTTTGCAACGGTGGAGTATTTGTCCGCTGCGCTCGTTGACATGAGACTGCACACCGATGCCAGCGGGAAAGTCGACCCGAAGGCTTTCGAGCAAGAGACCTTGGCGGCGCTGGGCATGCCCAAACAAATCGTGCTCAGACACCGCCTGCCACAGTTCTTGCACTTGTTCACTAGCGATGCCTACTCGGCCGGCTACTACTCCTATCTGTGGTCCGACGTGATGGCGGCCGACGCGTGGGCGGCGTTCGAAAATACCAAGGATCCCTGGCACCCGCCGACGGCCAAGAAGTTCAAGGATGTCATCCTGGCAACCGGCGATGCCATCGATCGGGCCGAGGCCTACCGCCAATTCCGCGGACGCGACCCCAAGGTAGAAGCCCTACTAGAAAACCGAGGCTTCCCGACGAACACCCCCACCCGGAACACCCCCACCCGAGAGTAAGGTTCTGAGCGGCAGCAGATGTTGTCAGCGACTGGGCGAACGAC
>CAZRGL010000342.1:0-12049 GCA_964599485.1 uncultured Polyangiaceae bacterium
GCGGTGGCCCGCACGCCGACTCGGACCCAGACCCGGACCCAGACCCGGACGCGGATCCGGACGCGGATCCGGACGCGGAGTCGGACCCGGACCCGGACGCGGATTCGGACGCGGATTCGGACGCGGATTCGGACGCAGGCGGGGGTAGCCCCCACCCCTACGGCCATTCGGTTTCCCGCACGCCGGTCATGGTGTGCGTGTTGCTCGGGCCAGATTGTCGGATGGGGGCCAACCTTGTGGCCATCGGGTCGAGCGACAATAATCGCCGCTCCCCATGGCCCGCCATCGCTCAGACGAGCTGATGCTCACGCTGCTACGCCGCGTTCGTCACGACCCCCGTGCGATGCGCTTGGCGCGGCGTGTGGTGGCTGGATCGGGGCAGGGGCTGCAGGTTCGCGATCTCAGCGACGACCAAGTCTTGCGCCAGCTGGCTAACAGTTTCCGTTTGCCACCGGGCGTCCTCGCTGCACGGGGGGTGAAACGCCCCGACCCGAATGCTCAGGCGGCGCCGGCCGACGGGCTGGTCAAGCCGGACGAGCACAGCATCGTCATCCATTTGCTCGATGCGCGGTCGGGCAGTTTGCTTCAAGGCATGCGCTTGCGACTCGACGATGTACCTCAGTCGAGCAACGCCGCGGGTCTCATCGTGGATCCGCTCTTGGCGCGTGGCGGCAGCTCGACGCTTGCCACCGATGGGGACCAGCTGCGGCTCGAACAAGTCTGGAAACTACTGGCCGTGGCGGCCGGTCCTGCCCAATCGGGTGCTTTTCTTCCTGCGGGCGCTGGCGCGACCGTCGTGGAGATCATCGAGCACAAAGTGGCTTCAGGTGACACGCTCGAGTCCGTGGCCAAACAGCACGGCGTGAGTTGCGACGAGCTGTGCTTGTTCAATTTCGGCAGACCATTCGAACAGGGCTGGAAGTTGCAGCGACGGATCGCGCGGCAGCTTGGGTGCACCAAACGCGGGCCCGATGGGGCCTTCATCTTCGATGATCGGGACAAGCCCGGTCGGCTGTATGTACCCAAGCGCTGGACGGCTGACCTCGCGCGCGACCAAGAACACACCGTGCGGGTCGAGCGCGTTGCGTTACCCCGCCGGCAGCTCGAGCGGACTGTGACCTTGCAGTGCAGTCACGGCAGCAAGCGACCCGAGAAGATCTGCATCTTCAAGAGTGTCGACAGCAAGCCGGTCGAGCAGCTCGACAGCTTCGCAGTGGTGGCCACCAAGAAGGAGGTCGACAACAAGTTCGTCGTGGTCGATCCAATCGTGATCGAATACCGCAACGAGGGAGGCAAGCGTCCGCCCGATCGTTTTCTGTATGGCACGACTGACAGCGCGGTGGTCGAGCTTGCTGGCGAAGGCGATCTTTGGGCTGGCAAGTCCGAGCTGCATCACTTTGGTGCCGAAGTCTTCTACAGGCGCATGTCCGAGGCGGGTGGCCTCTTCGACGGCAAGGGCAAGCGTCGCTTCAAGCGAATTAAGAAGTACTTGAAGCGGCTCTGGGGCGCGATGGCAGACGGCCCCGAGCGCTATTCGCCCCACCAGGACGCGGCCAAGGAGTGGGTGCTCGGCGCGCCCAAAGACAAGGACAGCAAGACTGAGGTAGCGCATTGGGCACGCGCCCCGCTGTGTCCTATCGACGTCTATCCGCCGTACAAATGGTCGCTGAGCGTGAGCTTGCCGCCTTTCAAAGAGAGCAAGGCCGGCCGCAAGGCTAGCAAGGACCTCATCAAGACCGAAAGGAAGAAAGACGACCGCAGATACAAGCGGCGCGCCGAGGATGCGCAAAGCTACTTGGAGCGCGAGCTCGAGCTGCTGCTCGCCAAGGACGGCACCCATAGCCGCAAGGCGACCAAGGCTGACGGCACAGTCATCCGACAGCAAATCCAGCAGCAAAGCGATCGCCGTGTCGCAGACGAATCGCGCGACACCGACACGAGTCGCGAGCACGAGCGCATTACGAGCAAAGAAGATCGTAGCGTGCGCGAAAAATCGTCCTACGCGTCCGAGGATGGCGTCACCACCAGCAGCGACGACAAAGAGGTGCGTCACGGCGGAAAGCGCAAATCGCAAACAGCCGAGCATACGAGCCGCAGTGCGGCAGGGGTCCGCAGCGAGCTCAAGAGCAACCTCGTCAAGGCTTCGAAGGACCATCCGATCAAGATCGCTCTCGATGGTGAGGAGTTACCGCTCAACCCCGCCAAGATGCTCGGCAAGATCATCGAGGCTGGCAAAGATGTGTACAACCTCATTGCCGACATCCAGGAGATGGTGCCCAAGGTCGGATGGTATGCCGAGGTGGAGCTGAAGCTGCTCGAAGGCGCGCTTTCCGTCGGTCTCGAATACCGCGAGGCCCACGACCATCGAGTAGGGCGCTGGCTTCAGATCGAGCTCGACATGATGCTCTTGTCGCTGTCGCTCGAGCTCGGCGTGGGCATCGAGGTGGGCTCCGGGAAGCTCCAGATTGCAGCCCAGATCTATCTCAAAGCTACGCTGACGATGAAGGTCAAGACCAGCTTCGGCCACCTCTTCGTCGAAGGCGCCGACGAGACCGGGATCACGATTGGCCCACTCAGCGGCGAAGGGGACCTCGAGCTGGGGGCGCGCGTCGTGGTGGGAAGCCTCGTCAAGGTGGTCATCAAGGGCGACGTGGGCGTGGGCGCCTCAGTGAGCCTCCACTTCGATCAGAGGCGTGGCACGAGCAAGAAACCAGAGGCCTTCTATGTGAGTGGCAAGACCTACCACAAGGGCTTGACTGTGCATTTCGACGCCCAGTTCGGCGATGACGGCTGGCTTGGTGGTTACGCCAAGAAGTGGAAGCTCGTCGAAGCGAACGACGAATGGGCTGCGTTCGAGTTTCCCGACGTGCCGAAGGAGACAGCCGCGCCCACCCCTCCAACCAAATCGGAGACGAACAAGGCCAAGAACTACTTCTACGAGGAGCTCAGCAAGCAATACTACATCGGCGACAACTTCTCGGTTGGGAACTGGAAGCACCACGATACCGTCGACAAGGTCTGCCACCGCATCTTCTACAGCTACCACCGGCCTCCGACCGACACGAAGCAGCTCGACGCGCTCGCATGGCTCGTGGATGGCTGGGTGCGCTGGAAGAGCGGAGAGGACTGCGAGCTCGAGCCCGACAAGTACAGCGAATTCTGCTACGACGGGCGGCTCGACGAAATGGTCGATCGCATCGACGAGATCCGCAACTCGACGGCGTTCGCGCAGAAGGTCCACTACTACTTCGACAAGGGCAGGGGACGCCATGTCGAAGTGCACGGTGAGAACATCAAGGGGGCAGCATGCTACATCGCAGCCAAGGTGTTCTGGCACAAGACCGCGCGGCGTGATTGGCCGGCGCTAGAAGCCCTCGCCAACGCTGTCTACCACGATGTCGCAGCGCGTTCGGACTGGGGATACGACATCTCTTACGACCAGCTCATGGACTATTGTGATGGCGACTTGCAGGGCCGGCTAGACGCCATGCCGGACGCCGCCAAAGTGTTCGCGCAACAAGTGGACAAGGCGCCCGCCAGCGCCAGCTCGGGAGAATGATGTGGCAAGACCAATGCGCTACCATCTCGAACTGACGGCAACCGGCTGCAAAGCAACTGGCGTGCTCAATGGCTTTGCCGCTTTCGAGCTCGAGACATTGCATGCGGTCAACTTTGCGCCGCCCATCAACGCGTTTCTGGTGGGCAAGGACAACCAGCTCATCGTGCGCATCGAGCCAACAGCGCTGCCCGGCGATCAGGTTACGACGCCAAGTGACATGATGGTGAGCGGCGCAGTGCGTCTCTACCAACCGGGCGCCATCATCGAGCCCGGCGGCGGCGAGGAGTTGCTCGCGCTGGCCCTAGCCCATCCCGAACGAGGCGCGCTGCATCTGCCTTTGGCCCTGACGGCCAGCTTTGACGCTGATGGCGAATCGTTTCGCGAGCGTTTGCTCGAAGCACCCGTGCTGACCGATGCTGAGCCCATTCGCCGCTATGGTCTGCAACTACGCGACCTGTTCGTGGCCGGCGACATCGACGGTCTGGTGGCAGCGTTGACACCCAAGCGGCTCGACTACGCCCGCGCTTGCGGTGCCGATCCGCTCGAAATGGAGCGCGATTTGCGCACCTTCTTGCAAGACATGGTGCTGCCTGCCGTGCCCGATCTGGACTTTGGCCTTGCCGACATACAGGCCTCGCCGAGCTGTGGTGGCAGAATATGGCGGGTTGCGCGTTCCTCGGGAGCGCCGCTCATCGCCACGGCTGAGGACGCCGATGGAGGCCACTACGTGATGGACTTCCACGTTGGCCAGGTCGACGGCGCGCTACGTGTGGTGAGGTAGGAGACTGCCCCACGCCCAATTGTGGTGATTTCGTCATGGCTGAAACGGTTTGGTAGCTGATGCGTCCAACTGAGCAAGATGAACCGCTACGCCATCAAGACGCCCTTGTTTTCGTTGTTGCTCGTGCTGATCTGTTGCGCCGCAGCTTGCGACGATTGCAACGAGGATGACGATCCCATGCCGGTGTTGACCTCTACAGCCACCGCCTCGAGCAGTGTGGCGCTGTCTACCGAAACGGACGATGCAGGCGCCGGCGGAGCAGGTGGGGCGAGCGCCGACGCGGGCGCCTCCACCAAGTCCTCCAGACCATACCGCCCCAGCGGTATCACCGCGTGTTGCAACGCGCTGCGTGGGAACATCAAGAATGCGCCTGACGCCCAGAAACCATATTACAAGAGCGCCATCGGCATTTGTGATGGTGTTGCTCGCAGCGGCCAGGGCCGCGCCGCCCTCAGTGCGGTACGAGCGGCGCTTCGGAGCGCAAAGATCCCAAACACTTGCATGTAGTGTAGTACACGATGGGTTGCTGACGGTGAGCTGCCGGAACCGCTGGGTTCACAGCCCACAGCCACTGGTGCCACCGCACCATTGTTCTCGACTGTTCATTGTGTGACGGAATCTGCGCTGCGCGCTGAATAGGGTTGTGCGCCGCATGAAACCCGCATTTGGTGGGCTCACCACGACTGGTGCCCCCGTGAGCCTGGTTGCCTTGCGGTCGCGCGCAAGCACGCCCGTTGGCACGCCCATTCGAAGTAGGGCCAGCTCGAGCTCTGGCCAAGGAGGTGGCCGGGCGCAGTCCGGCTGCGCGCGCTGATCATGCCGCTCATTTACGCCTGGCTCGTCGCTGCCATCAACGCCCTGCTCTTGCTGTTTGCACCCGACGATACGCCCACACTTCAACTCGTTTACGCGTCGTTGATGCTGTGGCTCTGCACCCTGCCAATGCTCATACGGGTGCTCTACAAGCGCAACGACATCCCTTTCATCGAGGCGGTGTCGGTCGTGCATTTCATCTACTACGGCTTTGCGGTGTTCAGCGGGGAGTCCTTGCTCAAGCACACGCCGACCAGCGTCGACGCGATCACCAGCGCCGTCGGTATCGCGTTGCACGGACAGGCGATGATGCTGGTGGGTTTCTACGGCCTGGGTGCTGTTGCGTGGCGCAATAGCGAGCCGCCTCGTCTTCGTCTCGACCTGGACATCAAGCAAGTGGGCGCGCCGTTGTTCCTGCTGCTCACCGCCTCAACGCTGCTGTTCACCTTGATCGTAGCGCTCGGCAATGTGCCGACATCCGTCCGTGGTCTGGTTGCCAATCTCGCGTCATTGCCGCTCGTGTTTCTTTGCGCGCTGTTGCTGCTGCGGCTGCGGGGACGATTATCGCTACCCCTCTCAATTGCGGCGGTCGCGCTGCTCGTCGTCAACGAGCTGCTCCTGTTGACGCGCGGCTTGGTCTTACCCGCGCTCGTCGCCATCGTGCCGTTCTTCTTTACCTACATCAAAGAGAAGAGGGCGTTGCCCTACAAGTCAGCTGCGCTTGTTCTCCTCTGTGTGTTCCCTCTTCTAGCCGCCAAGATGCAGTATCGCGAACGGGTGTGGAACCAGGGATATGGGCTCATCGAGAAGGTCGAGGTGTTCTACGACATCATCGTCGGCACGTTGGACGACCCCCACGTCGTCCGGTACACAACCGAACAAACCAGAGGGCGGACCAGCTATCTGGCCACCTTCGCCCGCGTGGTTGAGACTACGCCTTCCCGTGTCCCCTATTGGAATGGCGAGAGCTATCGCAGCGCCATCTACTTCTTCGTTCCACGCATTTTCGCGCCAGACAAGCCCAAGAAAGACATGGGTCAACGGTTTGGCCACCGCTATGGGTTGATTCGCCCAAACGACCTCAAGACGAGCGTCAATTTCGCGCTGCTCGTCGAGATGTACGCCAACTTCGGCCTGGTGGGGGTTTTCGTAATCAGTTTCCTCGTCGGTATGTACTACCGGTTTCTGTACTTCTTGTTGAACCACGGAAAGACCGATGGGGCCACGCTGGCCAGCTCGGTCATCTTTTCATACTTGCTGCTGCTAGAGTCGGATGCCTCAATGATCTTGGTGGGCGTCATACCTACCATCGTCGTTCTGGTGGTGGCGCTCAGCGCGCTGTCCGTCGTCACGAGCCGCTCTGGCCAGCAAGTGCAAGCCTCCTCCTCCTATGATGGCTAGAAACTCGCCCGCTTGGTGCAGCTTACCGCTCCGCCGCCCTGAGTCGCCGAACAGCTCCGTTGAAATCGGCTCGTGCGAGACGCAGCCGCGAATAGGCTGTGTTGACCGGGATGCTCAAGGCCTCAGCGATCTCTGGGATGCTCGCTCCTTCGACCTGGCTCATGACGAAGACGCGTCGACGACCCACACCGATTTTCGCGATCGCTCGAACAACCAGCGCGCGAGCCTCGCGGCGGGCCAGTTGCTCGTCTGGCGCAGGGCGAGGGTCTTGGATATCGGCCGGTAAGCTCGCATTGCGCCGACGGCTGCGTCCGGTGTGGTAGCGCATCGCAATGCGATACGCGACGCCGAAGAGCCAGGGGCGTAGTGGTCGCTCGCGATCGTAGTCGCCCATAATCGCGTGCAACGTGATGAAGACTTCTTGAGCTTGGTCGGGAAGGTCGGCGGCGCAAACCCCAAAGCGTCGGAGCGCGCTCCAGACAAAGCCCAACTGCTCGTCGAATAGCTGCCGAAAATCGAGCTCAGCGCTCACCGCGCGTCGCTCGACTGGGTGGTCGTGGGCCTGAGCTGAGCCATGTTAGGGTGCTGCTCGATTTGGTGCCGCGGGATGAAGCGATGCAATCGGGCACGCTAACGAGCGAACCGCTGCAAGACGCGACTAGAGCAGGGGTTGGTCAACTCGCGGGGCAGGCTCCGTCCGATGAAATGACCGCGGCGCCGCAGTCCGCTTGATAGCAAGCCTCGGCGCACGCCGAGCCGCAGGCGGCGCCGCCATTGGCGATCTCAAACGTGTCGGCCAGCGCGCACACGTCGCTGCAACCGCAGCAGCACTTGTCACCGCTGCCGCCGCTGCTGCTGCTGCTGCTGCTGCTGGCGGAGACGCACTTGCCGAGTTTCTCGCCCGCTGCGATCTCGCATTTGCGGGTGGTGGAGCATGCTGCATCAGAGGAGCAAATGTTGCACTGGTCCTTGAGCTGATAGAGACCAAGATTGCTCCGACAATCCAATTCACATTGATCGTGACTTCGTGCCGAGTAGCACGTGCCATCGACGTCGTATGCTTCGCGTTCGTAGTCGTACTTGGCGATGTCGTTCACCTTCACGCACGCGAGATACGAGTTGCAGCTTGGACCCGGAGTTGCGTCGAGGCTATCGCACGCAACCATTGTTGTGCCGACGAAGATTGCCGTCCCCAATCCGAGGGTGAGGAAGCGTCGCAGGCGCTGTCTTCTTTGAATAGTTGGCATGGCCGTCGGCTGTGCAGTAGTCGTGCCACTCCACTAGACCCGAGCGGTCGGCATGTTGTTTGACGAAGCGTCTCATTCTGTGATCGGCTGGGCATCACAACGAGACATGATGAGACATCCAGGGTGACTTGCGAGAAGCATCGCAAAAGAGTATGCACAATGTGGGCGCTTGAAGCCTCGCGCCTTTCTGCCTGCGGACCCATGCGACAAATCAAAACTGATTTGGGCGCTGTTTTTGTAGCCGCGCTACTTGCCTGCGGATGCACTGGCAGTCCACAACCGATCCCCCCTCCTGTGGATAGCTCACTGGTGGTGTTTTCCGATTCGCCTGAAGGTGTAACGATCAAAGGTGCGGCGGGCGCAGTGGTCGACGCCGACACGGTGTCGATCTTTGCCCTCGGGTTCGAGGGCATGCCTGGGCTGAAGCGGGTGAAAGTGGCCTCAGATGGCAGCTTCAGTCAGTTGATGGCGGGCGCGGTGGCTTCAGACATATTCCGTCTTCTGGCGCTCAGACCTGCCGAACGGGTCCATTCGACGCCGCTCGATGTCACAGTCAACGCGCAAGGACAGCTCGTTGCACCCCAGGCTGCAGATAGCTGCATCAAACTGTCGGACAATGTCTACGAAGTGAGCGCGAAGGTCTACGACACGTTCTCGGCGGAAAGCATCAATGTCAGCAACGACTGCAGCGTGCCACGCACTGTTCTCGAAGCCCACCGCCGGCTCGGCAGTCCCCACTGGGCTGTCAGCGATGACATCAGCATGCCTACCCAGATAGCCCCCGCTGAAGTGAGCCACCACTCGGTCGATTTCTTCCCTCAGAGCAGTGGCCTGGCCGAAGACGTGTGGCTTTTCAAGGTTCAGAGCGACATCGAGCCCTTCTACGAAGCGCATCTGGTTACCTTGATCGGATACGGTGACCCCTGATCAGATGTTTTCGTGGGGGTTTTCCAAGATCTCCCGTAGCTGCTGCAGCGAACGCTGGGCGTAGAGGCCGTCTTCGACGCGCTCGTCGTAGCTGAAGCGCAGGGTGGCCACGCGGCGGCTCACCAGCTTGCCGTCTTGCACAGCAGGGACTTCCTTGTTCTGGCCGATGACACAAAAGATGGGGATGTTGCCGTACTCGTAGAGGTGGTGGTAGGCGGCATCCATTTTGAGACTTCCAAGGTTGGCTATGAAGGCGCTGGCGTACATCGGGTCGCCGTCGATGAATGAGCGCGGCAGCAAACCGAGACCGTCGACTGCTTTGCCAGCTGCGATGAGGGCGCGAATGATGGGCGAGGGCAGTGCCAAGACCACATCCATCTCACGGTCGACGTGGCTCTTGCGGTCGGAACGCTCTTCGCGCAGCCCGCCCAGCATCGATCTCACCATCTCCTCGAAAGGCTCCTGGGGATCGAACCGTCGCTTGACGACGACGATTGGAGAACGGTCGTCTTTGCGCTTCTTGGCCGAGTACGAAAGCCAGATCCCTTCGCGTTGCCAGAGTTTTCCGCCGGCCACGAAGCGGTTCAGTCGCGGTCGCTGCTCCAGCACTTGCACCATGGCCCACATCACCAAGTGAAACACCGTGATGGTCAGCTCCTCGTGGCTGTCGTTGAACTCCGTGATGAAGCGCTCGGCCTCATCGAGGTCAGCTTGGAGCTCGAAATAGACGACGCACTCGTTACGAGTGCGCATCAAGTACGGCATCATGCGGCGATATGCTGGTACGTCGCCGACCAAGGTTGCATCCGGGCGCGTGCGAAACATCGCCCTACTCTACGTCAAGGGCTCGCGGCGCGACCAGGCTCGGATTGCTCAGGCTTCGTTTGGCTGGCTGGTGGTTGGGCTTTTGGCGTTGGCGCTATTGCAGTGGGCTGCTGCTTGCTGACCGTCGCTGGCTGCGCTCGCGCTGGGGCGCGTAGGGCCGGGCGGTGGGCCTCGTCTGCCTCGGGCTCGCCCGCGCTCGCCGTGAGGACCGCTAGGCCCCACGCCAACGAGGCGAGCCGCCACATGGCTCGCACGAGTTTCCTTCGCATGTTCCTGGGCTAGACGTAGCAGCCTGCCAAACGATCCATTTCGGCGAGCAGCTCCCAGCCGTGGCGGATTCGTGCTCACTCATTTACTGTCCTGCCATGGGGGAACGTGCGCAGGAGCCCAGCGACGACCGGGTGGGAAAATTCCTCGAGCGCTTGTCGCGCCCAGGGGTGATCGTCTGGGCCACGGTGCTCGGTGTGCTGCTGATGGCGCCGGCGTTGGCGACCGGCTGGGTCCTCGACGACTTCACCCACAGAGTGATGCTCGATCCGCGCACGCCTGAGTGGGCTGCCCGCGGCGCATCGACCCTCTACGAGTTCTTCCCCAACTCGGATGCGTTTCGCCAGCACACCTTCGAGTCCGGCTATTTTCCGTGGTTTACCGATCCAGGCATCTACGCGCGCTTCTTTCGGCCGCTGTCGTCGCTGTCCATCTACTTGGACCATCATTTCTGGCCAAACTGGCCGGCTCTTGCGCATGCGCGGAGTCTGCTCTGGTTCGGGGCGCTCTGCGGCCTGGTAGGGCTGCTTTTTCGCCGCCTGTTGAACAAGCCCATGCTCGCCGGGCTGGCGATGCTCATTTTTGCCATCGATGAGTCTCATGGTGGCGCCGTGGCATGGGTCGCCAACCGTCACGCGATCATCGCCAGCACTTTGTCGGTTGCCGTGTTGCTGCTGCATGTGCGCTGGCGTCAGGACGGTTGTCGCCGCTCGGCGCTGCTAGCGCCTCTGATGTTGGCTATTGCACTTTGCTCGAGCGAGATGGCGCTGTGCATCACCGCCTACCTCTTTGCCTACGCTGTTTGGCTCGACGAGGGCAGTCTCGGTCGCCGGGCGTTGACCTTGCTCCCCTATGCCTTGCTCTGTGTCGGCTGGCGGATTGGCTACCGGGCCCTCGGCTACGGCGCGGGCGCTTCCGATCTGTACACCGATCCGCTGAGCGAGCCGCTGCGCTTCGCGCTGGCCACGGCCGAGCGCTTGCCCAAGCTGCTCGCCGCCCAGCTCACCCCGTTTACTTCCGAGCTTGCCTTCTTCTTCCCCAAGCTGCGCATCGGGGCGCTCGTGTTCTCGGTGGCCCGCTTGATCATCATTGCGCTGCTGTTGCGCAAGCGCGTGCCAGCCAGCCCAACGCTCAAGTTCTGCGTCGCTGGGATGGTCATCGGTGCTTTGCCTTTGTGTGCCGCTTTCGCCGCCGACAGACAGCTGCTGCTGGTCGGCATCGGCGGATCGGTGCTAATCGCAGATCTCGTTGGCCAGCTGTTGGAGCAAAGGAGTCCGATGGGCGAGCCGCAAGCCGCGGCCGCGCCGTGGACTCGAGGCCTGAAGGGATTGGCTTGGTTCTGGGTCGGCGCCCATCTGATCTACGCGCCCCTCATTCTCCCGCTGCGCGCCTACTCCTTGAAGGTGCTCGGGGCGGCGTATCTGGAAGCGGGGCGCTCGCTCAATCGGGTTGGCGATCTGACGGGGCGCACTTTGGTCGTGGTGCACGCTGCGGACTTCTTCTGGGCCGCTCCGGTTCCAGCAGCGCGGCTCGCGGAGGGACTATCCGTACCCGATCGCCTGCGTATCCTTGCCACCGGGATCTCTGCGGTCACCATATCGCGTGAAGATGAGCGAACCATCGTGATCCGCAGTGAAGGTGGCATCGGGGCCGTCGGCTTCGACAAGCTCCTGCGCCATCCCTCACACCCCTTGAAAGTAGGCGACACCATCGCGGTCTCGGACATGAGCGTGCAGGTCTTGGCGCTGAGCTCCGAGGGCCGGCCGCAACAGATCCGGGTCGTAGCCAACAGGCCCCTACAGCAGCCACCATACTTGTGGGTGCATTGGGCCAGAGATGGCTACCGGCCCTTTACGTTGCCAGCCGTGGGCGCCTCGCTGAAGTTGCCACCGATCGATCCGTCCACCCTGTTCTTCTATCGGTATGCGCCCGATGCCTCTTGAGGCTACGCTTTCGATATGACTTATTCTGATGATGCTGGCCGTCCTGACAAGAACGCCATTCTCGCCCGACGCGCCCGCTTCGTTGCCGCGGCTGTGACGAGCATTGGCCTGCTAGCGAGCCCCCAGGCGGCGCAGGCAGCTGGGGGTGGTGGTAGCGGCGGCGTTACCCAGGGCGGCGCAGCGCCCGGCGGTCGTGGATCCGGCCGCGCTGGTACGGGGGCCGAGCCCCAGGCCTGCTTGTCGATCGCGAAAGACCCGCAAGTGAGCTTGTGCGCCTGTGACCAAC